>CAZGCW010000161.1:0-9155 GCA_964524295.1 uncultured Pseudomonadales bacterium
ATAGCCGGACGGCAACTAAACCATGTAGATGTCACGAACAGGATTGAGGCGGTCGAGGCCATCGTTGTTTCCGGTGATGCGCAGTTGAGGTCACACTTGGTTAGTCGTCGACAGCTTGAACAGGAAGGGGCTGTGCAGGACGCCATCGATATGGCCCTGATCATATTCGATCTAGAGGTTGATGATGATGCTACGCGGTTGGCTGCCATCAAAGCCAGTGCGAGTAATTTACATCCGACTGTTCGTACAAAGTTGACTAATATTACCAGCGATCAATCCTTGGGAGAGGATGTTCGAGGAGCGGCGAGGGATGCTTTGCTCGAGCTAGAAGCACTTGCGAATCAGTATCAGATGGTTGAAACATTCTTTTTTGGCCTCAGTCTCGGCTCTATTTTGGTGTTGGCTGCGATTGGTTTATCGATTACCTTTGGGGTGATGGGCGTGATCAACATGGCGCATGGTGAATTGATCATGATAGGCGCCTATACGACCTATGTTGTTCAGATATTATTTCCAGAGATCATAGAGTATTCCTTATTGATTGCGGTGCCGGCTGCCTTCTGTGTTTCTGGCATCGTTGGGATCATGATCGAGCGCAGTGTCATCCAGTTTCTGTATGGTCGGCCTTTGGAGACACTACTGGCAACTTTTGGCGTGAGCCTGATTCTCCAGCAAACAGTGCGTTCGCTGTTTTCTCCTTTAAATCGAGCGGTATCAACGCCTCAGTGGATGAGCGGTTCTCTTGAAATAGCACAAGGTCTGTCAATTACCTATAACCGTTTGTACATCTTCTTTTTCGCTTTATTGGTCTTCGCAGCATTACTGCTTATTCTGCAGCGGACCCGATTGGGTTTGGAGGTGCGTGCGGTGACCCAGAATCGGTCTATGGCCAAGGCGATGGGTATACGCAGCGCGCGGGTGGATATAATGACCTTTGGGTTGGGTGCAGGTATTGCGGGTGTTGCCGGCGTTGCCCTTTCTCAGCTGACCAATGTTGGGCCCAACCTGGGCCAGGGTTATATAGTCGATTCCTTTATGGTGGTTGTTTTTGGCGGAGTAGGAAACCTCTGGGGAACCCTGGTTGCTGGATTGTCCTTAGGCATTGTTAATAAATTTATCGAACCGGTGGCCGGAGCAGTCGTGGCGAAAATTCTGGTGCTGGTATTCATCATCCTTTTCATTCAGAAGCGACCTCGTGGCTTGTTCCCGCAGAAAGGTCGAGCGGTGGAAGACTAATGCTGGTATCTCGATTTTTAGATCACGAAAAGGGAGGTTGGGCGTTTCTGACAGTGCTGTTGGCAATGATTATAGTCGTGCCTACTGCAAACTTATTGGTTCCTGAAAACTCAGTTTTTCATCTGTCAACTTACACGGTTACGTTGCTGGGCAAGTATCTCTGCTATGCCCTGCTCGCCATCGCACTCGATTTAGTCTGGGGCTACTGCGGTATTTTAAGCTTAGGTCATGGCGCCTTCTTTGCACTTGGCGGATATGCCATGGGTATGTATTTGATGCGACAGGTAGGCTCCCGAGGTGTTTATGGGCATCCTGAACTCCCTGATTTCATGGTGTTTTTAGATTGGGAAAGCCTGCCCTGGTATTGGCTGGGTTTTGATCAATTCTGGTTTGCCATGCTCATGGTCATGTTAGTACCCGGGTTGTTAGCTTTTGTATTTGGTTGGTTGGCTTTTCGTTCCCGGGTATCAGGCGTTTATCTCTCTATTATGACCCAGGCTTTGACTTATGCATTGATGCTGGCCTTTTTTCGTAACGAAATGGGATTTGGTGGCAATAATGGACTGACTGATTTCAAGGATATTCTAGGTGCAAGCTTGCAGACGGATACGACACGGGTGCTGTTATTTGTCAGTTCAGCGGTTGCCCTGGCGATGGGCTATTTGTTGTGTCGCTATATTGTTACCTCCAAACTGGGTCGCGTTGTCACTGCTGTTCGTGACGCCGAAGCGCGCACTCGGTTTATCGGCTATCGAGTCGAACTTTATCAGGTATGGATTTTCACGGTTTCAGCTGTGATCGCTGGTATTGCGGGTGCACTGTATGTACCGCAGGTTGGGATAATTAATCCAAGTGAGTTTCAACCCCTTAATTCGATTGAACTGGTTGTCTGGGTGGCGCTAGGTGGGAGAGGCACGTTGTATGGTGCGGCTTTAGGCGCTGGATTGGTTAACTATTTTAAGACATTCTTAACGGGTGCATTACCGGAGATTTGGTTATTTGCACTGGGCGCCCTGTTTGTAGTGGTGACCGTATTTTTACCTAAAGGGGTTGTCGGAATGTGGAATCAATTAACAAACAGAGACTCCCATGAGCAATAACCCGGTCGATAGAACCGATACCGCTGCTGATAGGGGTGTTACTGCGGCTACCGGTTATTTCAATTTTTTCTCAAAACCGCCGACCAGAGAAGAGCTAGTGACCAACAACGGAGTGATTCTCTACCTGGAAGATGTCACGCTCAGTTTTGATGGTTTTAAGGCCCTTAATGAACTAACGCTATTTGTCGAAGTTGGTGAACTCAGGTGTATTATCGGGCCTAATGGCGCTGGTAAAACGACGTTGATGGATGTCATTACAGGTAAAACCCGTCCAGATTCCGGCTCAGCCTTTTATGGGCAGACCATTGATCTACTGCAAATGTCTGAGCCGCAAATTGCTTCTCTTGGAATTGGACGCAAGTTTCAGAAGCCGACGGTGTTTGGACAACACACCGTATTTGAAAACCTTGAATTGGCTATGAAGTCAGATAAGCGTGTCTGGACTACCTTATTCAAACAGTTAACCGGACAGGAAAGAGACCGGATAGAAGAAGTGTTGCAGTTGATTGGGTTAACTGATTTCCCTAAAAAAATGGCAGGCTCTTTATCTCATGGGCAGAAGCAGTGGTTAGAAATCGGCATGTTGTTAATGCAGGATCCATTATTGCTGTTGGTCGATGAACCCGTTGCCGGTATGACCCAGCAGGAGTCAGAAGCAACCGCAGAGCTATTGACTAGCCTCGCCGGCGAACATTCTGTTGTCGTAGTTGAGCACGATATGGAGTTTGTTCGATCGATTGCCAGTCAAGTGACGGTTTTGCATGAAGGCAGTGTGCTGGCGGAAGGTGCCTTTGACCTGGTGCAAGAGGATCCTAAAGTTCGCGAAGTTTATTTGGGGTCAGGTTGATGTTGGTTGTTGAAAATGTTGATCAGTCCTATGGCCAATCCCAGACTTTGTGGAACGTTAATATGAGGGTAGACGCTGGCACGTGTGTCAGTTTGATTGGTAGGAATGGTGTAGGTAAAACGACGCTGCTCAACAGCGTCATGGGATTGCTCAAAATAGATTCGGGCACCCTGTTTTTTGAAGATAATGACCTGGCTCGCTTACCGGCGGAGCATAGAGCTTCATTACGGATTGGTTATGTCCCTCAAGGACGGATGATCTTTCCTCTATTGTCCGTTAAAGAAAACCTGCTTACCGGCCTGGGTAACCTACCTAGATCAGAGCGTGTCTTGCCAGACCATATTTTTGAATTGTTTCCTGTACTCAAGACGATGATGCAGCGCAGAGGCGGTGACCTATCTGGAGGTCAGCAACAGCAATTAGCGATTGCCAGGGCATTGGTATTAAAGCCTAAATTTTTAATTCTGGATGAGCCGACCGAGGGCATCCAACCTAATATTGTTGAAGAAATTGGTGATGTCATCATCAGGCTGAATCAAGAGTTAGGCTTAACCGTTCTTGTCGTTGAGCAGAAGCTTCCTTTTGTCCGTAGAGTCGCCAGTCATTTCCATATCATGAGTAAAGGTGCAGTCGTTGCTTCTGATGTAATGAGTGGTTTGTCTGAATCCCTGATCAAGGAACACCTTTCAGTATAAGCCCGTGGTAATCATTGCCCCTCCCAGATGGTGTCTAGGTAAGCTGGATCGGGTAACCGGTGCTGGACCAAGCAAATTGATCCCAATTCCCCTCTGCTGCCCTAGTGCTGATGAAACTGTACAGTTACTCTTTGGTTTAGAAACCACCGGGGTTACCCCTATACAGTGAAAAAATAGATCGCACATCGCGGTTAAACGCCTAAACTTCTGGAGTAAAAATCGTTAAGCTGATGGGGTAACGGTCGATTACTGTTAATCAAAAGGGGATTAAGAGATGCGCTGGCTTACAGGTTTTATTGTGTTCGGAATCGCTTATGCAATCTTGGTTTCTGCAATCTTTGTAAAAAATTGGCCAACGCTTGAACAGCCTCGATTATACGGCACGCTGGAGCAACAGCTATCAGTTAAATCCCGCGCCGCTGTAATCAGTGTTGAAAAGAATCCTCGAACAAGTACTCAAGGGCAACGATATGTTATGGGTCGGTTAGGCTCGCTTGTCGATGGCAGCCTGACTTGGCAAGTTATCGTCCCGAACGGCGATACCCTTGTTTTTGATCAAACGGCGTCAGAAGATCTTGTCAAGAAGGTGGCCGAAGAATACGTTGGTTTGCTGCAAGCGCGAGTTGATCGGTTTGATAAAGACGTAAAGGTTCAGATGTTTGTAGTGATCGTGATTCCTATTACGCTGCTGATATTATTTGCTTTTTTTTCCAGGTGGATTTGGAATCGTATTCCTAAAATACGCTAGATATTGAATTGAGTCTGTTGTTTTGTCAGCTGGCTTGGTTTTACCAGTGATGCTCTTTATCGTAGTTGGTTTGAGGCGGTTCGATTTACGAAATCTTTTTTGTATACAAAAAAAACCCGGCTGTTTAGCCGGGTTTTTAGTCTAAAGAAATTTACATTTCATAAGTAAGTTCTAAACCGAAGGTTCTGGGTCTGTTCACATTACCTGCTGCGAACAGGGTAGCAATCGGGAAGAAACTTTCAAAGCGTTCGTCGGTTAGATTTTTACCGAATGCGACCACAGACCAATTATCGTGGTAATAGCCAATCGACGCGCTTACATCATCGCGTTGCTCTATTTTTGCTTGTTCCAGATTGAGCAGGCTCGCATCAATTTCATCAATTTTGGTGAACTTAGCGAAAATTTCTACTGATGCGTCGCCAACCGGGAAAGCCAGCGTGCCACCTAAGCCGTAGGTAAATCCAGGTGCATTACGAGGATTTAGGTGAGACGCATCCTCAGGCATTGCTCCTCCGGCGGGTCCATCATCATTCGGATTCAAGTCGGTGACGAATTTGTCGTATTCGGCGTCCAGATAGCCATAATTAAAGAAGCCTCTGAAGTATTCATTGAATATGAACTGAGTCTCGAGCTCAAACCCTGAATAGATGACACTGGCCGCGTTGGAAAATACGGTTGCGACCGTATTCGTAGTCGCATCCTGCTGAACCGATTGTTCCTGTTTATCCTTAAAGTCGTTCCTGAAGTAGGTCAGGTTAAATCGCATACGATTATTCATATGCTGGCTCTTGTATCCGAGTTCAAAGGAGTTGGCATATTCAGGTTCGTACTGGTCTCTGACAAAATCGGCAATATTTTGATTCACACCGAAAAACCCACCGGATTTGAACCCTTCAGCGTAGGACGCATAAAGCATGGAATCTTCGTTAATTTGATAGGCCAGCCCCAATTTTGGTGAGACCTCAGTCCAACTCTTGGAGAGTTCGGCATAGCCGCCAGGGAAGATCCTCATTAGGGCGCGGGCTTCATTGGTCAAATAGGCTTGTCCAGCGACAAAGTCTTTTTCTTCTCGAGTCCACCGTACGCCTGCGGTCAGGGTCCATTGGTCTGCAAAGCGCCAGTCCAACTGGCCATAAGCTGCATAGGATGTGGTTTCATGGGTCTCGTAAAGAATCTGGGTCACGTTCTCTCCAGCGGGGACGTGAGTCAATCCAGGGTCACAGGACAGGATAACGCCCGCCACACAGAGGCCCCACCATGTAGGATCGCTAGCTGAGGAGGCACCCGGTGCAAAGGTGGTAAATATAAACGACCAGAAACCATCGCCAGTAATCCAGTCCTGCTCAAACTCGTTATTGAAATAATACAGACCCGCTGATAGCGTTACGTTCTCCCATTGGCCATCGAGTCTGATTTCCTGACTGGTTTGGTCATATTCATTAAACCGTTCGATGGTGATGAACGGCGCCGCTGATGCATCGAAATCAAACTTTCGATATTCGACCACGTCTCGGTAACCAGTGACCGATACCAGGGTGATGTTCTCGTTTAATTCATAGGTCATCTTTAAGGTATAGGCATCGGTTTCCAATGCGTAGACATTATCTTTATCGTTGTCTGAAAACGATGGGGTGTCTAGTGAGGTTCTGCAGGCATCGACGCCATAGAGTAGGCCACCAAGCGCGCAGACTGCGAATCCGCCACTGAAATCGCTTTCTGGAGAACCGGCTGGCGGTGCTGGGATCACACCAGGCGCCGTATTGTAGTTGGTGTGATAGGCATCAAGGATGCCATTATCATCAAATACTTCTGCGGTAAATAACAGATCAAATTTGTCGTTGGGTTCCCAGAGAAGGGTAGCCCCAACATTGTGATAATCCTTTTCAGCAGCACGACTACCCGTGGTGATATTTTTCATGAACCCGTCGTACTGAATACTGGAACCAAACACTTTGAGTGCGACATTATCTGACAGTCCCGTATTCAGAACGGCCCGAAATTCTTGCTGGCCATCTTTCCCTGCGGTTACCTTTAAGCGAACACCGTTTTCTCCTGTTGGCCGGCTACGGACAACATTGATGACGCCGCCCACGGTATTCTTTCCAAACAAGGTCCCTTGTGGTCCTCGCAACACCTCGACCCGTTCAAGGTCAAAATTTTCGATGACCTGCCCGGCTAATGTTCCCAGGAAAACATCATCGATCACCACAGCAATGGGAGAGTCAAATGAGTTGTCATCGGTTCTTGTTGGACTGATTCCGCGAATGGTAACGCTTGCGCCACCACCACCACGAGCACCATCAACCCCAAACACCATATTCGGTGCGTAACCATTAAGGTCAGACAAATTCCGAATTGACGAGTTTTGCAACTCTTGTGTTAATGCAGTGATAGCAATTGGAATATCCTGTGCAGATTCTTCTTGTTTTCTTGCGGTTACCACAATTTCTTCTAGTACAGTAGCCTCGTTATCGGCAGCCCAGGCTGGTATTGATGCAGTGCTCAGCATGGTGATCCAGCCTACGAGACTGAGCAGAGTTTGTCGGTTAAGAAACTCCATAATAATCCCCTTGAATGTTTTTTTTATTCACCCTCTTCATAACTATCACTATTTAATGACAAAAAGCAAGCAAGCTTGTTTCTTTCTAACCTCGTTCGAGAACAAAGAGCGGGATGGTTTCTTTCGAAAAATGCGTCGAAATCGAATCAGGATAGACACCACCCTGATGTTATGAAGCATCCTTTTCGTTTTCGCAAATGCGTGTTGCTGGCAATTAGCAGTTAATTCTATCGTTGAATAAGCTGTCCGGCTTTGTTGAGACAGGCCCGTGTCGTCGTTAGAAATATAAAAAAGCGGCCTTAAGAAGCCGCTTTTCTCGAATAGGGCCATCGTTACAGCGTAAATCGATATTGTAATGACACAGTTCGACCTAAGGGTGTCGTCGCTGCCTGGTCGAGACTATTCGGTCCTGTATTATTACAGACGGCAGGGCCGTTCATAAAATTCGGGCAACGGCCAGGAATTGCGCCACCACCGATAATATAAATCTCATCGCTTAGATTGCGACCCATCAGGTTAAAGGAATGCCGACCGTCTTCAGAATAGAGACTCACCGCTGCGTCAAGTAACCAGAAGGCATCTTGTTCAAGCGGGTCAACGGTTGCCGTCCAGGCATAGTCGCCTGTGTAACGCGCATCCATTGATGCACTCAGGCGCCAATGGCTGCCCATTGGTTGATCATGAGTGAAACCGATAAAGCCGGACACTCTAGCACTGCCAGAACCATCCTGGCCTTTCAGGTTCTCACCCGTTGCTACAATGAAGTCATCAGAATAGAAGGTATCTGTCAAAGCCCAGGCACTTCTGATCGAAAGTCCTTCAACATTGGTTTGCCATTGGAGATCAAATTCCAGCCCTTGAGTTTCCAGAGCAGACGCATTAAAGGTCTGGAACTGGATGATGGTGGAATCGAACAATTGAACCTGCAAGTCACTGTATTCATAGGAGAACGCGGTTGCATTGATTCGCAAGGTATCGTTGTTGAAGTTACCTTTCATGCCGACTTCGAATCCCTTGGCTTCCTCTGATTCATAGACCAGGAAACCAAACCCATCAAAGGTTGGCGATAAAGGGTTGAGCGCTGCTGTCGGCAGGGCGCTGTTATCGATACCACCTGATTTGAAGCCTTCTTTGTAGGCGAAGTAGACACTGACGTCGTCGTTCAAATAGTAGTTGACGGCGAATTCTGGAGAGACATTATTGTCGTCAAATTCAAGCCCATCAATTCTAGGTGGTCCACCAAATCCGAACGCGGCGGCCATGGCATGCACGTAAGGAATCAAGATGTAACCTTCCTTATCCTCTTGGGTATATCGAGCCCCCAGGGTGACTTCAGTGCGTTCATTGAGATCCCAATAAAGAGCAAAAAAGGCGGATATCACATCGGTATCGAGGAAGTGGTCTTTGTTGTAATCGTATGCATTGCCGGTAATGGGGTCGGGCCCTACTGGCATTGAAGGGTCTCCGAAAATATTCGGCATCACGCCCAGGTTGAAGGCATACTGATAAGCATTGAATTCCTGTTCAATTTGCTGCCAGAAGAAGCCTAACTGAAAGTTAATGGGCCCATCTGAGTGACTGGCTATGCGAATTTCCTGTGATAGGCTTTCATAGTGGTTATTGTGCAGCCCACCAAATACGCCAACGCCATAGCTGTAGTCATCGAGTTCCCAGTGTTCGAGATCGATAAGGCCGGTAACAGAAGTCAGAGACAGGCTGTCATTTATGTTCCAGTCTAACTGCAGGGACAGGAAATCAGTATCCTGTTCTAGGCCGTGTACACCGTCATCGTAGCCGTTTGGCAGGCCGGCTCGGAGGCCTGGGTTCAGGTTAATATGGGAAGTATTGCCGTTAATCTTGCAGTCATCAGCACCTTGAAAAATTGCAAATGGCGCGCCAGCGCTGGGCACGCCGGTGGGTTGGTGCGCGCCTTCCGGGCAATATTCTTCTGACCAGTTGGTACCGCCAT
>CAZGCW010000162.1:0-9122 GCA_964524295.1 uncultured Pseudomonadales bacterium
AGTCGTCTCCAAAAAAGGCGGTCAATCGACGCATGTTATGCCTACATTTATCATCCACATCCCCACCAAAGTTGGGTTTCCTGACCTTCCAGTTGTGAATTCAGCGTCTACGCCTAGTCTCTCTGCGACCAGGTGAAACCTAGAACCCACTGCTGACCAGTGGACGAAATAAAAACAGGTCGATAGGATCAAAAATGAGATCATCTTCCGGCGGCACAAAACGAAACAATGACTACATTTGGTTTTGCCTGTCCAGGCTTGTTTACAGGTAGGCACCGCCATTTTCAGCGAAATCCATCTATGGCCATACTGTGGAGACACTACCTGGCAAGCGAACAACTTGCTTTAGCAACGCAGTCCTCCCTCTTTCGGTTATGGGATCGTCTGGTCTCCTGCCGTCGGGCCCTTTAGTTAGCCCGCTCAAACCGTCGATTTAATCTTGTAAAACACGAATCGCTGCGATCTCGCACCACCATAGTATGTAGTTAAATTACATATTGTGAGCGGTTTGTGTCTGTAATTCCCATATTAATGTAATTTTGTTACAATTCAGTTTTGATTAAAGAGTGCTCTCGTGACCCAAACTAACGCCCAGATCGTTACAGTGACTGACAACATAGCCAAAAGGAGCAAATCCTTGAGGACTGCCTACCTCCAGCAGTTAGAACAGGGCCGCAATAATCAGCCCGACCGCGAGCAGCTAAGCTGCGGTAATCTGGCCCATGGTATGGCCGCCTGCGAAGCCACGGACAAACAACAACTGAAAATCATGGCATCAGGGAATATGGCCATTATTACGGCCTATAACGACATGTTATCCGCCCATCAGCCTTACCGTGATTATCCAGAGCAATTGAAACTGGCATTACGCCAAATGGGTTGCACAGGCCAGGTCGCCGGTAGCGTCCCTGCCATGTGTGACGGCGTTACTCAGGGCCAAACCGGCATGGAACTGAGTCTCCTGAGTCGCGACCTGATTGCACAATGCACCGCTGTTTCATTGTCTCACCAGATGTTTGATGGCGTTCTCGCCCTGGGCATCTGTGACAAGATTGTTCCCGGACTACTCATAGGTTGTCTGGCCTTTGGGTATTTGCCAGCTATCTTTGTCCCTGCGGGGCCAATGGAATCCGGCCTTAACAATAAAGAAAAGCAAAAGACCCGAGAGCGCTTTGCCAAAGGAGAAATCGATCGCGATGCCTTGTTGGAAGCTGAACTGGCCTCGTACCACAGTCCAGGCACCTGCACGTTTTACGGTACTGCCAACAGCAACCAGGTGATCCTGGAAGCCCTTGGGATGCAATTACCCGGTAGCTCCTTTATCAACCCTGACAATCCCCTGCGCGCAGCGCTCACAGCTGAGGCTGGCCGCCAACTGGCCAGAATTTCCACTAGGAGCAACGACTATCGACCCATAGGCCGGGTCATCGATGAACGAGCGATTGTTAACGCCATCGTGGCGCTACTTGCTTCTGGAGGCTCAACCAACCATAGCATTCATCTCATCGCCATCGCCCGGGCAGCCGGAATACTAATTACCTGGAACGACATTGCAGACTTATCGCAGTCGGTACCGTTGTTATGCCGGGTGTATCCCAATGGTCAAGCTGATATCAATCATTTCCATGCAGCCGGAGGCACTGGCACCCTGTTCAGTGAATTACTGAGCGCGGGCTTGATGTACCCTGAAGCAATGACCGTGTGGGGCAAGAATTTTAGCAGTTTCAATCAGCAAGCCAGTCTCAAGGACCATAAACTAGTCTGGCGCGACGCCCCCGAAAGCTCGCACGATCCTGATGTATTAACGAGTGCCGCGGCACCCTTTGCTAGCGAAGGTGGACTGCGGCTTTTAAACGGCAACCTCGGAAAAGGCATCATCAAAGTATCAGCTGTTGCCACAGAACACCGCATCATTGAAGCACCTGCCGTGATCATCGATAACCAGGATGATCTAAAACCGCTTTTCCAATCCGGTGCCTTAAATAAAGACAGTGTGATCGTTGTTCGCTTCCAGGGGCCCAGGGCAAATGGCATGCCAGAGCTACATAAACTTACCCCACTACTGAGCAGCCTGCAGGACCAAGGCTACCGAGTTGCACTGGTGACAGACGGTAGAATGTCCGGTGCTTCCGGAAAGGTTCCGGCAGTAGTACATCTGGTACCGGAGGCAGCACTCGGCGGAAGCCTGGCAAAACTGCGCGATGGCGACAGGCTAAGAGTGGATGCCAGGCAAGGAATTATCGACTATCTCGGAGACATGAATGAACTCAATAACCGTCCTGCCTGTCAGCAACCAAACCCGCACCCATGGGGCTGCGGACGGGAGTTATTTGCCCTGAATAGGGCCAATACCAGTTCTGCCGATCAAGGTGCTTCGTATTTGTTTGAGAGTCATACATAAATGAAACCCGCATGGAATCTGGCCGCTGACATCGGCGGTACGAACGCTCGCTTTGCGGTATTAATGGCAGGAGAGATCCACCACCACTTCGAATTCTATTACTCAGTGGAGCAGCAGCCGCAGTTCCTGTTATTACTTGAATCCTTAAGGCAGCAGATAGAGGGCACAACCGGCTGGCGGCACCCACCCAGCAAGGTCTGTTTTGCCGTAGCCTGTCCTGCCGATTTAAATCCTTTATCCATCACCAATTGTCCCTGGCAATTTAGTCGTTACGACCTACAGCAATCGCTTCAGTGCGAGCAAATCCGGATTATCAACGACTTTGCCGCTATGGCCCATGGCGTTCAGGCAATTTCTGCAGCCGATTTCAAGCAGATTGGTAATGGCACTGCTCTCGAGAATAGCCCCATTGCGGTACTAGGTGCTGGGACAGGCCTGGGAATGGCAGCATTGATACCCGGGTCCAGTCACTACCAGATCATCGAATCTGAAGGCGGACATGCCGATTTTGCGCCATTAAATGATCAGCAAGCACATATAAATAATTACCTCAAAGAAAAATTTAACCGAGTCAGCCTGGAACGGCTGCTATCCGGGCCAGGTCTACTTAACATCTACAACGCCTTAGCCGGGGACGCTCAAACCAGGCTACCGTTCGAAGCGCCCAGACAATTGGTTGAAGCTGCTTTGCTCGGCAGCGATAAGATCGCGATACAGGTAATTGATCTCTTCTGCGAGGTGATGGGCGCAGCAGCAGGGAATCTCGCTCTCACCTATGGCGCCAAGGGCGGCGTTTATATAACAGGCGGCGTTATTCCCAAATTTGAGCAACTATTCCTTGGCAGTAACTTCAGGCAAAAATTCGAAGATAAAGGCCGATTCAAACCTTACCTAAGAAACATCCCTACCTTTCTGGTTACCCGAGAAAACCTGGGACTATTCGGCGCGGCCATGAGCCTTAACACAACAGAGTAAACAAATGATGCTAGACTTACTGTCCCAAAACCCCATTATACCGGTGATAACCCTCGACAGAGAGGAAGATGCCATACCCCTGGTCCACAGCCTGGTTTCAGGCGGATTTAAAATCCTTGAAATCACCCTCAGGACGGATGCAGCCCTATCTGCCATTGAGCGCATCCGTGCGCAATTCCCTGATCTAGCCATAGGCGCTGGGACCATCTGCTCAAGCACGCAGATAAACCAGGCAGAATCTCTGGGATGTGATTTCTTGGTGTCCCCGGGCGCAACACCAGCGCTACTGGAAGAAGCCAAGAAATCAGACCTCACGCTCATACCCGGTATATCAACGGTTAGCGAGATCATGCTGGGGTTAGAACTGGGATACCAGGACTTTAAATTCTTCCCAGCAGAACCGCTGGGTGGTGTTGCCACACTCAAGGCAATTTTTGGGCCGTTCAGGGATGTTCGATTCTGCGCGACTGGGGGTATTAGCCTCCAAAACATGACTGAATACCTGAACCTGCCTAATGTAGACTCAGTGGGTGGGTCCTGGATGGTGCATCCATCACTGATAGCGCAACAAAACTGGTCCGAGATCCACCAATTGTCAAAAACCGCCCTGGCCACCGCAGCTGCCCTGGCCCATCACTCACTCAAGAGTACCGCTTAATGGACAGACAAATTGACCTGGTTATTTTTGGCGCAAGAGGAGATCTTGCCAACCGTAAATTGTTTCCTGCCCTGTTTTGGCTGGACCAGGCAGGGCTTTTAGCTGACAGCGTTAGGATAGCCGCTGTAGCCAGAGACGACATTAATACCAGCGAATTTATAAGGCAGACTGCAACGACCTTGCAACCGATCCTGGCAAGCGCGTCTTCAAGCGAGATTACCTGGGACCGGTTCAGTCAACGATTCGACTATATAAAGGTCGATTTTGCCAAAGCCGAACATTATTCCAGGCTGGCGAACTGGCGTAATCCCGATCGCACCATGATCTACTACCTGGCCACCCCTCCGACCCTGTTCGGTTCGATCAGCCATCACCTGCATAAAGCAGATTGCCTTGATCCAAACTCAAGAATCGTTCTCGAAAAACCCATCGGTCATAATCAACACAGTTCGAGATCGGTAAATGACACCGTCGCCCAGTTTTTTTCAGAACGCAACATCTACCGCATCGATCACTACCTCGGCAAAGAGACCGTACAGAACCTGCTGGCATTACGTTTTGCCAATCGCATGATTAACTCTCAGTGGGACAATACTTGTATTGACCATATCCAGATCACTGCTGCCGAGACCATTGGTATCGAAGGGAGATGGGGATATTACGACCAGGTCGGCCAGCTCAGAGACATGGTCCAGAATCATCTTTTACAACTATTGTGTATGGTTGCAATGGAACCACCTAATTCCCTGCAAGCGGATGAAATTCGGGCTGAAAAAGTAAAAATCCTGCGTGCACTCAGCCCCATAAACGCATCGAACCTAACCGAACAGGCAGTTCGTGGACAATATTCTGCCGGCTGGATTTCCGGTACACCTGTGGTCGGTTATACACAGGAAGAAGACTGCAGCAATACCACCAGCGATACCGAAACCTATGTGGCTTTAAAGGCCTTTATCGATAACTGGCGTTGGGCTGGCGTGCCTTTCTATCTCAGGACAGGAAAGCGCCTCAAGGAAAAAGTAACCCAGGTTATTATTACCTACAAAAATCACCCTCATGCGATATTTCCAGACCATCAGAATAAAGCAAACAATCGGCTGGTGATCAGACTGCAGCCCAATGAAGGCATCCAGCTTGAAATGGTCTCCAAGCAACAGAGCCTCAGGGATCGACTTAGCCTGGAAAGACGCACCCTCAATCTCGATTTCTTTGACTCAACCGGCGATACCCGAATTCCAGATGCCTATGAGCGCTTGTTCCTGGAGGTGATAAAAGGTGATCAATGGTTATTCGTTAGCCGCGAGGAAATCGACGCCTCCTGGAAATGGTGTGATGACCTGATTGAGGCCTGGAAAGACAAAACAGTCGGCACTCATCCTTATCCTGCCGGTTCCGCAGGCCCTTCCAGAGCTGAAATGCTCATAGAGAAGGACCAGCGCAGCTGGTATGAGAATTAACCGTGCTACTGAAAACATTTTCCTGCCCATCAGACCTACATACGTCACTGACGACCTATATAACAACGCTGCTTAAACAGGCGATTGAGGAGCGAGGCCAGGCCAGCTTAGTCGTTCCAGGAGGTTCCACTCCCATCACCTTGTTCAATCAGCTATCCACCGCCCCACTACCCTGGTCTAAAGTTCTGATTACCCTGAGCGACGAACGCTGGGTCGATGAAAACCATCCGGACAGCAACGCAAAAATGGTTAAAGAACAGCTGCTGATCAACCAGGCTAGCAAGGCCCACTTTCTGCCATTGAACCTGAGCCATACCAGCGCCGATGAAGCAGCCCTGGCCGCTGGCAGGCAACTTTCCAACCAGCCCACTTTTGATATTAGCTTGTTAGGAATGGGAAGCGATGGACATTTTGCATCGCTATTCCCGGATTCACAGGCCCTGAAATCCAGTCTGAACCTGACCAACCCCACCTCGAGTATTGCTGTCACACCCCCTCACTCCGATCACACCAGAATCAGCCTGACTCTGCCACGACTACTTAACAGCCGCCAGTTAATCCTGTTTTTCAGAGGCCAAAAAAAACACGACGTGTTGATGAAGGCAAAGCAAACCAACGATAGCGATCGCCTACCCATCGCTGCCATCATCAATCAAGGTCGTACGCCCCTGACTGCCTATTGGGCTGTCTGAGGGTTATAAAAGACTGAAAAATTCTGAAATCCTTACATCCCCCATTGATTGGCCATGGCCAGAACCGGCTCTTCCTTGGTCATAAATTCCAGCAACACCGGCTGCCCAGCCTGGGTTTGATCAATACCTCGACGCAGTGCCGCCCTGACCTCGGACGCCTTCTCGATACGCTCAGCGTAACCGCCCATGGCCATCGCCATGGCGGTATAATCCCCTCCCAGTGAACTCGACTGAAAGCGTTCAACAGCATCAGGCATATAAGCTCCGTAACCACCCATGACACCATTATTCACCAGCACCGTCATGATCGGCAGCTTGGACCGTACCGCAGTTTCAAAATCATTGGCGGTCTGGCCAAAACCAGCATCACCAATAAAGTTAACGGACAACCAATCCGGTCGAGCCAGCTTACTGCCCATTGCCATACCCAGCGATGAACCCAGATGCGTTGATTTACCCCAACCCAGGTAGCCTCGAGGCGTAATAGCTTCATAAAAAGGCACCATCTGATCCCGAGGATTACCGGCATCATGAGTCACTACTGTTTTAGTTTTATCAAACAAGGTGTTCATTTCGTGAATCACCCGATAGGGAGAAATGGCGCCTGCGTCGTCACACAAGAGACGCTCTGACCAGTCACTGAAAAAGTCTGTTTTTAACTGGCCTATTTCTGCCATCATCTCTTCGGAACGAGCGCGTCCAGCCTCCCCCAGCGTCTGCTTGGCCAGACTGATCAACTGCTTCAATACCAGCCCAGCATCCCCTATCGCCGCACAGGTAACCGGGCGACACTTGGCAATATCCGCCGGTGTATGGGTAATCTGGCCCAGGACAGCATCCTTGGGCATGCGTGCGGTAAAATCGTTAATAGTAAAACTGGTGCCGATGCCCAGAATAAAATCCGACTCATTAGCAAAATGGGCTGCAGCTTTAGTGATAGTTCGACCGGCAGTGCCCAGAGACAGCTCGTGATTTTCAGGAAAAGCACTCTTACCCAACAAGGTCGTTGTCACCGGAATCTGCAAGAGTTCAGCAAGCTCCCTGAGTTCATGACAGGCCTGCCCATACAAGACGCCATGGCCGGCAATAAGCACTGGCCGCTCTGCCTGCAGAAGCGCTTCCAGAATCTGCGCTACATCGCGCTCCTCTGCCATCGACCGGTATCGTCCCGGCGACGCATATTGGACTGGTTCCCCGTCGGACTGCCCCCATAGCAAGTTCGCTGCTGTCTCCAGCAGTACTGGGCCCGATTTACCATTTTTCAGCGCCGCAAAAGCCATTTCAAATTTACGTGGAATACTGCGTGCATCATTAATCAGGCCTGCCATCTTAGTGATATCTCTGAATGACCTTGAAGCAATAAACTGGGGGTCGTAATCCTGCATCAAAGGGGCATGAGCACCGGGCAACATCAATATAGGCGTATTATCACCATAGGCTTGAGCGACGGCTGAAAAACTGGCCTCGATTCCAGGCCCGTCCTGAACCGCGACCACGCCAATTTTCCTGCCATTATTCATCCGGGTATAAGCATCAGCCATATTAATCGCCACCCGTTCTGTCCGGGCGATGATGGGTCGAATAGAATGCGAGGCCGCAGAATTAAATAATCGATTGTTCGGAAATCCCATTAGGTACTCGATGCCTTCATGTTCGAGTATTTCTATAATAATGTCAGCGTTACTCATATTTTATTTTCCCTGCATAGATGGCTGGGCCAACCCAGAAACGAAGCCCAACATTCCGTCAATGGTGAGCTGACACGCTGCACGATGAAACTACCTGACTATCTCATGAATCCCATCAAGGCATCAATTAGTCATCGACAATATCTCAATGGAAGCTAAAATGAGTTCGCGTCAAAAGGGAAAATTTTTCCTGCGGTCGGCACCGCCAACACCGCTATTACGCAGCCTGGTGATCGACTCTGTTAAGAACCTTCTCCGCCATTTCATCTGCAACCGCATTGGTCGACAGGCGTCGACTGTCAGAGCTTGAAAAAATAGCACGCAGTGTTGGACCAATTCTTTCAATGTGCTTGTTAACGATACCCTCAGAATGTTCACCGCAGTTCTGATAATAAACATCGATAATGCCACCGGCATTGATGACATAATCCGGCGCGTAAAGTATGCCCCGGTTAAGCAACTCATCGGCCATCTCTTTACTTGTCAACTGATTATTAGCTGCCCCGGCAACAATACCTGCACGTATACTGTAAATTGAGTTTTCGTTAATAGCACCTCCCATCGCGCACGGTGCAAGCACATCAACTTTTGCAGAAAGAATCTCATCTACAGAAACCACATTCACACCTGGTATCTTACTTACCCGCTCAAGGTTCTGCCTGTTAATATCGGCAACAGTCACTTTAGCGCCTGCATAAATCAGCAGATTGGTCAGGTGATATCCTACGTTTCCCACGCCCTGAATCGCGACACGAATGCCTGGCAGGTCAGACTGGATTCGGTGTCGAACAGCCTCACGAATACCTATAAATACACCATAGGCCGTCAATGGCGATGGATCACCGCCGTAACGACCACCGCTTACACCTGAGATAAATCGGGTACGCTCGCCCATGGCAGAAATATCAGCAACTGAAGTACCCGAATCTTCGGCGGCTATATACCGACCTTTAAGGCTATCAACGAACTGACCCATCTCATGCAATAGCTGGCGAGTCTTGACTGTCCTTGGATCACCCACTATCACCGACTTACCACCACCAAACGGAATACCAGCAAGTGCAGACTTGTAAGTCATCCCCCGGGAAAGCCTAAGCACATCGGCCAGTGCTTCTTCACGGGAAGTATAAGGATACATCCTGCAGCCACCGGCAGCCGGACCGAGCTTACTACTGTGAATGGCAATAATCGCCGTCAGGGATTCACCAGGGGAGAAAACAACAGATTCGTGTTGATCAAAATCTGGATGGG
>CAZGCW010000163.1:0-8879 GCA_964524295.1 uncultured Pseudomonadales bacterium
GCTGCCGCAAACCCAGCACAAGAAAAATTGGCCGCCACTGCCAGACCGCCCGGCACGCCAGCAAGCCATAACCGAGCAGCGTTAAACAACTCACTGGCCAAGCGAGTGTGCTGGGCAATACAGCCCATCAATATAAACATAGGAATAGCCGAAAACGACCAATGCGCGGCAAAATGAAACGGCTCAATACGCACCAGGTGCATGGCAATATCAAAGCCTTCAGTGACCCCTAGACCGATCACCGCAACTCCAAACAGGGCGAAGGCAATAGGCACTCGGAGCGCCATTAACACTAACAATAGCCCTATGCCCGCAAAACCAATTGAAATATCTGACATGCTACTTTTCTCTTCCCATTACTGCAGAACTCAGGGTGAATGGTCCCAGGCCCACCGGTTAAACGGGTTAGCTGCGAGACAACAAGTTGAGTGCTTTTTACCGACTCACCAACCTACTCACATTAAACCGGGCGAGTTCATCTATTCTACGAACAGCCACCAATATCCAACTGAAGGTCATGGCCCCAATACCCAACGGTAAGAATAAACGGCTTATCCATACTGATAAAAACCCGTCTCCAGACTCCCAAACCTCCGCAATCTGAAAACTTTCAAGCGCTGCTATCGCGGTTTCAAACGTGACCCAACTGGATAACACCACCACGAATAGAACAGCCAGGGTATCGATTACCTTCACCCAAAAAATGGTCAGTGCGCGAGTGAATAGTTCAACTGAAATAAGGGCATTCTGATGTGTCACATAAGCAAGTGGCAGAAAGGTCACAGCGACCATATCGTAGACCGAGACTATTTCAGTCACGCCACCAAGTGGTTCTCCCAGGGCATGCCGTGAAAATATACCGGCAACAATATGCAGCATCATCGCAACCACAAAGAAACTTGCCAGAACACACAGTCCTCGACTCAAGGTAAGGTCAACTTTGACGCAGACCTGATACAACGGGGTGTTCATTTAAGGTGCTCCTGAATCAACATTCTCATCATCACATTGCTATCCTATAAAATGATTTATCCCTGGCGACATTACTAGAGCGTTAATGGGTCAATTTTTTGATAAATATGAGTATCCAGTAAACGGGTATATTCATCCACTGCATCAGCTAACTCTGCCTGGTCAAGGGTCTGTGCAGACATAATGCCATTTAAACTGGAAGCTGCGATTATCTTTCGCCACTTATCAATATTCTCGACCAGACTGGCAGAGACGGTTTCAGGATTCTTGGCGCCGAGCATTAAGGACATCTGGTTCACCTGGGCCACTTCCTGCTCTCGGAAGTCAAGCCAGAATTCATTGAGATCATCAGATCCTCGGGTTACAGGAATATTGTTTTGTTTCGCCAACATCGTTGCGCGAATCGCATCGGCTACATATTGCTGGATTACTATACGCGCAGATAACCCCGCCTGCGCATGCCATAAGCTGGTTTTCTGGCCTTTATCGAGACTATCCCAGGTATCCCGGTTGATCACCATAGTGGCAAAGCTGAATGCGCCGGCATTGTATCGATAGACATAATTAACATCATCAATAATTGGCAAAGACTTTAGCCAGGCAATTGGACCCACAATACAATCAACTAAACCTCTCGATAAACCCTCGATCATATCGTTAATGGAAAGGCTCACTGGAATCCCGCCCAAAGCCCTTACCCACCGTCTGTTTGCGCCAATGGCCCGGAACTTCTTACCCTCAATCTCTGCCAGTGTCGTGACCTTACTTTTACACAACATACTATATGAACCCGCTGCGGCGCCGGATAGATAAAGTGTGTTTTTGCTGGCAAAATCTGCCTTACAACTCGGGCAATCTTTTAATATGGTTTCAGTTGCCGCCGCATTGATGACCAGTTCACTTCGGCCCAGATACATAAGGTCATTCATAATTACAGCGTGTTTTAAATAACTGCGAGAATAGGACGTGATCACTTCACCGGCATCAACAATACCTGCCCCTATGGATACAAGCGCGGTCCGGGAATCAAATAATTGAGAGCCAGGGATCAGTTTTATATCGACGTTCCCAGAGAGTTCCTCAATCATAGGGCGAACGCCATACACATTGGTGGCATTGTCAGGCGCGGCAGTATTGCCATAGATAATGGTCTCGGCGAACAGCTCTGAAGAGAGCAGGGTTATCAGCAATCCAGGCCAAAGCCAGTATTGGGTAATGGGCAGGAATTTCGTCCAATGTTCTGCCATAACAGACCTCTGTAAGACTATAGGCTACAACCTAAACTGATTTTACTAAATCAGCATTTTCAGTTTTTCTGAAAGCCTGATTAACATCACCTCGGCCTTAGACTCAATAGGCTGCACTAGAATAAGCGATCGGCCCAGGTTTTAAACCTTGTTATTCTATACTAAGCACGCCAGATACACGGCAGAACCGGCTCGTCACCCAGCCGTTCACCAGGCGCTACAGAGACCTGTTCCTGAGTGACTGTCGGGTCAGACCCTTCATGAGGATGCCAAATAACATCGTCACCCAGCCAGCGAGTTGACATTGCGGCTCGACGTTTTGTCAAAGAAATGTTTCCAGGCGCCCAATGTAACATCCAGGCAGAAAATAAAATCGCATCTCCCGGCTCAACATCAAAGCCTATAATATCGTATGCAGATCGATTCGCTTCAATCGGTGGCACCGGTTCGCCTTTAGCTGCGGTAGTCCATGCAACATTCGGATTGCCCTGGGTGCCAAAAACCTCCGGCATATAAACCGTGTCAGCCAAGTGAGAGCCGCGGATGAACTCCAGGGAGCTTTCTGCCACACTTGCCTGGGTCAGCGCAACCCACATTGAACAAATCTGTTTGCCCAGAAATGGCCAGTAAGGGACATCCTGATGCCAGGGCGTCACAGCATCGGTTCCCGGCTCCTTGACCAGAAGATGGTCAAAGTAAAAGCGCGCAGTGGTGCTTTGCATCGCTTGTGCTGCAATTTCCGCGCACCCGGACTCGTAAACAAATGCTTTTACCGTTTCGTTTTCCTGCCATAGATATCGATCGGTAAACATCCGGTTACGCGAACTATCGGGATTGGCATCATTAGCCCATTTACTCGGTCGCTTTAATTGATCGTCAACAACCTGGTTCAAGCGATCCACCCACAGTGCATCAACTGCATTTTTAACCAATATTGCACCGTTGCTTTTGAATTCAGCGATTTCTGAGTCAGATAGTTTTGTCGTCATACGGTTGCTTTGATCGGTTGATGTCCTGGAATTACTTAACAGCTAGAAAACAATAAACCATATTTAGCAGGCTAATAAAACAATTTATAAAGAGTGGCGCCGACCCAGGCGTTACCAGACAAAGGAACAAAGCCAAAACAAGTGGCCACAGAGCACGCTATCTCTCAGACATAGAAGAAGTGAAAGGCAGGACATCGGTCCAGTTATACCCGGGAATCAGCAAAACGCTGAACCTTGGTTTGAAAAAGCACTGTTTAGGACAATCTTTCGATAAGGGAAAGGGGTTACGGACAAATTTAGGTTTGGTAAAGCTTTGGCTTGGCACAGCCCTCGGACTTAAAAAAAGAAGAAAGGAGCAGGCTTTGGGGGGGATTGGGGAGCGCCTGCTCCTCTTTCTTTGTGCTGATCAAATTAGAAGCTGTAAGAAGCCCTAATACCAATCACTCTTTTGTCTGCCAGGGAAACTGACAGTATTCTCGGACCCGTAGCGGTGGTCACACCGTCGCCAAATCCACCGGTGATACCAGACAGGTCATACATCTGCTGCAGACCCTTTGGCTGATCATCTTCGAGACAGTTTGTGCAATAGATTTCCAGCCGGTAATTATCGGTTTCGATACCCGATCTCAGGTTAACTTTCGTACCTTCACCGGTATGTGCCAGCATTGCATTAGACGCATACATTTTGCCTGTATACAGCACATCCATCCTTGCGAACAGATCCCGATCAGCACCCAACCCTTTTAAGTAGTTTGCAGATAAACTGCCACTGTTCTTAGGATATCTGGAAAACTGATTACCGATAACCGCATCCCGGTCACCCATCAAGTCGAATGTATCGGCACTCTGAAAGCCCGATTTGATTTCACTGTCATTCAGTGCATAGGTGAAATCGACCGACCATGAGTCATTGAGCCTTACGGTTCCATCCAGTTCTATACCCGAGAGTTCAGCATCGCCACCCTGAGAGGTGGTATTACCA
The DNA here is from genome assembly GCA_964524295.1 of uncultured Pseudomonadales bacterium. GTDB lineage: Bacteria > Pseudomonadota > Gammaproteobacteria > Pseudomonadales > Azotimanducaceae > UBA9926. The sequence continues at coordinate 4,191 of CAZGCW010000163.1, forward strand.
CTGATCACGACAGGATTACCGTCATCATCAGTATAAGACACTGCAAATAAAGGCGTGTGCACGTTACTCAGATCAGTCTGGTAGAAAGCCAATGAGATAAATCCGCGGCCATCGAGAATCGTACTCTTAATACCAATTTCGATATTCTCAGACTCTTCTTCATCGATTTTAACACCCGCTCCTCCGGTCTGTAGTTTGACCTCTGCAAGCTGACTTTCGGTCAGACTTGCCAGGGCAGGATTAAACAGTCCTGGGAGGGTACCTTCTGAGTAACTGAAGTAAATCGTATTGTTCTCATTAGGCTTGTAGTCAAGGATGAGTCTCGGCAGGGTAGATTTAAAGACCGCTTGCTGAACATTAGTACGTTCACCAACAACACCACCAGAGTATGGACCGATACCACCTGAGGTGACATCGTCTTCCTGTCTTCGAATATCAACACTCAGCGTTAACTTGTCAGTAATATCGGCTTCAACAGATGCGTAGTAAGACGAGGTGTTTACAATGTCCCATTTGAAGTCATTATTGTTGGAGGTAACATCACCATAATTACCACAGACATTACTCGCATCCAAGGTTCCACCAAACAGATAGTAGGGGTTGTAGCAGACGGGAGTACCGCCTTCCGCAACCAAAGTTTCATTATTGAGACCATCGTTCGGGAAATAAACTATCATGGATCCAATATTCTGCGTGAACCAATCCATGTCGACGTCACTATAACCCACCATCCATCGTACTCTCTGGTCCTGGGCCGAACTTAATCTGAGTTCAATGGAGCTATCCTGCATTGAATTCATTCTTAGATCAGAGGCATCTGCAGGGTGATTAGCGCCCCACGATCCAAACATGCCGCCGCCCATTCCCTGCAGATAAAGCCCTTCAGTCACTCGTCGGTCTAAATCATTGTGGCTGCTATACGCATTCTCATGCTGAGCGGAGACAAGATTTAAATTCATGCCATTCTCAAAATTGACATCGACAACAATACTGAGTTCTTCTGCTTCTCTTTCCATTCCAAAATGGTTTGGTACGAGAAAATCGGGTACATCCATGACGCCATTGGCGATCGGGAACAGATGCTCGTCAATCCGCAGCCCAAGCAATGTAAGGGCTCGGACGGAGCCCGTATCCTGGCCAATTTCTTGTGCGGTTGGTACCGGTACCTGTCCACACACCGTGGTTGCCGGCACTAAGTCTGCACCGAAATCCCAAGGTACCATGTGTGCTGCACCCCATCTTTCTACTGTTCCACCAGGGCTACAGTTGTGGCGGCCACTTCGGTAATCATAAGCGGTTCCTGCATCAGGGCCGTCACTATCTTCCCATGCGTGGTAGCGCGCTTTAATTTTAAAATTATCTGAAGGTTCAAATACGACCGACAGGGCAACATCATCTGACGACTGTACACCCAGTTTCTGACCCCCCACATTAGCGTTATCGTACATGCCATCCATCTCATAGGTACTGGCAGATAGACGATAACCCAGTATTTCACCTATGGGACCTTCTAAACTAATACCGGTTCTCTGCGTACCATGAGACCCGATCTCAGCACTGACTCTTGCAGAGAACTCACCTGCTGGGTCTTTTGTAACGACATTAATCGCGCCAGTATAAGTAGACCGACCAAAATGAGCGCCTTGAGGACCTTTCAGGACTTCGATTCGTTCAACATTTTCAATGCCGCCAAACTCTGAACCCACCGAGGCTGCACCATCAATGAACATGGTTGAAGCTTGACGAGTTGGGATGTCAGTTCTTGGATTCATTCCTCTGAAAATCAGTCTTTTATGCGTTCGACTATTCTTACCGACATTATTATCTGAATAGAAGAAACCTGGCGTATAGGACACCACATCTGAAAGTTGATTAATACCTCTAATCTCAATCTGCTGTGATGTTAACGCCGTAATAGTGTAAGGCGCATCAGCAAGTGATTCGTCCTTTTTCCTGGCTGTAACCGTTATTTCTTCAATAGCCAGAGCCCCTTCTTCGGCATAAATGCTCGGTATCGAAACAAACAACATCAAAACTATTGCCAGTGTTGATGCGGTTAATTTATGAATCAATTTCATTTTTTAGCCCCCTAATTGTTATTTATCCTTTGGACTTAACTCAATCGAAATCTCTAGATCCTCTTGTAGTGATCATTCGATAAATAAAATATAGAACAATTTTTCGCAAAGGTAAAGACTATTTATCATTTGATTAATTAGAAATGGATTTAGAACAAATTTCTTCGAAACATCAGAGCCAATACCCCACGCGGCCACCTGATAACGACTAACTCTGTCGCCCGCGTACTACCCATACTTTCCAGACTGTTGCTTGCCATGCAGGGTTTTAGAACCGACAAAATCCCCACTGAATGAAAACAGACCCTGCGCTTACGTCGCCCTGCCATCTCGACACTCGGTATTATCCGTTTAATTGGTAACTAAGATGATTGCACTTCACTGAACCGCTCTCTTAATCGCGACGCGTTATTTGCAAGGCGAGCTTCGCATATCAACGCGTTTAAGGTACCCTGACACGACTGAATAAAACTCCTGAAATAAGCTGTATTAAGAAATAACCAGGTATGATCACATGATCAGGCACCGAGAAAACACCATGACCCAAACCTCGCAACAGCAATCCGAAAAAACCCGTCTAATGCCAAGCTCAGTCGGCGTTGAACAGAAAACGGCTATCCCACCAGCCTCGGATGTCGCATTGGCAGATATTCTGCCCGTCAATCCCAGACTATTCAGTGAGAATCGCTGGCAGGAGTATTTTGCACGGCTGCGAGCTGAAGATCCGGTTCACTTTAATGAAACTGAAATGGCTGGCCGGTTTTGGTCATTGACGCGTTATGAAGATATCAAACGCGTCGACGCCGACTGGTCCGCGTTTTCATCTGCCAACGGCATCACCTTGGGTTTTCCCGTTGGTACCGAATTACCAGAAGGTGCCTTGAACCTGTCAACCTTCATTGCCATGGACCCACCAACCCATGATGTTCAGCGCAAAACCGTGACCGGCGTAGTGGCGCCAAGAAATTTAGTTAACCTTGAGCCGCTTATCCGTGAGCGAACCCAGCGCGTTCTTGATAACCTTCCTGAAAACGAAACGTTTGACTGGGTCGATACCGTCTCCATTGAACTGACAACCATGATGCTAGCCACTTTATTTGATTTCCCATTTGAAGATAGGCGTAAGCTCACTCGCTGGTCCGATATCACCTTTGCGATTCCGCAACCGGGCGGCATCATTGAATCCATGGAGCAACGTCGGGATGAAATGCTCGAATGCCTGGAATACTTCATGCGGTTGAAGGCTGAGCGGCTTGAAAACCCGGGCAGCGACCTGGTTTCTATGCTCGCCCATGGTGAAGACACACGAGACATGCCTCCTTTCGAGTATTTAGGAAATCTACTATTACTCATAGTCGGTGGTAACGATACCACGCGAAACACCATGTCCGGCAGCATCTATGCCTTGAACCAGTTCCCGGAACAATACGACAAACTAATCCAAAAACCCGCTTTAATCCCGAACATGGTGGCAGAGGTGATTCGCTGGCAAACCCCGTTAGCCTATATGCGCCGCACAGCCAATCATGATTGCGACATCGGCGGCAAGGCGATTAAAGCCGGCGACCAGCTATTGATGTGGTACGTATCTGGAAACCGAGATGCCGCCGTATTTGAAAATGCCGACCGTTTTGATATCGAACGATCCAATGCCAGGCATCATCTTTCCTTTGGGTTTGGTATCCACCGCTGTATGGGAAATCGATTAGCCGAACTACAGCTAAGAATTCTATGGGAAGAGATCCTTAATCGCTTCGATCGGATCGAGGTGCTCGAGGAGCCCCAGCGGACCCTGTCTTCATTTGTCAAAGGCTACACTTATATGCCCGTTCGAGTGACTCGAAAGAAAACCGTTTAAATAGCGCCCGGCCAGCACTACGTCAGTCCCGGTCTCGACAAATAGTGCTGACCATAACGATAGCGGTCCGGGTACGCGGACGATTACCCCTGGTTACCGAGCTAGTAGAGGCGTTTAACCGGTTAATAACAGGAGCAGTCAATCGCACTGCAACCGCAATGCTGACTTCGTACGTTCAGGGCAACTAAAAGAAAAATTAACTAGCAGGGGCAACCATGAGCTGGATAAACCAGGTGCCATACAGTGAAGCCACAGGAAAATTACTCAAACTCTATAAGCGAGTAAAAGGCCCTGACAATAATGTCGACAATATTATGCTGGCGCACAGCCTACGACCTCAATCGCTGGAAGGGCACATGACCCTGTACAAAAATGTACTTCATCATTCAGCTAACCAAATTCCGAAATGGTTTTTAGAAGCTCTGGGCGTTTACACCAGCATTAAAAATGCCTGTCATTACTGTGTAGAACACCATTTCACCGGGATGACTCGCCTGATCGATAATCTACCTAGATCAAAGGCTATTCGAGATGCACTTGAGCGCGATACCTTTGCCGGGGTTTTTGATGATCAACAGCAAGCCGCCTTGATTTACGCAGGTAAACTGACCGAACAAACCGGCAAAATGATCGAATCTGACGTCCAAAACCTACGCACCCAGGGCTGGAGCGATGGTGAAATTCTGGAGATCAATCAAGTTGCTGCTTATTTCAACTATGCCAACCGGACTGTGCTAGGGCTTGGCTGTTCTG
>CAZGCW010000164.1:0-8875 GCA_964524295.1 uncultured Pseudomonadales bacterium
CATTCGCATAGGATCCGCCAGTTGGGCTTTAACTGCAGTCTTTCTAGATTCAAGCTCAGAAACCATGATGATTTCGTTATCGACGATGGCGGCTATTCTATCTAGTACGATCGGTGCCGCTTCGCTCATCGAGGAGAGAATGACCAAATAAAATAATAGCCCTATGCCAAAAATGTTCATTATTGTTGCCCTATCAATCAATGTTGTTCTGAAAACCCTGGAACGGTTCGCTCCAAGATCCTAACCAGATCGCTGCCGATGGTACCCAGTCCCTTGAGCTGAAATTCAAGAAAAATACCGCTCCTGTTTTTCAATTCCGTGTATGGCTGTTGCGAGATATTAGCACCTCGGAAAATATCGATGAATTCCCGGTAGGCTAGTTTAGCGCTCCAGCAGCAGCCATTGTATTCTACAGCAGCGATGGACTCTATGCTTTCCTTTCTATTCCAGTCGTAGTTCCACATACCGACCAGTCGCCAATAAGCCGATAGGGGTACCGCTATTGAGGCGTGGGTGAGTTTCTTATTCTCCAATCGACTGTGCTCCAGATAGGAGGTTCCAAGGTCGGAGGCAGGGACTTTTTCAGACAGGTGGAAAAGATTGAATAAATAAGATTGGGTGGATCGATAGCTGAACCCTGCATAGCTTGAGACAATACGTTTACTTTCGCTATCCCAGTTGATTTTCCCATCGAGTTTTAGATTCTGTCGAGGTTGCCAGGACGCTTCAATAAAGACACCGGACTTGCCCCGGCTTGCGATGGGGTCGTAGATTTGTGCGGGCGCATCATAATGGAAAAACGCCTGGCCTGCTTGTAGCTTTAATACTTCCTGGCCATCGGCCTGCCTTAATAGTCGACTGGTGAGCGCAACACTGACTTGTTCTCCACTCATCAAAGCATCTATGCCAGAGAATCGGTTTTTTCTGAACAGGTTGTTAAAGGATGGATTAAACTGGCCGGTGTCATATAAGTGCGTTGGCGTGGCTATGCTGCCACCTTGATGCAATACGAATAGGCGTGGTTCCAGTGTTTGTGACCAGTCAGATAGCCCTAAACTGATTAGTCGCTCAAACTTCAGACCTGAATCGAAACTAATAACGGAAGTTAGGTCAGAGCTAGAGCGCGGTTGGCTCCCATCCCCAAAATCTGTTTGGTAAGTGCGGTGATGGATCTGGATTTCCGGTTTGGCATAACCCCAGGGTTTTGACCATGGCCAACTCATGCCCGAAGAGATGAGTCTGCGCTGGCTCTTTGGTTGACCGGGACTTGGCTCGGATTCGGTTATGAACTCACTGATTTGGGCCTCTCCGTAGAAGTGCAGATTGCCAATGGCGTTAGTGTAGTTAAGGCTTAATTCTGGTTGTCTTTCGTATTGATTCTCGAACCCGGGCAACAGAGCTTGAAAGCCTTCGATAGCCAGATTGGCACTGAAATGCTCACCATACCAGTTGATTGAGGCTGATTGGTTGAGGGCTGTTTTAGTGCGAGGGTAGGGGTCGTTAGTAAAAAAATTTTCTGATAAGTGATCTGCACCACGCACAAGTCGACTATCGAGTTCACGGAGGTAATCTTGGTCCGATAGTGCTGTATAGTTGATACTTGTTTTTAGGGCTTGCCACCGTCCTGTGTGCTGGCCTGATATTAACCAGCGCTTTGCATCTTCACTGTGTGTAAAGCCGAGGGCGGCTTGTTCCTTAGCAAAAATTTTATCCTGATTGATATAGCCTAGTTGCAGTTCGTTTTCAGTGCCCGTAGTTAAAAATCGGCCTTCGAACTGATGAAGGCTCCCTCGCTGCGCTATATTGCTGTAGGTATAGGTCGCGTCGAGATTCGTTGCCAGATTGAAATAGTAGGCGGTGGTTAAGTTGTAACCACTTTCGCTGTCTTTGCTCAACGAAGGTGGCAGTAGCCCAGAATGTCTTTTGGTATCGATCGGAAATTGAGCATAGGGCAGATAAAATACCGGTACATCCTTGATCCTGACGGTGACGTCGCTTGCTTTAGCAACACCGGATTCCATGTCCAGGTTGAGTGTTGACATCTGCATCAACCATAAGTCATCACCGGGGTCGCACTGGGTGAAATCACTATTGGATAGATGAATTCTGCTGGGGCTTTGTTTTTCCAGGTATTCTGCTCTGCCCCTGAAACCACTTTCCTGCAGCAGAAAACTTGCGGTTGTTACCTTTCCCGTCCCTTTTAAAAAATCACCGCTGGCGGATTCACCCCTGATAAGAAGACCCGGTTCTCTTATCATGACCTGGCCCTGCAGGTTTAATTGATTATCTGAAAGGTTAATGTCAGCAGCATCAGCACTGATGAGACGGGCAGCTGAGCTAATTTCAACCTGGCCCGTTATCGCCGCGGACTGATCCAGAATAAGCGTGGCATCGTCGGCACTGATAATGATAGATTGATCGGCCGGGGCTGTTCTGGGCAACGGTTTAGAACGATTTAAGTAGGTTCCGACACACTGCCTTCGCGATGTTTCTGCGGCTTCGGTTTTGTCGGTTACCAGCATAGTCCAATCCGTTTCAGCAGCCGTCTGAGCGCCGGAATTTACTGGCAAGTACAGCAATAAAAGCAATACCGAGCGGTTTATTGAGCTAGGGGCTGCGAGCATGATGTCTTAAGTTTTGTTGCAAGGGCCTAGAATAAGCGATAATGGGTGCTTTCTACAGCAAATCAGATCAAAACCTATGGACAAGCGTCTTTTACTACTCACTGAGTGGGCTTGTGAGTTCACAGAAGCTGAGGGCTATTTCAGTGGTTCTGGGGTACTTGTGCCGGTATCAGAAGACGCCAGTTTCCGTCGTTACTTTCGTTTGCTCGGCTCGAATAGTGGTTGTGTTTTCGTAGATGCCCCACCAGCCAAGGAAGATTTGCAGTCATTCATCGCGATTACTGGATTGCTCGAACAGGGCAATGTATCGGTCGGTCGAGTCAGAGCGCAGGACCTTAAATCGGGGTTTTTGGCTATCGAGGATTTGGGCGACCGGCTGCTTCTTGCTGAACTTCAAGAGAACAAACGACAGGCCGGGAAAAGATTACACCAAGCCAGCCTGGAAATTTTGAAAATGCAGCAGATCGCCAGCAGCTTGCCTTTATACAGTCGCCGCCTGCTTGAGGATGAAATGGGTTTGTTTCCTGAGTGGTTTTTAGGAGAGAAATTACAGGTGAATTTAACTCAGCACTGGCATGACCTCTATGCCCAAGTGGTTGAAATGATGATAGAAAATGCACTGAGTCAACCACAAGTGTTTGTCCACCGTGATTTTCACTCCAGAAACATTATGCTGATGGCAGATCATGGGTTGGCTGTTATTGATTATCAGGATGCCGTGATCGGTCCGCTCACCTATGACCTGGTGTCGTTACTTAAAGATTGTTATTTCAGGGTTAATCGAACGGATGTCGTATCTCTGGTTGAAGCAAATTGGAACCTGTTAAGGCAGAACGATCCAGGTCAGCTGAATTCTTTTCCGGAATTCCTGGGCTGGTTTGATTTAATGGGATTGCAGAGGCACTTGAAATGCGCCGGAATTTTTTGTCGCCTGCAGCTTCGAGATGGTAAGCCAGGGTATCTGTCTGATGTGCCGCTTGTGTTTGAGTATATCCTCGAAGTCTGTGATATTTATGACGATTTAACTCAATTTGGTGACTTCCTCAGGGAACACATTAGCCCGCTTATGAGAGAATATTTTATATGAATGTCTTGTTGCTGGCAGCAGGAGAGGGGCTGCGAATGAGGCCGCTGACAGAAAACCTGCCTAAACCATTACTAATGATGGCTGGCCAAACGCTGATAGAACGACATCTGTATAAGTTGAGAGATAGCGGGTTTGAAAAGGTCGTCATCAATTTGCATTACCTGGGAGGAACACTGCAAGCAGCGCTGGGTAATGGCGAGCGATATGATCTGGAAATACAGTATTCTTATGAGCACATACTTTTAGATACGGGCGGGGGAGCCAAGGCTGCCCTCGGGTTATTGGGCGATCAGCCTTTTGCCATGATCAGTTCGGACGTCTATAGCGACTTTTCGTTTGATTTGTTGCGTAGCCATGTTCTGGATAAATCCCTGGGTCACTTGATACTGGTTTCAAATCCGTCTCATCATCCTAAAGGTGACTTTTCCCTTAGCGGTGATTTAATCGGCAACGACAACGAACGCTATACATTTTCAGGAATCAGCATTCTGCACCCTGAGCTGTTGTCTCGTTCCAGTCGTCAGGTCTTTCCTATTAGGGATGTGCTACGTCCAGCCGCTGCTGAAGGTAGGCTGAGCGGGCAATTATACAAAGGTGCCTGGAGTGATGTTGGTACGCCCTCTCGGTTAGAACTGCTTGAGAGATCGTTGCTCAAATTAAGCTAAGTTAGGCGTAAGTAAAGCTATCCTGTAAACTTCATTGGCAGCATTTGGAAACTAAACTATGAAGACACCCTGGATAGCGCCGTCGATTCTGTCAGCCAACCTGGCCCGACTAGGCGAAGAAGTCACGCAAGTGCTCGATTCGGGCGCAGATTTGATCCATTTCGATGTCATGGATAACCATTATGTGCCCAACCTGACATTCGGACCGATGGTGTGCCAGGCTTTGCGTGACTATGGCATAACCGCACCGGTGGATGTCCATCTGATGGTCAAACCAGTGGACCGTCTGATAGGCGAATTTGCCAGTGCTGGCGCAAGCTATATTACTTTTCATCCGGAAGCCAGCGAACATATTGACCGGTCATTGGAGCTTATCCGCTCCAATGGGGTGAAATGTGGATTAGTGCTGAACCCAGCCACATCGGTTCATTGTCTTGATCATGTGTTGGATAAACTGGATATGGTTCTGATCATGTCCATTAACCCGGGATTTGGTGGCCAGACTTTTATTGAATCAACCCACGATAAAATCAGGCGTGTTCGAGAATTAATTGATCAAAGCGGGCGGGATATCCGGCTTGAAATTGATGGTGGCGTTAAAGTTGAGAACATTGCGGCTATCGCTGATTCAGGTGTAGATACTTTTGTTGCGGGCTCGGCTATTTTTGGTTCAGATAATTACCGGGAAACTATCGATCAGATGCGCCATCAACTCAGCAGGTGAAGCTTGTGCAGTGAACCAAGCCGTTGCGGGAGGCAAACGCTTCAACCCGTCGAGAGGTTTCCGATGCAGAAGGCTGGCTGCCACTGGTTGAGTCAGATCCTAATGATTAATAACACGGGTTACTTTAAAGAACAGTTTTGAAAGAATAGTTTTGAAAGATTAGTTTTTAAAGATTAGTTATAAAGAATAGATGAATGACACAGACAGATTACTTCAATGATCTAGTAGAACAGGGCTACCAACATATTCCCTTAACCCGTGAACTTGTTGCGGATTTTGAAACGCCACTGTCCTGTTACGCTAAGTTGGCACGGGGTCCGTACAGCTATCTGCTCGAGAGTGCCCACCAGGGTGGAGAACAATGGTCTCGATATTCGATCATTGGACTGCCTGCCAGTCGTGTCATCAAGGTCTATGGAGAAGAATTAGTTCTCGAGGAAAATGGTGAGGTTGTGGAGAAACTCACCACTCAGGATCCCCTGGATTATATCGATAGATTCCAACAGCGGTTTTCCTATCCCGAGTTGCCTGGCTTACCGGGTTTTACCGGGGGGTTAGTGGGCTATTTTGGTTATGACACCTTTCGTTACGTCGAAAAGCACCTGCAGGGACAGGCGCCACCCGATGCCATTGGTGCGGCTGATATCCTGCTGATGGTTTCAAATGAGGTGATTGTTTTCGATAATATAAAGGGCAGGATTCACCTGGTGACTCACGTTAATAGTGCGGATGAAAAAGCCCATGAGAAAGCCCTTAATCGCCTGGACACCATGGAAGCAGCTCTGCACCAGCCTATTCCTGAGCAGTATGCTCAACCGGTCGTCGCCCCGACGCTTTACGATGAAGATTTCATTTCTTCTTATGGTGAAGATCGTTTTAAGTCTGACGTTGATAAAATAAAGGATTACATTGTCGCTGGTGACGTCATGCAGGTTGTATTGTCCCAACGGATGTCCTGTTCTTTCGAAGCCGAACCCCTGAATCTTTATAGAGCCTTGCGGGCCATGAATCCATCTCCATACATGTATTTCATGGATCTAGAGACCGTGCAGATCGTTTCGTCTTCGCCGGAAATACTGGCCCGATTAGAAAACCGAGAAGCGACGGTAAGGCCTTTGGCAGGCACCCGGCCAAGGGGTCAGAATTCGAGTCAGGATCTGTTGCTGGAAGAAGAGTTGAAGAATGATCCGAAGGAACGGGCAGAACATATGATGCTCATTGATCTAGGTAGAAATGATATTGGTAAAGTCGCGAATATTGGTACCGTAGAGGTATCAGAGATGATGGTTGTTGAGCGCTATGCCCATGTGATGCATATGGCCTCTCATGTCACCGGAGAACTTCGTGACGAGTTTTCGGCTATGGACTTGCTTAAAGCGACACTGCCAGTTGGCACGCTAAGTGGAGCACCTAAAGTCAGGGCATTAGAAATTATTGATGAATTGGAACCGGTCAAGCGCGGTATTTTTGGCGGTGCGGTGGGTTACTTTTCCTGGAACGGGAATATGGATACAGCGATCGCAATACGGACGGCGGTATTGAAAGATGATCGTCTTTATATTCAGGCTGGTGCAGGTGTGGTTGCAGATTCAGTCGCCCAGCAAGAATGGACAGAGACCATGAATAAGGCGATGTCGGTTATAAAAGCAGCTGCGATTGCCGAAGCCGGTCTGAGAATTGCCTCGGACCCCTCACACGAGAGAAATGTAAAACATGATCCTAGTTAATTTCCATGGGTGCGGCTTATGCTGTTAATGATCGATAATTATGACTCGTTTACCTATAACGTGGTGCAGTATCTGGCCGAGTTAGGTGAGGAGGTCCAGGTATTTCGTAACGATCAAATAACACTGAACGAGATCGAAAAGCTAGCACCGCAGCGTATTGTTATCTCACCTGGACCCTGCACGCCTAATGAGGCCGGTATTTCCATGGATGTGATTCGTCATTTTCAGTCCGGTATTCCAATTTTAGGGATTTGCCTAGGACATCAGAGTATTGGCCAGGTATACGGTTGCCGGATAGAAGCTGCTGGGAAGGTGATGCACGGTAAATCTTCCATGATTCACCACCAGAAAAAAGGGGTTTTCAGTGATCTACCCAACCCCTTTAGAGCAATCCGATATCATTCATTAGTGATCGGTAAAAACAGCCTCACAGATGACTTGGAATTAACCAGTTGGACCGAAAACGAAGACGGTAGCATTGATGAAATTATGGGTGTCAGACACAAGAATCACTCTGTTGAAGGGGTGCAGTTTCACCCGGAATCGATTCTGAGCGAGCATGGCCATCAGCTTCTTCAGAATTTTTTGGATCAGGAGTAGGTAAATGGAAATAGCGACGTTGTTATCCAAACTAACGGGTAGGCAAGATCTGACAGCTGTAGAAATGACAGGGTTAATGCGCGAGATTATGACCGGTAAAGCGACGCCGGCCCAGATTGGTTCGGCATTGACGGCCTTGATGATGAAGGGAGAGACCGTCACTGAAGTCGCAGCGGCGGCGACGGTAATGAGAGAACTGGCCTTGCAAGTCCCGGCCGAACAGGCCTGTTTAGTGGATACCTGTGGAACCGGAGGCTCAGGTTCGCGCAAGTTTAACGTGTCCACAGCAAGTGCATTTGTCGCTGCGGCAGCCGGGGCAAAGGTTGCAAAGCATGGCAACAGGGCTGCTACCGGTAATAGTGGTAGCGCTGATGTGCTTGAAGCTGCGGGTGCCAGGCTGGATTTGAATCCGCAACAGGTAGGCCGGTGTATTGACACAGTTGGACTCGGCTTCTTGTTTGCTGCTAATCACCATCAAGCCATGAAGCACGCCATCAGACCGAGAGAGGAACTAAAATTCCGAACTTTGTTTAATGTTTTAGGACCCTTGACTAACCCCGCCGGGGCCAAGCGACAGGTGATGGGGGTCTTTAGCCCGCATTGGTTGAGACCCTTGGCGGAGGTGCTGTACGAACTCGGTAGTGAGCATGTGTTGCTGGTTCACTCGGATGACGGCCTGGATGAAATAAGTATTGCTGCCTCAACTCAGATCGTGGAAATGCGAAACGGGCAGTATCAGACTTATCAAGTGAAGCCAGAAGACTTTGGGATGCGGTCATCCTCATTGGAACCATTGCGAGTGGAAAACAGTACCCAGAGCCTGGCGCTGGTCAATGCGGCCTTGAACCAACAGGATGAAGCGGCTACCAATATTGTCTGTCTGAATGCCGGCGCCGCGATTTTTGTTGCTGGATTATGTGCGGACCTGCACTCAGGCGTGAGGATGGCCCAGGATGTTATCGCCTCAGGTCAAGCCGCTGAGAGAATGAAAGTGTTTGTCGATTTTACGATTGAAATGGCCGGTTCTTGATTATGGCACTGCCGACTATTCTAGAAAATATCGTTGCTGAAAAGCGTATTCATGTCATGACTAGAAAGCAACAACGACCGATTTCGAGCCTCCAGGGAACGGTCCTGGCCGAACCTCCCAGGGGATTTTTCGATGCAATAGGCAACGACCTCACCAAGGGTAAGCCAGCGGTGATCGCCGAGATTAAGAAGGCATCACCATCGAAAGGTATCATTCGTGCTGATTTTGATGTGCCTGAAATAGCCAAATCTTACCAGGCGCATGGTGCAAGCTGTATTTCGTGTTTGACCGATGTTGCTTTCTTCCAGGGACGAGACAGCTACTTATCAGACATAAAGGCCGTGGTTACGCTGCCGATCTTGAGAAAGGATATCATAATCGATGAATATCAGATACATGAATCCCTTGTATTACGTGC
>CAZGCW010000165.1:0-8865 GCA_964524295.1 uncultured Pseudomonadales bacterium
CGTTGGCATCGCTGGTTTAACTTAAGCGGGGATTCAGTTGCGACGGGTCGGGCTGTCACTGGCGCCGCAAATCTCGGCTTCCTATTTCTTATTCTAAGTGGTCTATACCTGTGGTTACCCAAAATTATAAACTGGCGGGCGCTTCGGACAAGATTGCTTTTTAATACCAATGCTATGAAGGTAAGCCGGGCAAGGGACTATAACTGGCATCATGTATTGGGTATCTGGTCAGCCGTTCCGCTCATAATAATAATCGCTACAGCGACCGTGTTTCATTATACCTGGGCAAGTGATCTCCTTGCATGGGCGGCTGGCAAACCCGATACAAGTGTAAGTGATCATCAACAGAAGAAACCGCTCATCACCTCCTATAGCAAACATAAATCATTAGACGAATTGTTTTTGCGAGCACAACAACAATTGCCACTATGGAATCGCATTCAAATCAGTCTGCCTTCAGAGGTCGGCGCACCCGTGCGCTTCATCATCGATCAGGGCAATAGCAGGCAACCACAAAAACGTCATCAACTTATGCTGCATGCCTCCAGCGGTGAAGTAACGAGTTGGATACCCTTCTCGAGTAAACCCAGAGTGAGTCGTTGGCGGTCGTACTCTCGGTATTTACACACAGGGGAAGTGTATGGCTGGTTGGGTCAAACGATCGCCGCAATGGTATCTCTAACCAGTGTGATCATGGTGTGGACTGGTCTTGCATTGGCTTATCGACGCTTGATACGACCGGTAGTGCAAACCAAGCCTGAACTGTAAATTGTTTAACGGGTGTATCGTGTGCCTCTGAACTGATCAATCTGCCAATAAATCCATCAAAACCAGTTCTGAAGTGCTTGCCGATAAGTTATCCGCCTCAATCAACGATAGCACTTTCAGCAACAGTTCAAGCCCCGTTTTGCTGAATACCTGCACCGTGACCGTAAAGCGCGCTTGCTCCACCGTCTGCACCCAACTCTGCAATGTTCCAGGTGGTATTCATCCTTCCACGGGCCGACTTTGCGAACAGCGTAATCATTGCCCCATCCAGAGGTTTCAGTATTTTATCTTTTCACGAGCCAGACCCAGATAGACACGGCAAGAAGCCAGCCTATAAACCGTACTGCCACCCAGGTAAAAAAGAGGCGGTCTGCAACTGAAAGGAGATTTGCAGAGATCATTCCACCAGTCGATGATTCAGCGACGGAGACGTTCTGTTCGCGCTCGCCCAAGTCGAGCAGAGCATCGCTTAATGGCCTGGTCGTGGCTACCCGCAGCACGACAGCAGCAACCACCATGCCTGAGATGATGACAAGGAGAGAATGGGCTACCCGATTCGCCTCTTCTGACCCTCTGACTTGGGCCTACCAGATCGCTGGGTGGATCACAACGGCTTGCCGCCCAGTACCGCAGGGGTCTCGCAGTGGGTCATCAAAATGAACCGCTGATGTTCCTCGATCCGCTTCGTGAGGGCCCCGGCAATCTGTGGTACCCGGGAATTCGCTTCGAAGAACTTCAACATACCTTGGTTCTGCTGGGTTAGCGGCATGATCTCAGGCGGGGGTGGAAGCACACTCATACTGAGCGTGGCCCAGTAGATGTCAGCGGCGGTGAGCCCCTCGCCAACGAGATAACTCGATCCGCGCTGCGCCTGAGCATCGAGTTGCCGACCAAGCAAAGTGATAACCTCGGCGATCTTATCCGGTGCCGCGGCACTCGCCTCTGCACTGAATCCGTACTTTTGCCCTAACGGGCTGTCGACCATAATTCTCATGTTCCAGACAAGACCGTCCTCCGCTAGGACAATAGCGCACAGGCCGAAGAGCTCAGCACGACGTTCGAAGCTATCGGGAATCAGATTCGGGGTACCCGGAGCACCAATTCGTTCCACCAAGGCGAGCTGCTCTATCCAGACATTCCGCGGCCGCTCCTCGTTGTGAAACATTGTTGGTAAGCTGGTTTGAGCCGTGAGTTCGAAGAGCTTTGCCTGCCGATCCTCTCCTGTGGCTTCGTCCACACCCATTCGTGGATGCAGCACCCTGATCAGCGGCACCCCTTTCACAAAACAGATATTCTTGAGGGCCTCGGAAAACATCGCAGGAATTCCGGGTACAAAAGTGACCCGGGTTCCGGTCTTCATCGCTGCCGCTTCATCTAGCGTGATGAACTCAGGCGAGCGGGTATTTATCGACATGGTGCGCTCCTTTTCTCGCTTCCTTAGCTTTCGTTCGGGTAATGGCAGATTCTCTGAGTACGGGTTTCGCTACCATCTATGAATGTGAAGATCATCTCTTCGCGGCGCATTTCCCGGAATACCGTATCGAAGAGGTCGAATAATCTAAAGACCATGACGCCTTCGTCGTCGAAGTGAATTGCGGTGTTAAAGTTGTTGCATACAACGCCGACATCTCTGGCACCGTTCTTCAACGTGCCATCGACGCGAAAGTCATGGATGATTCCAAAGGCCGTTACCACAACCCGATTCCCACATTGCTCGATCCGTTCCAGGTGACCGACCCGACCTGAAATCCCTTGCCAGAGCCCTCTCATGTCAACGACACCTTCTGCAAGGGGTTCAGTGCAGGCCGACAAAATCGGCATCGGTAAGCTTGTGTAACTACACCCAGGGGTAAACGCCTTGGGGATGTCATCGGCAGATTTTCCTGAACCATCGAGCTCGGGCAATTCACAATAGTTCACTGACCTGCC
The DNA here is from genome assembly GCA_964524295.1 of uncultured Pseudomonadales bacterium. Lineage (GTDB taxonomy): Bacteria > Pseudomonadota > Gammaproteobacteria > Pseudomonadales > Azotimanducaceae > UBA9926. The sequence goes on from CAZGCW010000165.1 coordinate 2,698, forward strand.
GTCTTTCAGAAATATCGCCGGATCGGTTGTATCGGATGGTCTTGGCAGCGCAAAAGCATAGACTAGGAGACCGCCAACCAGGACGGTAACGAAGCCGAGCAGCCATTTCATAATCTGTAAAATCATTTTCTGTACAACTCGCTCATTACCGATCAGCGTGCGTGGTTTTCCTGACGGACGGGAACAGCCCGCTCATTACTATTGCACTATCATTGCCATAATATGACGGTGGAGAGCAAAATCAAGGTCAACTATCATACTAGAGGCCAACCATCATCAGTGTACCGCGCTCAGCATGAGCGATTGACACCAGGCCAGACCAAGGGAATTAATTCATGCGCAAGCTCCTCTCAGCAACGATCATTCTACTCTCCCTGCCGGCAATGCTGTTTTTGCTGGCTTGGCTCTATCCCAGACCGGTCGATACCACGCCATCCTGGGTCTTTGATGGCGACGGCACAAAAATCAATTACTGCGCCTTGCCAGTGCTTGATGGCTCGGGATTGATAGCAAAAGATATCCCCCAGGCGTTTACCCCGGGTTGCGGCTACACGGTATTTCCTCAACCTATTTTAAAGGGTTGCACCGAACCGCTGCCAGAAGGCGCGCAGGACATTCGGGGTTTATGGCAGAGCATTGATCCGCGCATGCCGGATCACGTAGAGCGTGTTGAGCAGTGTGGTGATCGTGTCGTTGTCACTGCCCATGGTCTCATCCATGATCATTCGTCGGACAGGTTGTCAAACGATGTTGCACCCAGACAGATAGGCCCATTCCTGTTTTGTCTACGTACGTCCCAGGCGACCGCAACCTGGCAGGACAAGCAGCTGCACCAGAAGCTATTTGATGGCCCAACGGTCGTCAAACGCTACATCGAAAATGGCGTGTACAAGTGGACGTATCCTGGCAACGGCACGATAGAAATGAAACGTATCTGCACACTGCCGGAGCACGCAAAAACATCGCCCGACCGTAGTCACGCACTCTAGAAGCCTATCGCTGCTGACCCGCTGGCAATAACAGGCAAAAGCTATAGAACATGCCATAGCGATGGGGTACGATTTAAACTTGGTTACAGACAACATGGCCACTAACCCAAACACACTCAGGTCATCAGTTCTTTCATCCATTTAAAACCGGAAAGCAATCACATGAGCCAAAATATCGTGATAATAGGCGGCGGCGCTGGAGGTATCGCAACGGCAGCAAGCCTGCAAAAAAGAGACAGGACGCTAAACATCCGTATTATTGAGCCCCAAAGCGAGCATTACTATCAACCCGGTTGGACCATGGTGGGCGGCGGTATATTTAAGAACAGCGACACCGTCCGCCCAACAGTCTCATTAATACCTAACAACGTCACATGGATACAAGCGGCAGTAATGTCTTTCCAACCTGATCAGAACCAAGTCATGCTGGAAAGTGGCGAGGTTATCGATTATGACTTGTTGGTTGTTAGCCCTGGTTTGCAACTGGATTGGAATAAAATAGACGGTCTAGAGGAAACACTCGGTCAAAATGGGGTTACTTCCAACTATCGTTATGACCTGGCCCCCTACACCTGGGAACTGGTTCAACAATTAAAGTCTGGTACTGCCCTTTTCACCCAACCACCCATGCCGATCAAATGTGCTGGCGCACCACAAAAGGCAATGTATCTATCGGCTAGTCACTGGACACAACAACGCGTCATCAACAACATAGACATCGCATTTTACAATGCCGGCCCTGTATTGTTCGGTGTTGCCGATTATATTCCATCACTGATGACCTATGTCAAAAAATACAACGCTGATCTGCAATTTAGTCACAATCTGATAGCCGTAGAAGGCGACAAACAAATCGCCCTATTCAAGGGCGTTGACGCCGATGGCAATGAAACGACCATAGAACGCCAATTTGATATGCTCCACGTCTGCCCACCGCAATCGTCACCTGATTTTATAAAATCCAGTCCACTAGCGAATGAAGGTGGCTGGCTCGATGTTAACCAAAACTCATTGCAACACACCAGGTACGCAAATATTTTCGGTTTAGGTGATTGCGTCTCAACACCGAATGCCAAAACCGCTGGGGCGGTAAGGCAGCAAGCACCCCTTGTGGCAGAGAATATTATCCGCCAACTCAGCGCCCGACCTGTACTAAACAGCTACTCCGGCTATGGTTCATGCCCCTTAACAGTAGAACATGGAAAAATAGTTTTAGCTGAATTTAGTTACGGCGGCAAAGTCACACCCACCTTTCCAACTTGGCTGCTCAATGGTTTAATACCGACCCGCTTAGCTTGGTTCTTAAAAACGACAGTTTTGCCTTATGTGTATTTTGATCACATGCTAAAAGGCAAAGAGTTTCTAGCCAAGCCGAAACCCTAGTGCCAGAATATCTGGGTAAGCTGTCTGTATGGTTTCACTCCGGTGTGCCGGGCTTTGCCCACCGCTTGCGATAGAATGCATCAGACACGGTCCTTATACATTGACCCTTCACCACTCACTGATCGAGCTCGTTGACGGACTCGCCCGCGCGCTGAATCCATCGATCGCGTCTCGCTAGCAGCGGCTGAATTGCTGCTGAGACCTCCGCGACAATCTCTTCCAGATTGGCACTCTGTAGCTGACCTTCTTTCACCAACACCTTCCCATCCACCATCGTCATGGAAACATCACCGCCTTGAACTGCATGAACCAGATTGTGATGCAGGTTCAAGTAATCACCTGTTTGAATCAGCGGTGTCATTCGTGGTGTGTTTGTGCGGACGGCAATCATGTCAGCCTTTTTCCCAGGTTCAAGTGACCCAACTTGATGGTCCAGGCCCAGCGCCCGTGCACCGTCAATGGTCGCCATACGACAGACTGCCCAGGCATCCAGCGCAGCTGCATCTTCTGCTTTAAGCTTCGCGAGCAATGACGCACATTTCATTTCCTCGAACAGATCGAGATTGTTGTTTTCCTTCTCCCCATCGGTTCCAAGCCCAATGGCAATGTCCATTGCTAGCATGTCCGTAACCCTGGCTGCACCGGAAGCCAGCTTCATGTTGCTAATGGGATTGTGGGCAACCCCGATGTTTCGATTCTTTAGTATTTCGATCTCTCGATCATCCAACCAGACACAGTGGGCAAGTAAGGTTTTGGGTGCATCGAGCAGTCCTTTTCGCTCAAGAACTTCAATGGGTCTTGCTGAAAAGCGTTCTAGCGTCTTCTCAACATCAAAGCGACTTTCATTACTGTGGGTATGAAAACCGACCTGGTAATCGCGACACAGATCACCAATGCGATCAAGTGCAGCCGGTTTTGCATAAAATAAGTGTTCGAGGCCAACCCAGACTTTAATGCGCCCCTCTGCTTCATTGTGCTGCTGATTGATTAACTTTTCGTTGGTATCCAGCGTTTCAAAGTAATCATGATCTGGGTGCTCGGCGACATAAGGTACCAGGTTTGAACGAATACCAAGCTCTTTAGCCGCAGCCGCACTTCCATCCATATAGCGCCACATGTCAACAATCGTAGTCGTGCCTGACAGAAGGGCTTCGGCGTAACAAAGGCGGGATGCCAGCGCTGCTTCCTCGGGCAACAACACTCGGTGCATTGGATCGATGTATTTCTGTAGCCAGTCCCATACAGGTAGGCCTTCTGCCGTTCCACGCAACAATCCACTGTGACAATGGGTGTTGATCAACCCGGGCATCAGCAGAACATTCTCCAGTCGAACAACTTCCGCAAGCGGATTTCGGCCTACCAAGGCATCGCGCGGCCCAATATCCGCGATCAAATCCTGCTCTACCAGAACAGCACCCTCGTTAATGACGTCATTGTCAGCATTCATGGTCATCAAAGAATCTGCGAGATAGAGTGTCTTATTCATATAGGCTGACTAAAGAACGCCGCGAGGCTTGGGAAAGTGCTCAAAACCCGCACACAAGATCCCATCCCATCGGGGGTCCTTGGCTCTGGTCTTCGCGATTAGGTCAGTGGGTTGGAACACATCAACAACCTAGTAGTATCGTTAACGGTAAATAGTGCGTTTGAGATGTTAACTCGAATGCGCATACGTATGCGAATCAGCAGGAAAAGTTTTCCGTGAATGCTCAGGATGCCGTTGACGAGCAGCTACCAATATCGCGAGACCGCGTATACTCACGCGACATAGAGCACCAGCACTTCTCTGAATAAGATAAAACAGCGCAGAGGCGTTGGCGAAAAGTATTGCGCTTTCCTGACGCGAACCTCATTTCAACAACCCATTCAGTTGCAGAATCAAGCTACAATAATGAAAGAAAGCCGCCTTGCGATAAATCCATTACCCTGTTTAATAACGATGCTCCAGTATAAGAAATACAAGCCGTACAATTGCGTCTAGCTGAGGGTAATAAAGCCAACAATCCAGTGGCCTTCCAAGCGGTTAATGACGACGGCGACTGGTTTGTCTGGAGAATCGTGTTCAGCCATTCTCTGAGTATGAACGGCTGCTATCCCCGAAGCCCAGCAATGAAAACGCTGACAAAGCTTCTGACCCGTTTTCTGAAAGTCGCCAGATCAGGAGCACCCCGTTTGAGCCCGGCGGCGCCAAGATTCAAGATTTCAGCAGCGCCCTTGCCAGTTACTCCGGCTGTCTTGAGGTCAATTTCTTCCTCTCTAGACGCTGCATTCAACGCAGTTGAAAGTAACGCCTGGAAGCGAGCGTGAGAATCCAGAACAACATCGCCACACAGGCGGGTGAATTCGTCAAACAGTTCATCACCATGCGGGGAACCGGTGACCGCTTTTTGAAAAAGGCTGTGTCGAGCCAGCAGCGCGTTCTCCACTCTAAGCTGTAATGCTGGGACAGCCTCAGCACCGCTGGATTCACCAGCAAGATGATGTTGCGCTCGGGCCAGGGCTCGCTGATGGATAGAGAGTGAAACACTGCGAAATATTTCATCCTTGTTATCAAAATACGAATAGAGCGACGCTCTGGAAATACCCACGCGATTCGAAATATCGTCCATAGAGGTTTTTCGTCATACTTCTTTTTCCCTTGCCACTTTTTGTAACGAATAATCCTTAATTCCTATATGCTTAGTGAAAGGCAGTTTTCTGGCATTGGTACCGCTTTGGAAAGGTTTTCCTCATAAAATATCAAAGCAACGAAGTAATGATGAGAAGGATGGGTTCATGCAAGGTCCACTAGAAGGAATTAAAGTAATTGATGTTTCGGCGGTAGTATCTGGCCCTTTGGCGGCAATGATTTTAGGTGACCAAGGCGCCGACGTGCTTAAGGTTGAACCGCCAAAAATCGGTGAGGTGGTTCGCCTACCAAATTTCGAACGCGGTGGTCTGACGTCATTGTTTATTAACTGTAATCGCAACAAGCGTAGCGTGACACTTGATCTCTCCAAGCCGGAAGGTGTCGAGATCATGCATCAGTTGGTTAAGGAAGCGGATGTTTTTATTCAGAATTGGCGACCTGGTGCTGCTGAGCGTATTGGACTCGGCTCGGAAACTTTGTGCAGCATCAATCCAGATCTGATCTACTGCTCAATTTCAGGTTTTGGGCCAACCGGTCCTTATGCTGACCAGCGGGTGTATGACCCCATTATCCAAGGGCTAACCGGTCATGCTGGTATTCAGATGAGTCCAGACTTCCCGATTCCTGATCTCGTTCGCAACATTGTTGCCGACAAATCAACATCCTATACGGCAGCTCAAGCGATCACAGCGGCGTTATTCGCTCGCGACCGGGGTGCTGGAGGTCAACTTATTGAGATTCCAATGCTGGATGCATCGCTCGCCTTTTTTTGGCCCGATGGCATGATCAAACACACATTAGAAAATACTGAGCAGCTCCCTGGAAAGTCGCTCTACGAGACGTATCGACTGTGGCATACCGAAGACGGACAAATTATTTACTTTGTGGCGTCTCAAGTAGAGCATGAGGGGTTGTTTCGGGCCTTGGACCATCCTGAATGGATTACAGATCCGAGGTTTGCAACCACAGAGACGAGAATGGAGCCGGATAACGCCGAACAATTGGGCGCATTATTGGATGAAGCAATTCGCTCGTTTAGCACGGAAGCCCTGCTCGAGAAAATGGCACAGAACGAAGTACCGAGTGGTCGAGTCTTGCCGCTTGAAGAAGTCTTTGAAGACCCACAAATTCAGCATAACGAGAGCATCTTGGCGTTCGAGCATCCAA
>CAZGCW010000166.1:0-8826 GCA_964524295.1 uncultured Pseudomonadales bacterium
ATTCGCCAGTGTGGTCTCGAGGTTGATGACATTATCCTGGAGCAGTTAGCTTCGAGTCATGCCGTACTAACGGATGATGAAAAGGAGCTGGGCGTCTGCTTGGTGGATATAGGGGGCGGTACTTCTGACATTGCTATTTTTACAGAAGGGGCGATTAGACACACCGCCGTCATTCCCATTGCCGGTGATCAGGTGACCAATGATGTTGCCATGGCATTGCGTACCCCCACACCTAATGCAGAGGAGATAAAAATAAAATATGCCTGTGCATTGGCTTCTCTTGCTGGAGAGAACGAGACTATCCAGGTGCCAAGCGTGGGCGAAAGGCAGGATCGTTCACTCTCCCGGCAAGCGCTTGCTGAGGTCGTTGAGCCACGGTATGAGGAATTGTTTAACCTCATTCAGGCAGAATTACGCCGGAGTGGCTTCGAACATTTGATGGCAGCCGGGATTGTATTAACCGGCGGTACTTCAAAAATGGAAGGCGTAGTAGAACTCGCCGAAGAAATATTTCATATGCCCGTCAGTGTTGGCAAGCCCAGGTGTTTTTCCGGGCTTGCAGATATCGTGAGGAATCCAATTTATGCAACTGCAGTTGGCTTGTTGCAATACGGGTCAACTCAATCTGAGGGTATGGGTCGCGTTAAATCTCAAATGGATAATGAGTCAATGCTTGGCAGGGTCAAGCAATGGTTCATGGGTCAATAATTCAATTTTTTGTTTCTGGAAAGCGGAGGATGTCACATGTTTGAACTAGTCGATAATAAACCACAACACGCAGTCATAAAGGTCATCGGAGTCGGTGGTGGCGGCGGTAATGCGGTGCAGCATATGATGGATCATCATATTGAGGGTGTTGATTTTGTCTGCGCTAATACCGATGCCCAGGCTCTGCAACGGCTGACTGCGAAGACGTTGCTTCAGCTGGGTACTGATCTCACTAAGGGCCTCGGTGCGGGGGCTAATCCGGTGGTTGGGAAGGAAGCCGCACTTGAGGACAGGGAGCGGATTTCGGAAGTACTTGAGGGTGCTGACATGGTATTCATCACTGCCGGAATGGGTGGTGGGACAGGAACAGGTGCAGCGCCTATTGTGGCGAATATTGCAAAAGAAATGGGAATTCTAACGGTCGCCGTGGTCACCAAGCCTTTTCCCTTTGAAGGTCGTAAGCGAATGCAGATAGCAGAAAATGGCATTGCTGAGTTGGCCGACTGCGTTGATTCACTGATCACGGTACCCAATGAGAAATTGTTGAGCATAATGGGTCCTGATGCGCCCTTGTTGGAAGCATTTGCTGCCGTCGACAATGTCTTGCTTGGCGCTGTTCAGGGCATAGCAGATTTGATTATAAGACCCGGCATTATCAATGTGGATTTCGCCGATGTGCGTACGGTGATGTCTGAGATGGGAATGGCAATGATGGGCAGTGGCCTGTCAGTGGGTGCAGACCGGGCCAGTAAAGCAGCAGAGGCCGCCGTGCGTAGTCCGCTACTTGAGGATGTTGATTTCAATGGTGCTCGGGGGATACTGGTTAATATTGCTGCAGGCGTTGATATTACCCTGACTGAATTTTCCCAGGTGGGAGCAACGATCGAAGATTTTGCCTCGGAAAATGCGACGGTGGTGATCGGTACGGTCATTGACCCGGAAATGGGCGAAGAAATGCGAGTCACTGTGGTTGCAACTGGCCTGGGACTGACGATGGAGGAACGAAGTCCTATGGAGCTTGGCGAGAAGGTGATTCGTAAAATTGCTGGTGACGGAGACTATGGTGAATTTGATACACCGACTGTGATACGAAATGGACCATTGAAAGGAGAGAGCCAAGAAGAACAGGTGAACCGGCCTAAAGATCTTGACTATTTGGACATTCCTGCGTTTCTACGACGGCAAGCAGACTAGTTTTTAATCACTAACTTTTAATCACAAACTTTTAATCACTAACTTCTAATCGTTAACTTTTAATCACTAACAAAGGAGCAATGTGGTCTAAATCAGGAGAAAAGTTAATATTTATCGAAAAAAATGCAACTTTTCTCCATTTTTGTAGTCATAATACCCCTGCGATGCTATTTCTATTGATTTGGATTTGGTAATATTTGCGACCGCTGAGCGGGTAACGAGACTATGATACGGCAGAAGACACTTAAAAACGTGATACGAGCAACTGGTATTGGCTTACATACTGGTGAGAAGGTCTATCTGACCTTGCGACCCGCACCCGTTGATACCGGCATTGTATTTGTTCGGTCCGACCTGGATGAAGTGGTCGAAATTAAAGCGCTAAATGAATCGGTAGTGGACACCACCTTGGCGACCACGATCGGTTGCGGTGCTGCGCAGATTTCGACGGTAGAACATGTTCTTGCTGCTTTATCTGGATTGGCGATTGATAATCTCTATGTTGAAGTCAGCGGTCCCGAAATGCCGATTATGGATGGCAGTGCAGCCACCTTTGTATTCCTGATTCAGTCAGCGGGTATTGAGGAGCAAAACGCACTCAAACAATTTATACGGATAAAGAAGCCAATTCACGTCACCGGTGAGAATAGCCCTCGTGACTTTGGGCAGTACGTCTCATTAACGCCCTATGACGGATTTAAATTAGCCCATACGATTGTCTATGATAATGTCGTAATCAAGCGACAAGAGGCCTGCGTCGACTTTGCCAATACCTCATTCGTTAAATCAATCAGTCGAGCCAGGACGTTTGGATTGATGCAGGAATTTGAACAGTTAAGAGAAATGAACCTCGCTCAGGGCGGTAGTCTTGATAATGCGATTGTCGTCGATGAGTTTCGTATTCTCAACGATGATGGCCTGCGCCACGAAGATGAATTTGTACGCCATAAAATACTGGATGCGGTTGGTGATCTATACCTGCTTGGTCACAGTGTTATTGGCGAGTTTACGGGCTTTAAGTCAGGCCATAGTGAAAACCATGCATTGAGAAGCGCATTGCTGGCGAACACTGATGCTTGGGAAATGGTCAGCTTTCCGGATCGAGAAAAAGCACCCCTGGCCTATGCCCGCCTAGGCAGGCTAGAGTACGCTTAAGTCTACGCTTAGATGGTCAATGATTGTCTGCAAAACGGTGCAGGGCCAGCTTCAAGGCGGGGTCATCAATACTGTCTGCAGTTGCCGTGATCAAAGATTTATTTTCTGATGAGAGTTGCCTTGCCACAGCGGCCATTTCAATGGATTCATCCGACTCCGGACGTACTGATATTTTAATCCGTTTTAACTTGCTGGCCGGGTTCGATTGATGTAGAAATGCCAGTAAATCTCTTTGTCCATAGCGAATTTCAGTGGCCAGTGCGGCGCTGGTTACGAGCAGATGGAGGGTTTGTTCAGTCATCGAACCGATTTTAATTTCAGTGCCAAGAAAAGCGCTGATTTTTAATTGCAGTTTGGAAAATAATTTAGCTCTGGTGATCAGATTTTGAAGATTTCCAGATGTTTGTTCGAGAATTTTGGATGTTCTTTGTATCTCGTTCAATTAAATTCACTACATTCTGTTAATATGGAGTTGTTAACATTATCACTGAAAGATCATGAAGTTAATCCTAGTTGATCAAAGCACAGGCAGTCTTAAATCAGTCAGGCTGAATGCGGTGACCTGGAGTATTGGGTTGGCCGCGGTTTGTCTGCTGTTAGTGGTCATTTTTCTGGGCCTTAAGCAGTTCGCCCTAAAAGATTCTCGGGTGGCACTCGAGATGCTCAATCGCTGGCAGACACAACTTCAGCAACAGAAAATAGAGCTCAACAACCTGGACAGAGAAATAGCGCAGAATCTTGATGCCTCGGCATCCCGAATGGCGAACCTCCAAGCCCGGTTGGCCAGGCTTGATGCGCTGGGACAGAGACTGACAGAAGTTGCTGACTTACAAGAAAGCGAGTTTGATTTCTCAGAGCCTCCGGGTCTGGGCGGTCCTAGTGTTGATCCCAGTTATTTTTCCGAAGGCCTGGTATTGTCACCAGATAGTAAAACTGAACGTTCCTTTAGAAAGCAGGTTTTACAATTGAGTCAGGAAATTGAAAGTCGAGAGCACCAGTTAGCCATCCTTGAGCAGGTATTCTTCCATAAGAAGCAATTACAAGCCGCTTCGCTGTATGGCAGACCGGTTCATAAAGGTTGGGTTTCTTCAGCCTATGGCATGCGTACTGATCCCATTACGGGTAAACGTGCCTGGCATAACGGCATCGATATTGCTTCTACGCTGGGGTCTCCAGTTATGGCCATTGCGGCGGGTGTGGTGACTTTTGCAGGAGAAAAAAGTGGTTATGGTAAAATGATTGAAATCAATCATGGTGATGGCGTAACCACGCGGTATGGACACCATGATACGCTCAAAGCCGCCACCGGGGATATCGTCAGGAAGGGACAGATTATCGGCGAGATGGGGAGTAGCGGGCGCTCTACAGGTCCTCATGTCCATTATGAAATCTTTAAGAAGGGTCGATCTGTAGATCCTTCTGTTTTTGTTCATAGAGCGCCTCGCTCATAGCAGCGATCTAGCCTGCTTACCTAAATGAAATCATTCGAGCGTTTTGAAGATGGTTATGCAGTTACTCAGTAAAATATTCGGTACCAAGAATAGTCGCGAACTCAAGCGCATGAATCGTATTGTGGCTCAGGTGAATGAATTTGAGTCGGAAACTGAACAATTGACTGATTTGGAAATACTCCAAAAAAGAGAGGCTTTCAGGGCACGGCTGGAATCGAACGAAACCCTCGACAGTATTCTCCCCGAAGCTTTTGCCATCGTCAGAGAAGCCGGTAAAAGAGCCCTTGGGATGCGTCTATTTGATATGCAGATTGTCGGTGGTATTACCTTATGTGAAGGGCGTATTGCTGAAATGCGGACCGGGGAAGGTAAAACACTGGTTGCGACCCTGGCCCTTTATCTCAATGCGATTGATGGTCGAGGGGTACATCTCGTTACGGTAAATGACTACCTGGCTAAATGGGGTAGCCAGTGGATGAAGCCCCTGTTTGATGCGCTCGGCATGACCGTAGGTGTAGTCTATGCTGGGCAGTCACCGGAAGAAAAGACAGCCGCCTACCAGGCTGATATAACCTATGGTACCAATAATGAATTTGGCTTTGATTATCTTCGAGATAATATGGCGTTCAGTATTGAAGAAAAGGTTCAGCGTGCGCTGAACTTTGCGATTGTTGATGAGGTCGATTCAATATTAATAGATGAAGCAAGAACGCCATTAATTATTTCAGGGGGAGTTGAAAATTCCTCCGAAATTTACCGGAAGGTTAATTCGATTGCGCCCCAACTGCAGCAGCAGATTAAAACCCAGGATGACATTGATAACGAAGTGGTTCCACCCGGTGATTACTATGTTGATGAGAAGCAACGGGATATAGAGCTTACCGAAGACGGTCACCAGAAAGTTGAAAGCCTGCTGATCAAGCACAGTTTGCTTGAAGAAGGTGATAGTCTCTATGGTACTGCTAACTTGAACCTGCTTCACCATGTTCAATCTGCGTTGAAGGCGCATGCCCTGTTTCAGAAGGATGTTGATTATATTGTTCAGGGTGACGAGATTGTTATCGTAGATGAGCACACAGGCAGAACCATGCCTGGGCGTCGATGGTCCGGTGGTATTCATCAGGCGATTGAGGCAAAGGAAGCGGTCACCGTGACTAATGAGAGTCAGACATTAGCATCGACTACTTTTCAGAATTACTTCCGGTTGTATGAAAAACTGTCTGGCATGACCGGTACGGCAGATACAGAAGCATTTGAGTTTCGCCAGATTTATGGCCTTGATGTGGTCGTTATTCCCACTAACCTGCCAATGATCAGAGAAGATAAGAATGATTTGATCTACATGACTCAGGAAGAGAAGTACCTGGCGATTGTTGAACACATAAAAGATCTTAAAGCCTCAAATGCGCCCGTCCTGGTGGGTACGGCATCAATTGAATCTTCTGAATTATTATCTGCCCTGCTAAAAAAAGCCAAGATAGAACATAGCGTCCTGAATGCCAAGTTTCATGAAAAAGAAGCAGAAATAATAGCCCAGGCTGGTCGGCCCGGGAGAGTGACTATCGCGACTAATATGGCCGGTCGAGGCACGGATATTGTTCTCGGCGGCAACTGGGAATCAGAAATAAATGGCCTTGAAAACCCCACTAACCGTCAGGTGGAGGAGTTGAAAAGTACCTGGCACAGACGCCATGAGGAGGTGCTCGCTGCAGGGGGGCTTCATGTCATTGGTACAGAGCGCCATGAGAGTCGCCGGATCGATAACCAACTCAGAGGACGGGCTGGGCGACAGGGAGACCCAGGTTATTCACGATTTTACCTTTCGCTGGAAGATAACCTGATGCGAATTTTTGCATCGGAGCGTATGAAAAACCTGATGCAGGGTATCAATGAACAGGGTGAGCCCATTGAACACCGTATGGTAACCAGTTCTATAGAAAGAGCCCAGAAAAAGGTTGAAGGTCGAAACTTCGACATGCGCAAGCAATTGCTCGAATATGACGACGTAGCCAATGATCAGCGACAGATGATTTACCGGCAGCGCAACGAACTTATGGAAACGGATGACGTTTCTGAGACGGTCAATGCCTTGTGGCATGATGTTATCAACGAAGTAATAGATGGTTTTATCCCACCGCAGAGCCTTGAAGAGCAATGGGATATCGCGGGTCTGGAGCAGGCTTTACGTACGGAATTTGGCGTTGAATTACCCATTGGTCGCTGGCTAGAGAGCCAGGAGGATCTGTTTGAAGATCCCCTGCGAGATCGAGTTCAGACTGAGATCCTGGAGCGCTATGAGGAAAAAGAAAAAGCAGTCGGGCCAGATATTAGATTATTAGAAAAGCGCATTATGCTGGATATTCTTGATAATCTGTGGAAGGAACATTTGGCAGCAATGGACTATTTGCGCCAGGGTATTCATCTCCGGGCTTATGCTCAAAAGCAACCGAAACAGGAATATAAGCGTGAGGCCTTTGAACTTTTTGAAGGTTTGCTGCAGAACGTCAAGATGGAGGTCGTCAGATTCTTATCCAGAGTTGAGTTCAGGTCTGATGAGAATGCACAAGCTCTGGAAGATAGGAGACGAGCCCAGCAAGCCAATAGCCAGTTGAATTTTGAAAAGGCTAATTCTGCCAGTTTAGGTGCTGAAGAATCAGATGGTGCTGTTCCACAGGCCAAGACTCCTTTCATTCGAGGGGAACGTAAAGTGGGACGAAACGAGCCTTGCCCTTGTGGCTCAGGAAAGAAATACAAGACCTGTCATGGAAAACTGAGCTGATGTCCGTTGGCCAGAATCAAACCGATTTTTACCCAGTCAGCGGTATCCGCATCGCCAGTGTCAATGCGGGAATCAGCAATAGTAATGGTTCAGATCTGGCTCTGTTTGAGTTGGCACCTGGTTCCCAGGTGTGCGGTGTTTTTACCCAAAGTCATTTCAGGGCAGCGCCAGTCCAAATTGCCATAGAGCACCTCACCGAAGCATCGGTCCGATATCTAGTGGTGAATTCCGGTAATGCCAATGCGGCCACGGGAAATCAAGGCTTGGCTGATGCCAGGGGCTGCTGTCAGGCAGTTGCAGACCATGGTGGTGTGGAGGTTCATCAGGTATTGCCGTTTTCAACCGGGGTGATTGGTGAACCTCTACCGGTTGGGTTGGTGCTGGAGGCACTGCCGGATTTATTCGCAGGCCTGGATGAGCAGCACTGGCTGGATGCGGCCCTGGGTATTATGACAACAGATACCAGACCCAAGATCGCTTCCAGGCGCTTACAGTTGTGCGGGCAGGACATCACGATCACGGGCATTGCCAAGGGCGCGGGTATGATTCAGCCGAATATGGCGACGATGCTGAGTTTCATCGCCACAGACGCGCAGATATCAGAACCCCTGTTACAGGCGATGCTGACATCAGGTGTGGCGAGCTCTTTTAACCGTATAACGGTTGATAGCGATACGTCCACGAATGATGCCTGCATGCTGGTCGCATCGGGCCAGTCTGGGATGGTTGTGGATAACCACCAACAGGAAATGGCTGAATTTCAGGATGCGCTCACGGACTTAATGCTTGAGTTGGCGCAGGGTCTGGTGCGTGACGGTGAAGGTGCGAGCAAGTTCGTAACGGTCCATGTCGAGCAGGGTGACAGCCAGGAACAGTGTCTCAAGGTTGCTTTTTCAATCGCTAATTCACCGCTGATAAAAACGGCCTTGTTTGCCAGTGATGCCAATTGGGGAAGAATTGTCATGGCTATTGGTAAAACGGATGTCCCGTTAAGGGCCGATTTGCTTGATATTTATATCAATGACATCTGTTTAATGCGTGCTGGCAGTAAGGCATCGGAATACCAGGAAGCGGATGGTGCCCATGCCATGAGCAAAGAAGAAATTGTCATCCGAGTGGTGCTCAATTGCGGTGAGTGTGATGACACGGTCTGGACCAGTGACTTGTCCCATGATTATGTGAGAATTAATGCCGAATATCGGACTTAATCCCGATCCAGATCAATCGCTGTGATGTCGTCATGGTCAGGATCAACTGGAATGCTTCGATTCTCGTCTGCCCATTCACCCAGGTCGATGAGTTGACACCGTTCACTGCAGAATGGCCGGTGCGGGTTTGATATCAGCCAGGCAACGGCCTTGTTGCAACTAGGGCATTTGATAATTGCATCAGGCATGACTTGCTAGCTCCAGATAGGTTGTGTGCAAATCATAGACGGTCTGCTTTAGGGAAGCCGGGTCGCCATTGTTTTCGATAACATCGTCTGCCCAGGAAAGTCTTTCCAGCCGATTCGGCGGGCTCGCCATAATTTTACGAATT
>CAZGCW010000167.1:0-8800 GCA_964524295.1 uncultured Pseudomonadales bacterium
GTCTGCGCAAATACGGACAATACTTTGAGAAACCAAATACTGAAGTTCTGCCTTAGAAAGCATAACAAAAGTTTGTTAATTTAAGGTTAAGAACTAATAAAACCTAGGCTTAGAATAGGCACATAGGTTATGACCATAAGCGCAATCATTAAAACAACCATAAAGGGCCAGGTAGCTCTATAAAGTTCAATAATGGGCTTATTGAACCGATAGCTGGCGATAAACAGATTCATGCCAACCGGTGGAGTAAAGTAGCCAATCTGCATATTAGCTAGAAAAATGATACCCAGATGTACTGGATGAATACCAAACTGCATGGCCATGGGTACAATGAGTGGAATCATAATAATCAAGGCGGAATAAATGTCCAAAATTGCGCCAAGCATCAGTAAAATGACGTTAAGCAACAACAGGAAAGTAAACGGGCTGCTTATCCATAACCTGACCTGTTCAAACAGCTTCTGCGGTATCTCTGCATCAATCAGGAAATTGGTAAATGCAAGGGAAACAGACAGAATCAGCAGAATACCACCGACCATCGTCATGGCACTCCGAGCTATCTCAGACAACTGAGTCACTTTGATTTCCCGGTGAATGACGACTTCTACTAAAAGAACATAGGCGGCGGTAATCGCGGCGGCCTCAGAAACAGCAAAAAAGCCGCTATAGATACCGCCTAATACCACCAACGGCAATGGGACTTCCCAACGCATTGCCCAAAGAGCCTGACGAACACTCACGCTGCTTGTCTGCCTCACCAGCGAGGCTTTACCCCGATGGACCCACAGCGTAAACACCGTTAATAATGTGATCATCAGCAGTGCCGGTAATAACCCGGCGATGAAAAGGTCCTGAATTGAAAAAGACACCGTTAAATTCATCTGTTGAACCAGGACACCATACAAAATTAATGGCAATGACGGTGCGAGTAAGAGACCCAAACTACCCGAGGTGGTTACCAAACCTAAACTGAACTTTTCGGAATAGCCACCCTCTTGCAAGGCGGGGTAAAGCAATGCGCCTATGGCAACAATAGTGACGCCAGAGGCGCCGGTAAAAGCCGTAAAAAACGCACAGGTGACAAAGGCGACTAGCGCAAGCCCACCCGGCAACCAGCCCAGTAGCGCATCAGTCAGGTTAACCAATCTCGAAGAAAGCCCACATTCGGCTAATAGATATCCTGAGAAGGTGAACAGCGGCAGTGCCAGCAACATGGGTGTTTCAACGATGCGGTACATTTCAATAGCAACCACCGTTAAAGGCACATCAGAAACGTAAAAACCCAATAAAGCCGCAGCCAGGATTACCACAAACAGCGGCAAACCAAATAAAGCCAGCAGTCCGAGTAGAGACGAAACCAAAGCCGTCATTCCTGACCTGCTTTGTCAACTACAAATACTGCTCTCGTAAACCTTAAAAACATCACCACGAAACCGACGGGTAGAATGATCTGGCACACCCAGACAGGCACTTTGGCAAAGGCAGTCAGACCATCTTGGTACTCGAACACAACCAGTTCAAAAGAAGCATAGGCAGCGATCAACGAAACCACGGCAGCGGTCATCGCATTGCCTCTGCCAATCCAAGCTTTGGCCTGATTGGAACTAAATCGGGAAAGAAGGTCTATTCTGATATGGTTGCGTTCACGGGTACCAATCATCGCTCCCAACATGGCCAGCCAGAGAACCAGGACTCTTAAAAAAGATTCAATCCAGAGTAATCCCATATCAAAGAAATTTCGCAACACAATCTGGAGCAGGGCCAGCGCCAGCATCGTCGCTAAGGCGAGCCAAAGGGCACTATTTTCGAGCCGGTGTAACCACCGTAACAGGACCTTCAGGACGTGCATCAAGGATCCTTTAACGCGCCGGGCTACTTCGAGCATCCTTCAGATTCCGCTCAAATTCCTGAAGTATAGTCGCAGACACCTCACCGCCATTTAACATGGAATTGACTGCAGCCTCTGCGATTAAATCCCACTCATTAAGCTCACTTTCTGACGGAGCAACACTTTTGATTCCCTGATCCATAAGTGCCTGATAAGACTTCAAATTATCTTTACGACTCGCTTTGTCAATATCCCCAAGCGCATCATCAAGTATTCTGGTAACGGTGACCTGATCGCTTTCGGAAAGACCGGCATAAACTTTCTGGTCAATGGCCATGACCGTATAAATATAGATCAATGGCAGGTCCATCACGTATTCGACATGATTATGCAGTTGCAGGGCCAGCGCTGCTGATGGCGGAATAGCAAGGGCGTCGAGCAAACCCGTCTGCAGACCGGCGAGTACGTCACTGATACCGAGGGGTACCGGACTGACATCAAACATTTTAACAAGGCGTTCACCCAGAGGATCTCCTTTAGGAATCCACACCTTCATGTTAAGCAGATCCTTAGGGCTGGCAACCGGTTGTTTTGACAACAAGTAAGCAAAACCCGTTTCAATCAGGGGAAAAACATGCAGCCCTCCGTCTTTCAGCCCGAGCCTGATACCTTCATCCATGTTCTTTCGTACGGCATCAACTTCTGCATACGACTGGAACTGGAGGGGCATATTATAGATCTGCAAATCGGTATAAAACCTGATCAGGGGGTTAACCTGCATCACGCCCCCATGAAGCTGACCTATTCGCATTTTACGAATCACGGTGAAATCGTCGCCCTGAACCCCACCCGGATAGAGTTTGAATTTAACCCGGCCTTCAGTTTCGCTGGCTATCTCAGTGATGGCCTGTCGCAAGCGTTTCATCCCGCCGACGCCGTCAGGAACGCCAGTGGCAATTTTATAAGTCCGTGCAACAGATTCACCGGGCACCAGGGCTAACCCCACCAGGGCCAGGCTAAGCACCATCAATCCTACTAATCTACTAAAAATAATCTTCCCCATCTGCCAACAAGACCAAAGCACGCTCTTGCGCAATTCGATTCGTTAATGTCATGCCATCAAACTCAGGGTCTGCGTGTATTACCTCATTGAGTAATCGATCATGCAGCGCCTTATCGAACACAAGTTTAGCGTATTGCTCTGCATAAACAACTTTGGCCATCAGGAATTTTCCAGAAGATAATTCAATGGCTTTTTCAAAGTGCAATCTACCCGACTCGGGTTGTCCACCCATGGATGCTGGCAAGATCGTTTCCAATCCACCGAGATAGAGATGCGCGCCACCCCTGTCCCAGGTCTCATCCAATTCCAGTACCCTGGCCATCATTAATTTAACCCTAGCAAGCTGACCTATTGCATTCCAATCGCCACTATTGGCTTGAATCCAGCCAGTCCAGGCGACCGCATACCCATACAGGTAGGTAATATCTTCCGACCCCGTTGCCCTGATGCGTTCCTCAAAGGAAGCAAAAGGCAGACGGTTTAGGCCACACAAACGGTTCACCTTGAGACAGGCTCCTCGACTAGCGTAATCCAGCGCTTTGTCTGCCAGGATCGCAGTCCGGCTTTCATCCACTAAAACACTATAGGCTCCGTTTAAGGAGGCCGCGGCCATCAATAACTCAGGTTGATTTGGATCATTTACGATAAAGCTATCGATTAACAAAAGATAAGCAGGCACCGCCTCACGAACCGTAGCCACATCACCTGAATTCAAAATTGCCGCCGCTAAATTATCCGCTAATTGACTGGTGACGCCATTCATCAAACTGGCACAACTGGATAGCCATAACAGCCATGCCAGCATTAACCCTTTAGATACTGTTCTGATCATAATTCGGCACTCCAAGCAGGCCATTCTAACCTCTGGTAAATTGATCACGGGTACTGATATTTCCTATCGACAGCCACAAAGACCGTAGTTTCACTTGATTGACCGTCAGCACATCTCTCTAAGTTACCGGGATACGAAACCAAGGATAGTCCCGACAATTTAACAAACTAATGGCTGGTATCACAATGCGTTAGGCCGAGCAGGTGATCCCATTAAAACGGAGTTAGCAGTCTTTTACACTACTTAAAGCAGGCGTTCCCTGCTCCGCGGGTGCCTTAAGATAACGCTTTCAAATGAAAATGTTCATTCAGCGTGATGATTGATTTCTCACCGGTACTCGCAGCCTTAAAACGACTCAGGCTCGTGTAATTTGGATTAAAGAACATCGCCGGTTGAAGGCCGAGAACATGCGCTGCCCAAACGTTGACGACACCACCATGACAGGCTACTGCAATTGTTTTACCTCGGTTTTCGTCTACGAGACGGGTCAATGATGCAACGACCGTATCGTAAAACACGGTGAAATCAACACTACCCATCTCCCCTTTCATCAGGTTCTGCCATTGCTCGTAGTTTTCTTCTTTAAGCTGTTCAACGGGTATATAAGAACCGGCATCGCGATCATACTCAGCAACACCCTGCTCAGTTTCAATATCCAGACCCTGCTCTCTGGCCAATGGCACGGCGGTTTCATGAGCTCTACGCATCGGGCTGGAGTAAAGCCGGTCAAGCCTGATGTCATTAAGGTAGCTAGCGACAAGTTCAGCCTGCTTCAATCCGGTGGCTGACAATGGAGGATCTGCGGGGCTACCGTCTGTGGTCACAACTTTCTCAGGCAGGCCATGCCGTATCAGTATTAACTCCATCTAAACTCCATGATCACGACGGTCAGGTTACCCTAATCACTTAAATCCGCGGTATTAACTTGACGCAATCGATACTGAATACACACCCGCCTGTCTAGCCGAGTCCATCACATGGATCATCGTCTCTGTTGTGCTGTCCAGATGAGGTTGAACCACGACCGGAGCATCTGGATTCTCCGCATGAAGGCGCTCAATATTGGCCCGGACTGCCCTAAAGTCAACGTCCCTGCCGCGAATCTTAATACGGTCTCTATTGGTAATCTGGACTACGATACTTTTCTTGTCTGCATCTTTAACATTCTGATTTTTATCAGGGCTATTCACATCCAAGCCAATTTCTTTTACAAAGGTCGCTGTAACTATGAAGAAAATCAACATGATAAACACCACATCCAACATGGGGGTCAAATCGATTTCTTCAGTTTCTTCTACAATCGCTGCTTTACGCCTTCGCACGACTTCCTCCTTTTACCATTACAGGTTCCATACCAGATTACCTTTACATACCACAGATACCTTTGCAGACCAGGCTATTGCTTAATTGCCATTATCCCTAAAGTTCGCTCATTAACCAAATTATCGAAGCTGCCCGGCTCAAACGTCTGGACCAGTCGGTCAGGGCAGGTTTCTCGACGCTACCCCTTAACCGCTGAACCGAAGCATAGCGTTAAACTAGGGTCAGCACAATTAAATATAAAAAGTAGGCCAGAAGAAAAGGCAATATTCCTGCTGTCCCTGTTAATACGGTGGTTTTAATATAAAAGACGTTGTTTATAATCTGCATTAATGACCTTGCTCACGGTAGTGTAATGCAGGCCCAGAAAATCTCCTATTTCAATCAAAGTATAATCAAACTCAAGATGAGCCTGTTTAATAACCGCATTTCTTTCAGCCTTACTGGCGTTAGTAATATGCCGGAACAACACCCGTAGGGATTTCCGTCGCTTGCCTCTCTTGGGGGCCTGCTTAGCTTTACGGCTGTTTTTCATCAAGTTCTGTAAGCGATTGACGAACTCATCACTACCCAATAGCACTTGGTTGGATCGACCAGCCAGGGGCGAATCAGTTTGGCTTCCTGCCGCGACAAATTGCTTCCATGCCAACGCCGCTTTTTCCTGGTCAGCAAAAAAAGTATGCAAAACAGTTTCCCGATGCAGGAATGATGGACAGGCCACCTCCCCTATCATGGCGAGATAACTGCTAAAGCGATACTCAGCCAGATTAGTCTGTGCTGAAACCCGCAATGGATTCAATACGACGTAGCGACAAATCGGCAGTAAGTACAGATCTTTTTCGAATACGATACTCTTAAAACGGCCATGAAAAACAGCCCCTTCTGTCAAATGACGACGATTATAGTGCTGTGTATAGACCCCATTGAGCTGACGCATCCCTCTTGACAGATTTGACTGCGGCACCTCGACCACCAGGTGATAATGATCTTCAAGCAGCGAATAACTATGAACAAGCCAACCAAATCGCGCTACGACGCTATCAAGAACATTAAGAAATGCATTGTAATCAGTTTTATCAACAAAGGATTTTTTTTCAACAAGGGCCTTACCTGTAACGTGATAACAGGCTCCAGGGAATTCTATTCGGGGTGGCCTTGACATACTCAATACGATCCTTAATCTGACTCATCACTCGCCCGGCCCCGGCTCCATCCTTGAGAATGATCTAAAAAGGCTGATGTAACCCACCTTCAAAAAACACTCGACCATCAAGTTACTTGGACCCGGCATTCGATAATAACGCTCACCTACTATCGCAGCAACCCCTATCCATAATTTTTACTGTACTTGACGAACGATAACACCTGCGAGTAACTTGGGCCCCTGCTTCTTAGCAAAAATGATCAACTTAACCATGAGCAACGACTAACGAGTCTAGAGTAACCAAGGAGAAAACAATGGCAGTCGATAAATTCCCCATCGAAGCGGGACATATCATGATGTTTGCCCGTTCTATCGGTGACCCAAATCCCATTTATTACGATGCTGATTATGCGGCAGAGACAGAACCCGGCGCTGTACTGGCACCGCCCACCTTTGTCCAGGCCAGCGCACAATTTGATCCTGACTATTTCCTGCGGCCTAAAATCGGCCAGCAGTGGTTTGGCTCGGCCAAAGAGGCAACCGGTATTACTCAACGCGAAAGCAGCGGTGGCGGTGGCGGTGGCGGCGGCGGACTGCATGCCGAACAACACTACGTCTATCACAAGCAACTTCAAGCGGGCGATGTTCTAGCTGCAACGACAAAACCCGGAAAAAGCTGGGAAAAAGAAGGACGTCGAGGCGGCAAACTGATGTTCAGTGAATCTGTCACCGAATACAGAGACCAAAATGGCGAGCTCATTGTAACAGCAACGAGTGTCGGTGTTCGTACAGAGCGGCCTGCAACGTCCAGCTAATTAATCAGGAGAAAACCTAATGGCTTTAAAATCAAGCGAATTAAATATCGGAGATCAATATTCCGAAGAAGTCTGCAACAATCTGTCTCGAACTCAGATAGTCCAGTACGCAGGCTCATCAGGTGACTACAACCCCTTACATTCAGACGAAGTATTTACAACACAGATAGCCAAGTACCCTTCAGTTTTTGCCCATGGGATGCTTTCCATGGGAATGACCGGCAGCATGCTTACCAACTATGTTGGGGATGGTCGCCTGACTGCATTTGGTGTCCGCTTTACATCCCAGGTATTCCCCGGGGCAACACTGACGGCAACAGCAACGATTGAGGCGATACGAGAGGAAGCCGGCACGCAGTATGTTGACCTGCACATATCAACGAAAGACGAGTCGGGAGTCGAGGTAATCAAGGGTAATGCGTCGGCGAGGATCGATCCCTAGATGAGGGTCACTAACGCGTGATATTGAATACTGGATAGAATACTCATCCCGGTGCTGCCAAAGCGAGGTAGCACCGGGTTCTCACCCTTAGAACAGGGTAAATCAGCTGCGGGGGCTAAGCCAACTGTCAGGCATTCACTCGACGGCAAAGAATTTAAGCCCGGTTAATTATCGGCCTGAATGCCTGCTAGACGAGGAACTGCCTCCAGCAACTTATTCTGGGTCAAGATCTGAGGCAGGACCTCTGCTCTTTGCGCGCCCTGCGGAAACAGCAGATATAAAGGAACCCCAAGCCGCTCATAATCAGCCAGGGCTCGAGTAATCGCCGGATCCTCATTGGTCCAATCCGCTTTCATATAGGTGACCGAATACGCCTCAAAAAGATCTCTGGTAATTTCAGTATCAATAGCCAGGCCATCATTGACTTTACAGGTAATACACCAAGCTGCTGTAAAATTAACAAACACCATTCCCTTGTTAACGGCAGTACTCAGTGCCGATGGTGAAAATGGTATGGCAGAAGGACCTGGCTTGTTCGCTTCTGAATCACTGCCCGCCTGTCCAGATGCTGCAACCACACTATTCGATTGAAGCGTCCATACAGCGTACAGAGACAACAAGATACAACTAACACAGACAAGCCTGATAACCGATTGCCATGATCCTTGCATCGATTTCGCGCTGCTAAAATTGTTGGGCCATAACCAGATAGCAAAGACAATCAATAGCAACCCAGTCCCAGCAAGACCTAACCCCACCGTCCCGGTCTGCTGGACCAACACCCACAAAAGCCAAAGTGCTGCTGCATACATCGGAAATGCCAGTGCTTCCTTAAACCGAACCATCCACTGACCCGGCTTCGGAAGCTTTTCTAGCATCGATGGGACGTGACATAAAACTAAAATCGGTGCTGCCATACCCAGGCCCAGCGCTGCAAAAACCGCCAGTGCAAGCCACCATGGCTGGACTATAGCGTAGCCCAGTGCCACTCCCATGAAAGGAGCTGTGCAAGGGGCTGCAACTACGCTTGCCAGTACGCCAGCGCCAAAAGCACCTGTCCCCCCTTTTGCATCTGGCCAGACCGAACCGAGATTCTGCAGGCGTGTACCGAACTCATAAAAGCCTGATAAATTCAATCCGATCAAACAAAACAGATAGAACAATAATGCCACCACAACCGGTGACTGCAGTTGAAAACCCCAACCTATCTGGTCCCCACCTGCACGCAGTATCAACAATACAACGGCCATCACCAGAAAACTGACTAACACACCCACGGTATATAGCCAACCATGCGTCCGTATCTGAAACGCTTGTTTCTCGACCCCATCGATCAAACTCAACAATTTAATCGAC
>CAZGCW010000168.1:0-8752 GCA_964524295.1 uncultured Pseudomonadales bacterium
GCCCTTGCTACCCGACTAGCCAATGGCCCAACACTGGCGTTTGGCTCAGTCAAAGCGCTGCTCAATCAAAGTTTTGACAATAGCCTTGAAACACAAATGGAATTAGAGGCAAAATCTATCGCTAGTTTATCAAGCTCGCCTGATGGTCGTGAAGGAATCCAGGCATTCCTGGCAAAACGTAAAGCTGCATTTACCGGTAAAAATTAAATTACTATTTGGCTCGTGATTGCGCTGACCAGGCCAAAGTCTATCAATTCTGGCCCCTAAAAAACTGAAAAAGGTCACCCTTCGAACTTGAAGCAATAAAAGGTGCAATACTGGGTTCAATAAAAGGAATTGGGGACGATCAACCCTTAGCCGCTGAGGGCGTTTGGCTGTTATCGGCGTTTAGTGGTCACTGATTAGCACTGATCGCCTTGCATCACTCTATCGGTTACAGGCGTCTTGGTGATTCACCGAGCGAATTGCACAACGCCATCAACTCATTGCTTTCACATAGGTGCCGAGGTCAAAGTAATCCCGCCAAACCTTGATTTTACCGTCTTCCATTTCAAATATACCAAAACAGGGTAAGTCAACACTGCCGCGTTCAGTTTTTGTTCGATCCATTCGCTCGCAGAAAACGAGATCACCCTGCTCAGCAATGTTAATAATGTCCCATTGTGTCTCAGTCCAGTTTGCGAGAAATTGGGCTATAAATTTCTCAACATTTCCACGTCCCGTAACAGGTTGGGAGGGCATATTGTAGTAACTACCGTCTTCAGCAAAATAACTGGCGAGCCGAGTTGCATCCAAACTACTCCAAGCGGCAACAAACTCTTCCACAACATGAATATTAGATGACATGATCAACTCCTCCGAAAGACAATTTTTCTAACCCTTTGTCCGGTCGAGCGGACAACAATAAAAACAATCACAACCTACCAATGCACTCAAAGACGCTATAGGATCTCTAGGAATCAGTATAAAAAATGGGTGGCCGCTTTTCCATAAATGCGGTGATCGCTTCCCTTGCCTCACTCGATCCGCTACTCTCCACCAGATTCCTGGCTTCCAATACCAAACTGTCCCTGAGACTCTGATTCAGGCCCTCGTTAAGATTCACTTTCATGCGTCCTAATGCACCACTCGGCCCATTGGCAATCGCACTGGCGTAGGCCTGAGCCTCTTCTCGAAACGTCTCATTACTAAACACCTTGTTAATAAGCCCCAACTGAACAGCCTCATCAGAACTCACTCTCCTCGCTGTGTAATAGAGTTCTTTCGCTTTCGCTAATCCGATTAACCTTGGCAATAGCCAACTACCCCCGTAATCACCGGAAAGCCCGATATTCCGAAATGCAGTCGTGACAAAGGCTCGCTCTGCTGCAATCCTCAAATCACAAGCGAGCGCGATGGATAATCCTGCCCCGGCCGCAGCACCCGGTAATGCCGCAATGGTAATCTTATCCAACTCATACAAACGAAGCGTCAGTGTTTCCTGTTTTAAGGTTAACTCAGAAATTCGATCCGGGACAGACTTGGGAACTGTTCCGCCTGAACCCATACTACTGACATCCCCTCCCGAGCAAAAAGCATCTCCGCTACCCGTTATCATGACGCAACCAACACGATCATCCTGCTCAACCAAGGTAAGCGTCTTCCTCAATGCGGGCGTAAGAATATCTCCCAAGGCATTTTTTTTATGAGGCTTGTTCAATGTAATCACAGCAACCCTATCAATGATATGGCAAAGCAATTCATCTGTCCCGGTATCGATATGTATCATGCTAGCACTCCTCTATTTATCCGTTTTTGAACCACCACGGGATTCGATGTTCCGCCACCACTGTCAATACCAAATCGCCCAGCAGCTAAAACCGACTCACTGACCGGCCTGAGCAGACTGACCATTAACCATTGCCTCCATCACCCATGCCGCTGTGATGGAAATATAGTGTCACATATTAACGAGGGCTGCTATTAACTAGGAGCAGAGCCGGTGACCTTGCAAACTAACTGACCTGAAATTAAGCAGGCGGTTCTGGACAACGAACATCGAACCCGCCTCCGACTCTATGATTACGGGATGATCCATGTCATGGTTGAAGCCTGATTAGAAAAATATTCGTGTTGTAGATAACGACACGCGAATACAGGAAAATACGCTAGTTTCCTAATCCCCTCTGGAGTACAAAAATGACGATAGAATTCCACTTCGACTTCGGTAGCCCCAACGCCTATCTAAGCCATCTCGTGATACCACAAATAGAAGAGAGGACCGGCAAATCAATCACCTATGTACCCGTCTTGTTGGGCGGCGTTTTTAAGGCCACCAATAACGTTTCACCGGCAGTATCAATGCAAGGCATCCTTAACAAAGGGGAATATGCCCAGCTGGAAACCCAGCGCTTTCTGAGCAGGCACAACATAAAACACTATAATAGAAACCCATTTTTTCCGGTTAACACCCTACAAATCATGCGGGGTGCCATCTATGCAGACCAGGAAGGCTTTCTGGGGACCTATATCAATGCCATCTATTACCATATGTGGAGTGTACCTCGGAAGATGGACGACCCGGAGGTGATCGCTGAAGCGATGACTGAATCCGGCCTTCCAACCGAGAAAATCCTCACCGCAATTCAGACTCCCGAAATAAAAGCAGGCCTCATCACCAATACTGAACGGTCCGTCGGCATGGGGACATTTGGCTCCCCTACTTTTTTTGTCGATAACGAAATATTCTTTGGCAAGGATAAGCTAGACGAATTCGAAGCAATGATCCTATCCCATCATTAGTCGTGCATAGCTCAGTCCCAATTTCTTGTAAAGAAATTAAATGACCGCAGACCATTCCGCTGAGACCCTCTCATATCTGACCAGGTTTCCGATTTAAAATGACGGACCACTGTCATTCAGCAATCCTACGGGATTTTATTACGGTAGATTTGCCGCCCAATTCAGGATACATTCTAAACAACTTAAACAGACCAACCAGGGGCCTTCAGCAATGTCAGCATACGATGTCATCATCCGCAATGGCAGGGTATACGACGGTAGTGGTAACCCTCCGCAAAACTTGGATATCGGTATTAATAACGGGGTTATCTGCAAACTCGAGACCGCCATTGCAGACAATGCTGAAAAAATTATCGATGCCAAAGGTAAAATCGTCACCCCTGGATTCATAGATGTACACACCCATTATGACGGTCAGGCAACTTGGGATTCCCACTTAAATCCATCGGCCAATCTAGGCACAACCACGGTTGTGATGGGGAACTGCGGTGTTGGCTTTGCGCCCTGTAAAGAGGCTGATCATGAAATAATGATTGAGTTGATGGAAGGTGTAGAAGAAATACCCGGCTCCGCAATGGACGAGGGACTTCCCTGGACCTGGGAGAGCTTCCCCGAATTCCTCGATACCCTCGACAGTAGAGCAAGAGATATCGATATTGCAGTGCTCTACCCCCATGCTCCTTTGCGGGTTTTCGTCATGGGAGAACGTGCCATCAACAGGGAAGCCGCGACATCAGCCGATATCACCCGCATGCAATCATTACTCAGCGAAGGTGTCGAAGCCGGAGCCGTTGGCTTTTCAACTTCTCGAACGCTGGTCCATCGCAGTAAAAATGGGGAACTGACACCCACATACCAGGCTGCCACAAATGAATTAAAAGCGCTGGGAAAAGTGCTTTCAGGCGAGAAAGGACATGTGTTCCAACTCATCTCAGACTGGGAAGACCCCCAGGATGAATTCAGTATTCTCGCCGATACCTGTCAAACAACGGGTGCCAAAGGCACGTTTACGCTGCTCCAATTAGACAGCCAACCTGATCTATGGAAACAACAGTTACATCTCATTGAAAACGCGCAGAATCATGGTCTGGATATCCGTGGACAGGTATTATCACGCCCGGTGGGTATGATGATGGGACTGCCCTCTTCGATGAACCCGTTTTACCGAAGACCCACTTATTTAAGTCTAGAAGAGCTTCCTTGGGATGAAAAACTAGCTCGTCTGAAAGATCCGCACACCAAGCAGAAAATCCTTCAAGAAGAAAACATCAATCCACATATATTCGTAAAGATATTCAATGGTCTGCACGACAAAATGTACCCTCTGGAAGATCCCATCGAATACCTGCCTGATGCTAACAAATCAGTTTCGGCTCAGGCCGCTGCTATAGGCGAGGAGCCCGAATCCTGGCTCTATGATTATCTATTGGACAACAATGGGCGCAATCTTATTTATATTCCTGCGGCCAACTATTCTAATAAGATTCCTGAATTACTCGGTCATCCACACACCGTTGCCGCTCTAGGCGATGGTGGTGCCCACGTTGGTTCTATCTGTGATACCAGTGCCAACCTCTACGTATTAACCAAATGGGTGAAAGAAATGGCGGCTTTTAAGCTTAGCGAGGGCATTCATATGCTCACCCAACAACCGGCGGAGCTTTATTCTCTAAAAGATCGGGGACTCATAGCCGTTGGCATGAAAGCTGACATTAATGTTATCGACTTCGATGCCCTGGCACTGAAAACGCCCCACATCGTCAACGACCTGCCAGCCGGTGGAAAACGATTTCTTCAGAATGCGTCGGGTCTGGATACCACGCTCGTCTCCGGCACCGTCACTTATCATCATGGCGCCGCAACAGGAGCGCTACCAGGCAAGCTCATCCGAGGTCACAAGCCAGGCCCGAAATAAGCGAAGCGGTCCTAACCTCAGCAGCCATTGTGACCCGCTCTTTGACCCCGTGCTGGTTTTGGCGGTGCTAATAAACGTCTGTCTTGTACCCGTTACAGCCATGATCCTCCATTGTGCGGCCCTACCGGATAGTCTAATTCTGTAATAGTCAGCGATATCTCTGGGGATAGCCTCTCCTACACCCTCTACACAGGCGCGCTACAGACAGACTCTAAAATATACCGTAAGATATCCGCTGGGTATCTCATCTGTATTAAACTCAATAAAAGAAATTCTCTAAAGCAACAGTCAATGTCTCGCTAAAGGGTTGGTAAAAGAATTAAAACTATAATAACAATAATAACCATAAAAATCTGAGCTGTAGTTCCAATGCGACCCTTAGACTTAAACCAAGCTCTAAAAAGTATCCAAGCGCTCTCCAAAGCTGCCGAGGATAAAAACTCGTTCACCCGCGCGCAGCAGCAGCGCATAATAGCCGAGGCCGAAATCCTGATAAATGCACTTGCCGAAGCGGACGATATTCAAACCCACTCATCTAACACAGACCCATCTGTTCCAGAATCTCAGAATGAAAATGCCACATCAAGGCACTACCAGGATGACCCGGCATTTTCAGGCAACCCGTTTGAAAACAATGAACCGTTCTTCGGCGAATTATTTAAAGACGCCCCCGTTGCAATCTGGGTAGATGACTGGAGCCCAGTAAAACAGCTTCTGGAAAACCTGAAGAATGTCGATAATTGGGCCGACTATTTCAATCAGTACCCAGACCAGCTCGTACAGGCATACCGATCCGTAAAAACAATAACCGTTAACAATACTGCTGTATCCTTATTTGAGGGAGACTCTGTCGAGAGTCTAATAAAAAACACGGCAACCGAAGAAATATACAACGAAGAATTAGGGTTTTTCCTTGATCAAATCGTGGGTTTCTCTAATCGCCAATTCAGTTCCATAGTAGAAGCAAAGGACATCACTGAAGGAGGTGAAGAAATTATGGTTCGACGCCGGACTGTAATGCCCTCGGCCCATCAGAAAAATTGGTCAAGAGTGATCTATACGCTGGAGGATGTCAGCGAAAGAATCAAAGTAGAGGAACAATTAAGGCAATCCCAGAAAATGGAAATTGTCGGCCAGCTAACTGGCGGTATTGCCCATGATTTTAATAATTTACTGGCCATTATCCATGGTAATGCACAACTCCTTGCTGATAGCAACATTGAAGCAACCGAGTACACTGACCCTATTTTGCACGCAAGCGGCCGCGGGGCCGAGTTAACACAACGTCTGCTGGCATTTTCTAGGAAACAGCCTTTAAAACCAGCGGCAGTGGATCTGACAACGCTCCTAGAGGATATGTCGAATATCTTGGCACGGACCCTTGGTGAGACTATCGATATAAAGTTAAACATTAACCGGAATCTCTGGTACGCGTTAGCTGATCCAGGACAACTGGAAAATGCTGTCTTAAATCTCGCAGTAAATGCAAGGGATGCCATGCAAGAGGGAGGGTCTCTCACCATCAAATGTGAAAACATGCGGTTTGAAGACAATGCTCCGACCCATGTCCAGGTGAGTGACGAAGTCAACTTTCAGACTGGTGATCATTTAAATTTAGACACAGATTATCAAACTGGTGATTATATTGTATTGTCCATAGCTGATACCGGACAAGGTATGACAAAAGAAATACTCGACCAGGTTTTCGAGCCTTTCTTTACAACAAAAGCGATAGGAATGGGCACAGGCTTGGGTCTTCCCATGGTTTATGGCTTTGCCAAACAGTCTGGAGGTTTTATTCGTATATCGAGCGAACCAGGCAAAGGCACCGAGGTGCAGATCTACCTAAATCGTACGAAAAAACCAGAAGGAAAACTCGAGCAACAAGAGTACAACCAAACTGTGCCACAGGCGACCGGTAAACGAATCCTGGTTCTAGAAGATGACCCCAGAGTCTGCGCTTTGGTTCAACAGATGCTAGAGAAACTTGGCTATGCCGTCGTTATAACCACACTTGAAGGAGAAGCACTCGAAACACTGTCGCAAAGTTCTGAGTTTGATCTGGTGCTGTCGGATGTAGTTTTACCAGATGGGACCGGAAGTCTGGAATTTCTGCGGAAGGCCACTAGTGAACACCCTGGTCTAAAATTTGTATTCATGACTGGCTACTCAGTTGACCACCCAAAACTGACGAATATGAGTTCTGCATGGCCGTTATTAAAGAAGCCTTTTAGCATGGTACAGCTAGAAAATGCCCTAAATGAGACCCTTGATCAATAACGAAGCAGGCCCTGAATCGAAGCAACCCGAGCAGCACAAGGGCTTCAGCTCATTTTCTACTAAGCAGCAAGGGAAGATTCGAAGGAGACATCCAAGATCTCGATACCCTAGCCTGTCTGGTTGATGTGTATCCGAGTTTGACCAAGGTGGGCATGCCAGAAACTAATAAGTTGGCCCGCCCGGAGAGATTCGAACTCCCGACACCCAGGTTCGAAGCCTGGTGCTCTATCCAGCTGAGCTACGAGCGGTCTGTACAAACTAACTTACTTACGCAATAAAGCAATACCCTGCAATGCGCTCATCTTATGCGTAAACAAAGGAGATGCAGTATAGGCAATACCGACTATAGGTTCCAGCCTCTGCAAAATCATTTATACTGTTTATATGTACAGTATACGTATTAGGACCAATCAACGCACCGACGTTTTAAAGCAAGGAGACCATGCCTCCATTGGCGTGCTGATGCGCGATAAGTCAATTCGCTACTTTTACTGGGGGGGATTTTCCCTGACATTGAAGAAGAAAGTTAAACTGCAAGTCGAGGCCTGTACCAGCGAAAAAAATTGGGACCCCAGAAACCCTCACTCCCAGCTTCCTCATTGGATAGAACTCAACGAAGACGAATACCTGTTAGGAAGCTACGATGGCACCCTCATTTACACTTTGCTCCCATTTACTATATTAAAAGGTCTAAAACCGAAGTCATAAGACCCAACTCGGGACTTGGCAATGAATGCACGCGGTTATCAGGTTCTCCCTACCTAAACCATCTTATTGCCCGAATTCATATCAACAGGCCTGCTTTTTGAGCCTGGCGGCGTTCCGCCGAGGTATTTCCGATAGCCAGTTTCCAATGTCTCACCGCGTTGGCTAACAATATACCGACAATGCTGCTGTCCTGCAGAGGATAAGGTCTGGTATAAATGATAGGGCATGCAAATCGGCATTGGTTCTCTGAACCAAGGTGCAAAATACTCCACATTGGGGATTGCTCTGATCTCCTCCGATAAATTGGGCGTACCCCCATGCCAGGCTCTGACATCGCGGATCAAGACACTCCCGGCCGGCACAGGACATACCGTACTCAACTTCATCCACCTCGGTTCCTGTTCCAAGGATGGCATTGGCTGCTGACTATGCTGGGTCCCTGGAATCTGTCTGGTAGGACCATTTAGGTTGGTAAAATCAGTCACCAGAAAATTACAACAAATATAGGGGCAGGGTAAATCCCGGTAATTCATCCGCCCTTCAGGGTCAGCAAATGCACCAAAGACAAATTTCTTGTCCTGAGTCGTAATAACACGTCGATCACTCATATCTGAATGCAGCGGTTGATAATCAATGGCTCCAGGCAGACAAAAGTCCCCGCCTCCACTTCTAACGATATAATCCGATGATCCAAAGATGCTCGCCACTATCTGACTGACCGCCGGTAGATCTACCAGCATTGCCCACTCAGGGTGATGAAGCTGGGCACCCGTCTTAGATGCACCACCAAAAGAATAGCGATGCGATCCTCGATTTCCTGTTCTGTCAGGATCAAGCGCTAACATCTCCTTGATAAC
This sequence comes from uncultured Pseudomonadales bacterium, assembly GCA_964524295.1. GTDB lineage: Bacteria > Pseudomonadota > Gammaproteobacteria > Pseudomonadales > Azotimanducaceae > UBA9926. Next base: position 8,542 of record CAZGCW010000168.1, read on the forward strand.
ACGATCACACCCTGACCTGAGAAAATTCAACTGATCTGCCGTCAGCACATTTTTTACACAAACAAAACCATCACGATAAAACAACTCTGCTGCCCTATCGGTTTCGTCTGGATGACAGATCTCCAGGCCACTTAGGCCTGAATTCTCCTGAAGTTCGGATTGAAGAGACCGAATAAAATGGCTGTCTTTATCTATACCGACCCACCCTTCC
>CAZGCW010000169.1:0-8674 GCA_964524295.1 uncultured Pseudomonadales bacterium
ACACCGGTTTGATTCTGCAATAACTGCCCTACACGCAGCTTATGACCGTGGAGAAACCGACGAATTCCTGTCGCCCAGCGTCATTTCAGAAGACCCTGTTAACGCTAGAATGGAAGATCAAGATCAGGTCCTGTTCCTGAACTTTCGCTCTGACAGGGCCAGACAGCTATCACATGCATTCGTCAGCGAAGACTTCTCGGGCTTTCAACGATCACACAGGCCCAAGCTGGCCGCTTTCATGACAATGACACGCTACGCAGATAACCTTGACACGACTTGTATCTACGAAAATGATGAACTCCGAAATGGCCTCGGTGAAACCATCAGCAAGGCCGGTTTGACCCAGTTAAGAATCGCCGAAACAGAGAAATACGCCCACGTTACATTCTTCTTTTCCGGTGGCCAGGAAAAAAAATATGCGGGCGAGGATCGAATATTGATTGCCTCTCCTGGCGTCGCCACTTACGATCTCCAACCTGAAATGAGCGCGATTGAAGTCACCGATCAATTGCTTGAATCCATCAAGGCAGAAAAATTCGACCTCATTGTCTGTAATTTTGCGAATGGCGATATGGTCGGTCATACCGGCATCATGTCCGCCGCCGTTAAAGCGGTCGAATGCCTGGATCATTGCCTCAGTAAAATCATTCAAGCCGTCAATAGTAAAAACGGCCATTGCCTGATCACTGCAGATCATGGCAACGTAGAACAAATGACTGATCATCAATCCGGCCAGCCCCACACCGCTCATACATCAGAACAGGTCCCTTTGATTTACATTGGCAACAAGCCCCTCCAACTCGATGACCATGGCAGCCTTTGCGATGTGGCCCCAACCTTACTCGAAATTATGGATTTACCTATTCCCATTGAGATGACAGGAAAATCTCTAGTCTCCAGGTCCGTTGCAAAGCACACAGGTTAGAAACACCATGCTAGAGAGAGTCTGCACCTTAAATTTGATCTTTTCGCTGCTTTTGACCACCGTTTTCCTCAGTACCCTGTCTGCCGAAGAAATAACAGAAACAACAAAAGAAGACATCGTCCAGCAACTCGATTTACTCGAGGAGCAAATCAACCAATTAGAACAAATCTATGACCAGGCCTCCCAGGAAAGATCAGTAGAAGAACAAAAACTGGCAGATCTGGAAAGCAAGGTTGCGGTCAGTGTCAATCAGTTAAGGAAAGCTGAAACCGCTGTAAGACAGAATCAAAAGCGAATTACAGCGCTACTGGCGAAACAGGGAACCCTCCTCGCCAGCAAGAAAAGCGAAGAAAAGATAGTGGCCCAGCATATCCAGGCCGCCCAACGGATAGGACAGGATGGCCCAGTCAAACTGATTCTAAATCAACAAGACCCCAACTCACTTTCACGCATGTCCAGATATTACAAATTCATGTCAGAAGCCAGGATAAAACAGATCGAACAATACCAGCGAACCCTGCTCGCTCTGACAGAGACGAAACAGGCGCTTGATGCAACCACCGTCTCTCTTGAATCTTCCAGGATCCAATTGCAGAACCAATCAGAGCAGTTAGATCAAGCCCGGCAGGAACGCCAGGGTATACTCCATGAGGTACTACAGAAGATGCAATCCACCCATACAACCAAACAAAAATTAACTCTGGACCGGGATAATCTTGAATCCGTATTGGCCAGGCTCGAAAACAGCGTACTAACTCTACCCACTCCAGATCAACTGCAACCACTTTCAGAAAGGAAGGGCCAATTACAAATGCCGTCGCAAGGCCGTATCAGCCAATATTTTGGACAGGCTCGGGTCAAAGACAAAGTGTACTGGAAAGGATTATTAATCGATGCGCCCACCGGGACACCCGTGCACTCGATCCACTATGGTAGAGTCGTCTTTGCCGACTGGTTACGCGGTTTTGGTTTACTTATCATTATTAATCACGGTGACGGATTCATGAGCCTATATGGACATAATCAGGTAATCTATCCGCAATTAGGGGATTGGATTCTGACCGGCGAATCCATAGCTGAAGTGGGTAACAGTGGTGGTCTCAGGCGTTCAGGTCTCTATTTTGAGATTCGGCAGGCGGGACTGCCCGTGGACCCTCAACTTTGGTGTACAATGCCCGACCGAAAGAAAACCGCTGCCTAAAATTTAAACGAGTAGGTGGAACAGCATAACAGGGGTCGTAACAGAAAACGGGTTCGAACCAGGACGACAAGGGCCTGAAAAGGAAATAAAATGAGATTCGGTATAGTTTTAATGATGATTGCTTTGGCTTTGCCCGGCATCAGGCTGAACGCACAAGATAATGAAGCCACGTCTCCGCTGCCTGCTCCGCCCATTAAAGCAGAACCAACCCTACCGCCTCGCCTGCCCCTTGAAGAGCTGAGGGTCTTCGCGGAAGCATTTGACCGTATCAGGCAGGCTTACGTTGAAGAAATTGACGATCAGAAACTGCTTGAAAATGCCATCAAAGGCCTACTATCCCAATTAGATCCTCACTCCGCATTTCTCGACGAATCTTCATTCAACGATTTACAGGAAACAACCACCGGCAATTATGGTGGTCTGGGAATTGAGATCGGCACAGAAAACGGTCTCATCAAAGTCATTTCACCCATGGATGACACACCTGCCTCCAGGGCAGGAATCCTTCCAGGAGACTTAATTATTCAAATTGATGGAAACGCAGTTAAAAGCATGGATGTTGGAGATGCGGTCGATCAAATGCGGGGGGAGCCGGGAAGCCCAGTTGAGCTGATGATCATGCGAGAAGGTGAATCAGCACCTTTGGGGAAAACACTGATAAGAGAGGTCATTAAGATTGCTAGTACTCGCCAGAGGATACTCGAAACTGGCTATGGTTATGTCAGAATCGCCCAGTTTCAGGCCGACACGGGTGCAGAAGTGAGAAAAGCCATTGATGAGCTGCAACAAAGCGACACCATAAAGGGCTTGGTCCTAGACCTGAGAAATAATCCAGGCGGCGTATTGCAAGCAGCCGTGCAAGTGTCTGACCTATTTCTGGAAAGCGGCCTGATTGTCTATACCGAGGGTCGAATAGAGAACGCTGCTATGCAATTTACTGCATCCAGTGGTGGCCTACTGACAGACATCCCGATTGTCGTATTGGTCAATGAAGGCTCCGCCTCTGCATCAGAGATTGTGGCGGGTGCTTTACAGGACCATAAACGGGCCATCATCCTGGGCACCACCACTTTCGGAAAAGGCTCAGTACAGACGGTTCTTCCCTTAACCAATAAAAAAGCGATTAAACTGACCACAGCCCTTTACTTCACCCCAAAAGGCAGATCCATCCAAGCCGAAGGCATCGTACCTGATATCTGGGTCGACAGGTCAACGGTCACAAAAATCAAAAACAATCCATTCAAGATGCAGGAGAGAAACCTGCCCGGACACCTACAACAACCCGGTTCAGAAGAAGCTGAACCAGAGCATGATGATACCGTCAGCGCGAGACTGGCTAGCAACGATTTTCAGCTTAATGAAGCCCTTATTCTGCTCAAGGGCATCAATATCCTGGCTAGATAAAATTGCCTTACCTCAACTGAGCAGGCTTCCTCGAGTAGCGATCCGACTTCACTATCCGATTAGCTTTGCTTGGGGATTAACTTTGCTGGGTTGCGGAACAGGCGGCGATGGCTTCAGACAAATCAAGCGTACCTTCATACAACGCCCGACCGGTAATGACCCCCGTTATACCCGCTTCTACAGCTGCGTTCTCTGCTAGCAACAAATGTATATCCTGTATATTCGTCACCCCACCTGAGGCTATTACGGGCACTGAAACAGACTTGGCCAGATCCTGAGTGGCACTGATATTAAGGCCCTGCATCATGCCATCCTTACCGATATCGGTGTAAATAATGCCTTCGATACCATCACTTTGAAAGATCAAAGCCAAACTCTTAGTCTCTATTTCCGTGATTTCTCGCCAGGCATTCTTGGCTAGTTTGCCATTCAAGGCATCGAGCCCAACCAATATATGCCCGGGATAGTGTCGACACATTTCACCTACAAATTCGGGTTCATCAACCGCCTTGGTTCCAAGCACCAGATAATCAACCCCGGCACTCAGATATTCGCCAATAATCTCTCCAGACCGGATACCACCGCCTAACTGTAATACCAAGTCAGGATGATTCCTTGCAATTTCAGCAACCACCCGTTTATTCACGGGACGCCCTTGAACAGCGCCATCCAAGTCCACCAGATGCAATCGTGAGGCACCCTGTGATACCCATTGTGCTGCCATCCGCACAGGGTCATCACTGTATTGGGTTGATTCTGAAAACCGACCTTGCTTCAAATTAACAACTTTGCCATCCTTCAAATCGATAGCGGGAATGATCTCCAAAACTTACAAACTCCCTTTTGTTGACGGCAACTCACCTACCATTCGATTATCTACTTCAAGTGCGTTCCTAAGGGCACGGCCAAATGCCTTAAAAACCGTTTCAATTTGATGATGCGCATTATCTCCCTTGAGGTTATCAATATGCAGCGTAACCAACGCATGATTAACAAATCCCTGAAAAAACTCATGAAATAAATCGACATCGAAACTACCGACCAGCGCTCGTTGAAATTGAACGTCATAGCTGAGCCCAGGACGACCCGACAGATCAATGACAACCCGCGACAATGCCTCGTCAAGAGGCACATAAGCATGACCATATCTACGAATACCCTTTTTATCACCCAATGCTTGCTTGACTGCCTGCCCCAGGGTAATGCCCAGATCCTCGACCGTATGATGGGCATCTATCTGCAGGTCCCCACTGGCTCGGATGTCCATATCGATCAATCCATGCCGGGCAATCTGATCCATCATGTGCTCAAGGAAAGGTAAACCCGTGTCGAACGAGCTCTTACCGGATCCATCAAGGTTAATAACCACTTGAATCTGGGTTTCGAGGGTATTCCTGTTAACTTCTGCAATTCTCATAGCGCAGTCCTGCATCCAAATGCCCTGATTATAACACTGGTCCATTAGGCAAATAACGATTATCTGTGTTTGCTTTGATCCATTTTCTTAACTGAGGATGAAATGAGTCTCTCTGCTTAAGCATTCTCACCAGATCTATAACCGGGCTAAGCTTACCTGCTTCCCATCCAGGCAGTTGTTCTTCCGCTAGAGTGAAGAAAACAACAAGGCGTATTAAATCCTCGTCAACGAGTCCTTCGGCAACCCGCCATGACGCCCCGCCAGATTTCATTAGGACGACAAACCGCCTGATATCAGAATCCCGTACTTGACGCTTTATATCAGTTAATTCCTGTTGCGGAAGAACTGCCAATAATTCTTTGAGTAAGGCGATGGAAAGCGCTAGTGGCGCCGCCGGCTGCCAGGTATTTACGGTCATGGTATAAAGTCCTTGTTCAAAACAATCTTAAAAGTTTTGCATCAGATTGGAATCTATTGAGCCAAATTCCTGATCGACTCACAACCCCAGATTGCTGGATGGCAATTCAGTGAATTCAGCAATGCAATCAACCTGACAATGTCTCTATCCAGCCCTAGACGAAAACTGGAGCGGGCGACGAGATTCGAACTCGCGACAACCAGCTTGGGAAGCTGGGACTCTACCAACTGAGCTACACCCGCTGACGACTTCAACCTGTATTTTGGCATTTCCTCCAGTTGATTGGGAAACGCTTTTGACATTTCTAACGTTAATCACTGGCTAACAATAAAATAACCCCTAATACCAGCAACAACATACCCATCCATTCTCGTTTGCTGGGCCGCTCTTTAAAAATATAATATGAAATTAACACCGAAATGAAAAACTCGACCTGACCGAGGGTTTTAACATAAGCCGCTCGCTCTAGCGTAAAAGCCGTAAACCAACCAATTGACCCAATGATGCCAGTGATACCTATGAAAAGGCTGGGTCTCCAATGTTGTATTATCAAACCGAGTTCGCTGCTATTTCTATAGCTAACTAAAACCAGGCTCATGACAGTCTGAATGCAAACCATTGCCGCCAGGGTCATTGCCGCAGCTATGACTGCTGAATCAATATTAATGGATAAGCTGGCCTCTCGAATCAACAAAGAGGTCAACGAAAAGGCAATGCTGGCGGTCAGCCCATAAGCCGCTGACTGACTGAACAAGCCTCCCCATCGGCCTGCACCGGTTAAATTGACCAACAAAAGACCAGCAGCACAGACCAGAATCGCAAGCCAACCCAGCGGCGAAACCCAGTCAGAAAAAAGCAACATACCCAATATCGCTGTAATCAGAATCTCAGCTCTTACATAGGTACTGCCAATGGCAAAATTACGCAGCTTAAACAATCTGACTAACAATACCGTTGCCAGTATCTGCAGAAATCCCGCCGCGAGTACCGCCAGCAGGAACACATGATTAACCGTGGGTATTTCAATTCCATGGGTCAGCGCCGCCAAATACAGCAATGCGAAAGGCAATCCGAACAGGTATCGAACCAGGGTTGCGCCTTCTGCTGAAATATCTGTATTTAGCTGCTTTTGTGCAGCCGTTCGAACCGATTGCAGCAATGCAGCTAGCAGGGTCCAGGCGATCCAGGGCGCTAGTAATGGGTCATCCAATCCGATGTTTTCCGCTTATCAACCGAGCCGTTAACCCGCATCCCGCCAATTTCCATGAAACCCAAAAGGGACTCGGTGATCGAGGTAAGCCTTGGCCAGCGGCCCCGCTGAAACATTTTCTGCATCCAGGATAATGAGGTGACTCTTGTCTATAGCCGCATCGTAGACATTGGTCAGCAAATACCCTTCGCCCTCGCCACGCCCCCTCGGGACAAAAACAGGTTCTGAAGCGGCAAAATTCGGCCCCATGTCAAAGGTTTCAACCACGCCTCGGTCATGATCGACATGACCGATGGCAGAAAACCCACCCGACCGAGATGGCTCAGCACCCTCGCAGCCGAAATAGCCATGCCGATAACTTAATCCTGAAAAACGTTCATCTAGCCTTGGGAATTCACAGACGTGATCGTGCAATTGGTCTACCTGATAGTCATCCGTATTACCCGCCAGGTCCAGCGTCCATCGTTTAAGCACCGCATTGGCTTTGCTGGGATCCGGCTTACTTCCATCGGCATGGGGAAATAAAGGGGCCTCTCCATATTCACAGACATCACAGATTAATTGATCGCCGACCTGATACGCATTCATTGGATGAAACACATAAGCCGCAGGCCCCCTGAACCACCGAATATTGGAGACATCATCACCCCGCTTTAACACGCCAAGGTAAGCGCCCTTTTCCGGTTCCCAGGCAAAAGCCGGGCCTCCTTGCATCGCTCTTTGCAAAGACCCGGTCAACGGCATAATAGGAAACACCACATAATCCCTGGTTACCAGAAAATCATGGACCATAGAGGAATAAGGGGCTTCAAAGAACTGGCTCTCCGTCAGGGTTCCTGCCTTATTAACAACATGATAAGACATCTTTGAAGAAAGCATGCCACCAACACTGTAACCGAAGAAGACCAGTTCCCCGGTTTCAGGATCGATTTTAGGATGGGCTGTCATGGGCCCCTCCAACTGGTCCTGGTAAGTATGAGCTCCAATTGAGGCAAGACTGCCCGGGTCCATTTCGAAAGGAGCATGCCCCTCTTCAAGTGCAAGCAACCGACCGGCGTGCCAGATGATGTTAGTATTGGCAATGCCATCCGTCTCCAGGCCCACCACACTTGGATCAGATTCCATTGGGTTAAAAGCGGCAAACAAACTGTGTCCGGCTTCTCTTTCCTTTTTCCATTTAATCGTCCTGGCCCAACGGTTTCGATAAGCCACTTTACCATTTTCAATCATAAAGGCGTGAACCATGCCATCCCCGGCAAACCAATGATGATCCCCTCTGGGTGCAAACTGGGGGTTTGGACCATTACGGTACAAAGTACCCGAAAGATCTTCAGGTACTTCTCCCTCTATAATCAGGTCAGCAGCATCACACTCCATTTGTATCGGCGCGAATCCTCCGACAAGATTAGGATGATTTGGAAATGCTTGCGCCATAATGTCTATCCTTTTATTCAATACAACTTATTCAGCACAGGCCTAAGTCCTGTGCTTCGCTACTGTAACATTAATTGACCAGGTTATAGGGCTGCCAGCACTGCTTCGGCTGAGCTGACTTCAAAAGCACCGCCTTTTTCGAGATTAAGGACCGTTATTTTGCCATCTTCAGCGACCAGCGAATAACGACTTGATCGGATTCCCAGACCAAAACCTGATCCATCCATTTCCAGACCCATCGCCTTGGTAAACTCACCGTTGCCATCCGCGGCCATAATGATTTCACTGGCATTTTGACCCTGACTCCATGCATTCATCACAAAAGCATCATTCACGGAAAGACAAACAATGGCATCAACGCCCTTCGCCTTGATTTCATCTGCATTCACAACGTATCCCGGTAAATGAGCGGCACTGCAAGTCGGAGTAAATGCGCCTGGAACAGCAAACAATACGACCTTCTTACCTGCACAAAGGTCTGCCATATTTAAATCCTCGGGGCCCTTTTCACCCATCGTTTTCAATGTTACCTCCGGTACTTGATCGCCTACGGCTAAACTCATATTTTGCTCCAATTAGTTTTCTTTAGAATTGACTGATAGCCAGTCTCCCCTTATGCGGGTTTAAGTTCAAGTATTTCCAGGGGAATCTTTCGAGAGCCCGTC
>CAZGCW010000170.1:0-8654 GCA_964524295.1 uncultured Pseudomonadales bacterium
GATTTAATATAGCCCTTAATACGGTCGCCTTTCTTGTTGAGCACCGAGAATTCTTCCCAGGGGTTACCTTTACACTGCTTAATACCCAATGAGATTCGACGCCGCTCCTCGTCAATATCCAGCACCATAACCTCAACTTCATCCCCTACCTGAACCACTTTCGAAGGATGAATATTACGATTAGTCCAGTCCATTTCTGAAACGTGAACCAGACCTTCAACGCCCTCTTCGAGTTCGGCAAAACAACCGTAGTCAGTTAGGTTGGTCACTTTAGCAACGGTGCGCGCACCTTCTGGGTAACGACGAGTAATGGCCACCCATGGGTCTTCTCCCAATTGCTTCAGGCCTAAGGATACACGGTTTCGCTCCCGGTCAAACTTAAGCACCTTGACGTCTATTTCTTCGCCTACCGCCACAATTTCGCTTGGGTGCTTAATACGCTTCCATGACATATCCGTTATGTGCAGTAAGCCATCTACGCCACCCAGGTCAACAAATGCACCATAATCTGTCAAATTCTTCACGATGCCTTTCAGTTCATGGCCTTCTTGTAAATTCTTCAGGAGTTCTTCACGCTCAACGCTGTTTTCCGCTTCCAAAACTGACCTTCTGGAAACAACGACATTATTACGTTTCTGGTCCAGTTTGATGACCTTAAATTCAAGCACCTGGCCTTCTAATTGCTCATTTTCCCGAAGCGGCCTGACATCAACCAGTGAACCCGGCAAGAAGGCTCTGATATCATTAATTTCGACTGTAAACCCGCCTTTTACACGACCGCTGATGAGTCCCTTAATGACTTCCTGATCCTCATATACTTTTTCCAGCATTTCCCAGGATTCTGATCGCTTGGCTTTTTCTCTGGATAAACGGGTTTCACCAAACCCATCGTCCACTGCATCCATGGAAACCTTAACCGCATCCCCAATAGAAATATCAATTGTGCCCTGCTCGTTCAGAAACTCCGCTCTTGGAATCACCCCTTCTGACTTCAAACCGGCGTGAACTGTGACCCATTCTGGATCAATATCAACAACCACACCCGTGATAATGGAACCTGATTTTAATTCAACACTTTTCAGGCTTTCTTCAAATAATTCTGCAAAACTTTCGCTCATGTAATTTCCCTGACGTACTTACGTCTAATCGTTTCCCAACTAAAACGAGTCAATTAATAATGACTGCCAACCGGGTCAGTTCTGTTGGAATACCCCGGTGCCAATCTCCTTTTTCAGCAGTGTTACGGCCTGTGCTACCACCTCTTCAATAGACAAAGAGGTACTATCGATAACAACCGCATCCTCTGCCGGCTTCAACGGTGCAACCGCGCGTTCCATATCACGCGCGTCACGCTCCTGAATGCTTTTCAAGAGGGCGGGAAGGCTAACATCAATATCCTTATCTTTCAACTGCTTATACCGTCTTTCAGCTCGGGCCTCAACACTTGCTGTTAGAAATATCTTAAGACTTGCAGATGGAAATACAACCGTGCCCATATCGCGACCATCAGCGATAAGGCCTGGCTGCTTTCGAAAACTCACTTGAAGCGCTCCAAGCGACCGCCGCACAGCCTCAAGCCGGCCCACTATGGAGGCATCGACACCGGCTTGATCTGTCCGGATTGCCCAAGTCACATCCTGGCCCCGCAACGAAACAATAAGCGGCTGTCCCGGCTCTGGATTAGGCAAGAATTCAACATCCAAAGTGGCTGCCAGCTTTGCCAAAGGCGCTTCCCGATCCAGTGCCACCGAGTCTAGACGAGCCGCGTATCCCACTAACCGATATAATGCGCCGCTATCGAGAATATGAAAGCCTGTCATATTCGCCAAACGCTCTGTTATAACTCCCTTACCTGAACCACTAGGGCCATCTATTGCAACGACTGGGGCAACAACCGGGGCTTCAGTACTTCCAGAATCTTCTTTTTCAGCGTTCACTTAAATTCCTGAACAGGCATCCCACCTGCATTCTAATTTACATACCCGACAGCAAGGCCCCTTTCCCATCTAAACGTCATATCAACCATTAACTGTCGTTAATGGATGAAAAATAATCTCTCGCGGCTTTGGCTCTACTGAGAACTTGTTCCAGCTGATCAATATGATCATCCTCAATGAGCGTTTCCAAAACTTCTAACCGTGCACGAAATGTTCTGACAGCGGCTAATAACTCCTTCCGATTACTCATAAATATGTCCCGCCACATGTTGACATCAGAAGCAGCAATCCTTGAAAAATCACGGAACCCACCGGCGGCATATTGAAATACGGCCAGATCTTCATTTTCCACCGCAAGTAAATCAACCAGTGCATAGGCCAGTAGATGAGGCAAATGGCTGGTTTGAGCCAAGATACGGTCATGGTCGTCTACCTCCATCGTGAGCACGATGGCACCCACGGAATGCCATAGCTGTGTTACCACTTCAATTGCTTCAGCCCGGGTATCCGAGGTGGGCGTCAGAATCACTTTATGGTCACTGAATAACGCCGCATCAGCAGCTTCAACGCCCTGTTTTTCCGATCCAGCAATAGGATGACCTGGTACAACCTGAGAAAGATCACCAAAAACCGCTCTGGCGCCGTTCAACAATGGCGCCTTGACACTGCCTACATCGGTCAGGATGCCCTTAAATTTCGCTAACTGAATTAAACTTGCCTTAGCCGAATTGACCGGTACGGCCAGGACGATCAGTTCTGCGTTCTCTGCCAACTGCTGCACAGAATCACAGGCGACATCAATCAACCCATTGCTCAAGCCTCTACGCAGGGCATCCTGATCAGTATCATAAGCATTTATCTGTACAGAACTGAATCTGGACTTAACCGCTGCGGCTAGGGATCCCCCGATGAGTCCTAAGCCAATAATTCCTATTTGCCGGAGCGCTAGCTTCATTGCTTTTTCAGTACTTTCTTCAGCGCAGTATAGAAATGCAGGTTTTCATCTTCAGTGCCAATGGTCACCCGAAGGAAACTGGGCAGTTCGTACATTCCTACCGGCCGAACAATGACCCCCAGTCTTAGTAGCCCTTCATAAATAGGCCCCGCCTCTCGACCAAAATCAATACAAATGAAGTTCCCCACGGAGGGTATCACCGGTAAACCTAATTCGGTTGTCATGGCGATCATCTGCTGCATTCCCTCGCTATTTAATTGCACAGATCGGTCAACATAATCCTGATCATCCAATGCAATCATGGCCGCGGCCAGGGCGACCTGATTGACATTAAAGGGTTGTCTTACCCGGTTCATTAAATCTGCAATATCACTTTGACTCACGGCATAACCCAGTCGTAAAGCCGCTAAACCATAGGCCTTTGAAAAAGTTCGTGTCACTACCAGATTGGGATAATGCCGAATGAGTTTAATCCCATCAGGGTAATCCGGTTCACCCACATATTCAAAATAAGCCTGGTCTAAAATAACAACCACCTGTTTTGGCAGCTTATCCAGGAACGACCGGATTGTCTTTTCTGTCAGCCAAGTGCCTGTTGGGTTATTGGGGTTAGCAATGAAAATCATTTTAGTCTGAGCCGTCACTGCCGCCAGCGTCGCAGACAGATCTTGGCCATAACTGAGCGCGGGGATGATCTTCAATTGGCTATCCAAGGCCCGTGTAACCAGGCTAAATACAACAAAAGAGTGCTGCGCTACGATAGCCTCCGAGCCTGGACCGAGAAACACTCGCGCCACCAGTTCTAAAACATCATTAGAACCATTACCCAGTGTAATCTGATCCATCTCCACCTGATGGATTTCGCTGAGCCTCTGCTTCAGGTGATAGCCGCTGCCATCAGGATAACGCGTTAATTCCTGGATTATCTGCCCTAAGCCAGCTGAAATCTTTTCCGAAGGCCCCAACGGATTTTCATTGCTGGCTAATTTTGTAATCCTACTCAAACCTAATTCACGTTCCAGCTCATCCGTTGGTTTCCCTGGTGAGTAAGGTTGCAATTGGGTAATCGCTTCATTTGCAGTTGCAATAATCTCTTTGGTCATACTTGCAATGCTCTTGGATAACTCCCAAGGAGTTTAATTTCCAGGGCACCACGATCAACTTCTTCCAACAAATTCTGGATGGATGAGTCCGAAACATGACCTTCAAAATCAATAAAAAAAACATACGACCATTTGCCGGCTTTGGAGGGCCGGGTTTCAATAGATGTTAACGAAACCCCAGCTCGATGAAACGGCTCAAGTACTTTAAAAAGAGCACCAGGTTTGTTTTCCATAGAAACCATGATCGAGGTTTTATCACCGCCACTGGGCGCAACTTCTTCACGACCCACCACAATAAAGCGCGTCGTATTATCGATTTGATCTTCGATATTACTTGCTAATACCTCCAACTCGTATATCTCTGCCGCGATCTCACCGGCAATCGCCGCGCTATGCGCATCTTCCTTGGCAATCATGGCAGCCTGAGCATTACTACTGGCAGGAATACGCTCGACATTCGGATAATGGCTATCCAACCAATGTCGGCATTGCCCCAAAGTCTGCTGATGAGAACAAATTCTATCAATACGACCCGTCCCCCCTGGTGCCACCATGAGGTGATGATGTACCCGTAATTCTGCCTCACCACAAATACGCAAAGCCGAACTAAGGAAATTATCCAGAGTATGACTGATGACCCCTTCACTGGAATTTTCAACGGGCACGACCCCATAATGAACATTTCCCGACGCAACCTCCCGAAAGATATCATCGACCGTCACCATGGGCTGGCCGACAATAGCATTACCGAAGTGTTGCAAGGTCGCTTCCTGGGTGAATGTCCCTTCTGGCCCGAGATAGGCTATCCGCATGGGCTCTTCCAGAGCCAGGCAGGCCGACATGATCTGGCGAAATATCAGCGTGACGTTTTTCGAGCTCATCGGCCCTGGATTCTGGGTCGCCAGATTTCGTAATACCTGCGCTTCTCGGTCTGGTCTATAAAATACCGGTGGGGTTTCTTCCGATGCGGCGACTTTAGCCTCGGCTACCTGCATGGCATAATCAGCCCGGTTATTAATCAGCACCAGCATTTCCTGGTCGATTCGATCAATTTGGTCGCGCAATGCCTCAAGGTCCATATCTTTGGACTCCTCAGTCATCAGTCTGGTCTCCAGCAGCCGGCGTTTGGCTTGCGTCTACCTCTGCCTCCGGCATTGATTCTTCACCCTCACCTTCACCTTCACCCTCACCTTCACCTTCATCTTCATCTTCAGGTTCCTGCACCGTCGCCAGACCCACTAAATGCTCTTCCGCAGACAAATTAATAAGCCTGACACCCTGCGTGTTTCTACCTTGAACAGAAACCTCCATCACACGGGTACGTACCATCGTACCCTGGTCACTGATAAGCAGAACTTCGTCAGTATCGGAAACCTGCACCACACCCACCAGTGCACCATTCCTGTCGGATAACTTAATGCTGATCACACCCTGGCCGCCTCGCCCAATCACCGAAAAATGACTTATCTGGGTGCGTTTACCAAAGCCATTTTCACTTGCCAGCAACAGCGTTCCATCCGCTTCTGGAACAATTAAAGCAATCAGCTTTTCCGACTCGCGCAATTTGATACCGCGAACACCCCGAGCGGTTCTACCCATGGCTCTTACATTAGATTCTTTAAAACGAATGGCCCGTCCCCCAGTACTAAATAACATGATATCCCTCGACCCATCTGTTACTGATGCATCGACGAGGGTATTACCTGGTTCGAGCTCTATGGCAATGAGGCCGGTACTGCGACGCCTTGCAAAATCCATGAGCGGGGTTTTCTTAACAGTTCCATTAGAAGTCGCCATGAAAATGAACTGATCTTCCACAAAGGCTGTAACCTGAAGCATGGCGGTGATTCTTTCTCCCTCTTCTAATGGCAGGATATTAACGATGGGCCTACCGCGGGCCGTTCGGCTCGCGCTAGGGATCTGGAATACTCTCAGCCAGTACACCTTACCCATATTAGAAAAGCACAAAATCGTATCATGGCTGTTGGCGATCAACAGTCGTTCTATGAAATCTTCATCTTTGACTGCGCTCGCCGACTTGCCGCGCCCACCACGACGCTGGGCCTGATAGTCAGACAAAGGCTGGGTTTTAGCGTAACCGCCGTTAGACAATGTCACCACCATATCCTGGGGTGTGATCAGGTCCTCGGTGGTCAGGTCTTCCTGAGACTCAACAATTTCGGTCATGCGCTCATCGCCATATTCATCTCTAACGGCGATCAGTTCTTCTCTGATTATCTCCATCAACCGGATATCGTTTCGTAAAATCTCCAGCAATTCAGAAATCGTATCAATGATCTCTTTGTATTCTTTGAGCAGTTTTTCCTGTTCGAGACCGGTCAAGCGATTCAATCGCATCTCCAGAATGGCCTGAGCCTGCTCAGGCGACAGGTAATAAAGCCCATCAGCCTTCAGACCATAAAAATCCTCAAGATCGTCCGGCTTGGCTGCATCAGGTCCGGCCCTTTCCAGCATTTCCGCGACGGTAGTGGAACGCCAGGGTTGTTCCAGTAATTTGATCCTGGCTTCCTGCGCATCTTCTGAGTTTTTGATCAATTCTATGATCGCATCGATATTCGACAGGGCAACAGCGAGACCCTCCAGGACATGGCCCCTGGCCCTGGCTTTCCTAAGCAGGAACACCGTTCGACGCGTCACTACCTCTCGACGATGCATGATGAAATAATCAAGCACCTGCTTTAAATTCAATACTGTTGGCTGATTGTCGACCAGGGCAACGATATTAATGCCAAACACACTTTGTAACTGGGTCTGTGCGTAGAGATTGTTTAGCATCACCTCAGGTACAACATCACGGCGCAATTCAATAACGACCCGAGTATCTTTAGCAGACTCATCTCGAAGGTCCGTAATACCCTCGATCTTTTTATCTTTATGCAGTTCAGCAATTTTCTCTATTAATTTGGCACGATTCACCTGAAATGGAATTTCCTTGATGATAATGGTGCTCTTGCCAGTTTTCTCATCCTCTATTATCTCGCAACGTGCTCGTATCTGGATTCTGCCCCGGCCCGTACGGTATGCCTGAACAATACCAGCGCGACCATTGATTATCGCAGCCGTAGGAAAATCAGGACCCGATATATATTCCATCAAACCATCAATATCCAGTTCTGGATTATCAATCAGGGCGATACAGGCACCCACGACTTCGGTCAGGTTATGGGGTGGGATATTGGTGGCAAATCCGACCGCAATACCGCTGGAGCCATTCACCAGCAGGTTTGGTACCCTTGCCGGCAGGACGACCGGCATCTGCAGCGTACCATCATAATTATCCATGAAATCGACGGTTTCCTTATCCAGATCTGCAAGCAATTCCTGGGCAATTTTTTCCATGCGTATTTCGGTATAACGCATCGCTGCAGCTGAGTCCCCATCCAGCGAGCCAAAATTACCCTGGCCATCTACCAATGGATAGCGCATGTTAAAATCCTGTGCCATCCTGACAATCGTGTCATAGGCCGCAGTATCGCCATGAGGATGGTATTTACCAATAACATCACCTACTACTCTTGCTGATTTTCTGATTATGCGCATTGTTCTGCTCGCTCATGGAAAACAAGGCGCGTCGATGAACGGGTTTGAGGCCATCCCTGACATCAGGAAGTGCTCTGCCGACAATCACGTTCATCGCATAATCCACATAGGATTGGCGCATCTCGTCTTCGATGTTAATCGTTCTTATGTCATCTCCGTCTTGATCTTCAACTTGGTCACAGATGCTATTGTTATCCAAATCTGTTGGAACGCTATTTACATCCAGTGGGTCAGTCGAGCAATACTCTTCAAGTTCATCAGTCCAATCATCACCATCATCATCTGGGTCATAAACATCTGGAGTTCCATCTAAATCAGTATCATTAAGAATTGAAATCAGTATTGAGAATGATGATTGGTATTGTGAATTATTCGCCCAAATAGTGTAGGTTAGGGGGTCAGACAATTCGTTAGGATTTCCACTGATTGTTCCATTATGAGATGAGGAACGTGCGGGACTTATTCCACTAAACTCCATTCCTTGCGGCAGTGCTGGATATATTTCCCAGGTTAGTATATCTCCTCCACCAACATTTGGAATGTGTTCATCCATCTCAACATTCAGTGATAGTTCTAGAGACTCCGCTGGATATAGCAGGATAATTGGTAAGTCTGAGAAATCATCATTTGCATCACAAGTACCATCTGCATCAGTATCATTTGGATAATCATCAGAATCCTTGGAATCACTACCGCAGGCGGTTTCAACCACATCATCCCAACCATCATCGTCATCATCATCATCAGTAAGGTCAGGAATTCCATCTTTATCATAATCAGACAATACTGCAATGGTGATTATTGTAGTACCATTTACTTCCAATCCATAACCAGTAACCGTAAATTCAGTTGCTGTAATTTCTAAGTTTGGAGTGCCCCAAATCGTTCCATTAAGTTCTCCAAATTGCATGCCACTAGGCAGTTCAGGAGTGATTGACCAATTGATTACAGTTGCTCCTGACCTTGAGGGGAATTGTGGACCGATCGAATAGTTAACAGCTACAACATGATTGTCATATGGGTAGAATATATGGATCCCAGTGCCACTAACAGTAATATTGATTGTAAAACTATCACTGCCACCTGAATTATTTGCCC
>CAZGCW010000171.1:0-8618 GCA_964524295.1 uncultured Pseudomonadales bacterium
GGTCAGCCACTCCAAAGTACTTTTTAAATCACGCTTCCAGAGAAGCCTGATCTATAGAAATTCCGGCACCCATCGTTGTCGACAAGGTGACCTTTTTTACATAAACGCCTTTTGCGGATGCTGGTTTGACCTTCTTAAGATCCGTCAGCAATGCCTCAAGGTTCTCTTTTATCGCCGCCGCTTTAAAACCCACCTGGCCAACACCACCGTGGACGATGCCGTTTTTATCGGTTCGATATCGTAACTGGCCTGCTTTGGCATTTTGCACAGCTTCAGCAACATCAGCTGTTACCGTGCCCAGACGAGGATTAGGCATCAACCCTCTGGGACCGAGTATCTGTCCTAACTGGCCCACCACCCGCATAGAATCCGGCGTTGCGATGACCACATCAAAATTAAGATTGCCCGCTTTAATCTGTTCCGCCAGGTCATCCATACCTACGATGTCTGCGCCTGCTGCCGTTGATTCTTCGGCCTTCTCTCCCTGTGCAAACACAGCGACTCGTACAGTCTTGCCGGTGCCATTGGGTAACACAGTGGCGCCTCTGACTACCTGGTCTGATTTCCTTGGATCAACGCCAAGGTTAATACTGACGTCAATGGATTCCTTAAATTTCACAGAAGACAGTTCATTGAGCAGGCCAACCGCATCATCAATGCTGTACGATTTAGATTGATCGACTTTCTCACGATAAGCTTTAATTCTTTTGCTTAGCTTGGCCATCTATACACCCTCCACTTCAATGCCTGCACTACGTGCGCTACCGGCAATCGTTTTTACCGCGGCATCCATATCTCTTGCTGTGAGATCTGGCATTTTCATGGTCGCAATTTCTTCTAATTGAGCTCGATTGACCTTACCCACTTTATTGATATGAGGCTCTGCACTACCACTGGTAATTCCGGCCGCTTTTTTCAATAAAATCGACGCTGGAGGGGTCTTCCTGATAAATGTAAAACTCTTATCACAATAAACCGTAATGACCACCGGAATCGGCATGCCAGGCTCAATGGATTGCGTTTCAGCATTGAACGCTTTACAGAATTCCATGATATTCACACCGCGCTGGCCCAAAGCAGGGCCCACAGGAGGACTTGGGTTAGCCTGACCAGCAGGAACCTGCAGCTTAATATAAGCATCTATTTTCTTCGCCATTTGTCGTTCTCTCCTTTGGGTTCAAGCCCTGCTTCACTTACCCTTCGGCAAATTATCAGGTCCCCGTAAATAGTGGGCAGTTGGCATAGGCCGCACTAAATTAATGTCTTCGGTCAGCCTTTCTCAACCTGACCAAAGTCTAATTCGACCGGCGTAGATCGGCCAAAAATTGTCACTGCGACGTGCAGTCGATTTTTCTCGTAATTTACTTCTTCGACGACCCCGTTAAAATCGTTGAACGGTCCGTCAGTCACTCGGACCAACTCACCAGGCTCGTACATAGTCTTGGGCGTAATCTGTTCACTGCCTACTTGAACTCGCTGCAGGATAGCCGAGGCTTCTGCTGCCGAAATGGGAGCAGGCTTATCTGCCTTACCACCGATAAATCCCATTACTCTTGGTGTTTCCTTGACCAGGTGCCAGGTATCATCATCCAGAATCATTTCCACCAGCACATAACCCGGGAAGAATTTCCTTTCACTGCGACGCTTCTTGCCCGCCTTCATCTCAACAACTTCTTCTGATGGGACCAGAATTTCCCCAAAGCGATCCTGAAGCCCAGATAACTCTATGCGTTCTAACAGGGCACGCATAACCTGCTTTTCATAGCCTGAAAAAGCGTGTACTACATACCAACTTTTATTCACTAAAGCACCTGCCCTTTCTTAGTCATTAACCAATAATACTGCTAATAGACCAACTCAAAGTAGAATCCATACCCCATAGAATCAAGGCTACAAAAATCACAACGACCACTACAATTAATGTTGTTTGGGTAGTTTCCTGTCGAGATGGCCATACCACCTTCCTTATCTCAACCCTCGCTTCCTTGGCCAAATCCCAGACCGATTTACCCACTCGGGTCTGTAGGCTGACCAATATTGCAACTGCAAACACCACCAAACCAGCCATTACCCTATAAAGAAGGGTGACCTCAGCAAACTGCGTATTGCCATAGATACCACCAGCTAATACACCAAGCACAACCAGCCACTTAAGACTATCCAAACGGCTTGTATTTTCTATAGATGTGCTTGCCATTTTATTCCTGGTAATTACTTCTGCTCTTGTATTCGCTTTTAATTTGATGTCCAGATCTGTTCTGAGTAAAGGTACGGGTCATCAACATCGCACATTGTACGGCTTGTTTCCCAAAGGCCGATTTACTTCTGCCTTCTCATCTTTACTTCCCCAGAATCTAACCCAAGAAAAGCGCTCCCCCAAGGTGGCCAGCCAGCTTGGCAGGCCAGGAGGGAATCGAACCCCCAACCTGCGGTTTTGGAGACCGCTGCTCTGCCAATTGAGCTACTGGCCTAGCTGACCCACTCAAAACTCTCAGGATAAGATTATTCGATCACCTTCAAGACTCTAGATATCATCCCAGTTTCAATCCCCTAACTAGGATTTGATCTTGGTAACAACGCCTGCTCCAACGGTTCGACCCCCTTCCCGAATCGCAAATCGCTGACCTTCCTCCATCGCAATCGGCGCAATAAGCTCCACATCCATCAGAACATTATCTCCAGGCATCACCATCTCTGTCCCAGCAGGTAATTCTACACTACCAGTAACATCCGTCGTCTCAAAGAAAAACTGCGGCTTATAACCCTTGAAAAACGGCGTATGTCGACCACCTTCATCCTTCGACAGAACGTAAACCTCGCCTTCGAATTTCGTATGCGGCTTGATCGTACCCTTCTGAGATAATACCTGACCACGCTCAACTTCTTCTCGCTTGGTACCCCGCAGCAATATCCCCACATTCTCGCCCGCTCGACCTTCATCCAGCAACTTGCGAAACATCTCTACACCCGTACAGGTCGTCTCCGCTGTTTCTCGGATACCCACGATCTCAACCGTATCACCAACCTTGACAATACCCCGGGCAATCCGTCCCGTAACCACGGTACCACGTCCTGATATCGAAAATACATCCTCAACCGGCATCAAAAATGGCTGGTCAATGGCTCGCTCAGGCTCGGGAATGTAACTATCCAATGTCTCAACCAACTTCATTATCGATGGAACACCAATGTCTGAGGAATCACCCTCTAACGCCTTCAGTGCGCTGCCCACAATAATCGGCGTATCATCACCTGGAAATTCATACTGATCCAGCAACTCTCGCACTTCCATGTCAACCAACTCTAAAAGCTCTTCGTCATCGACCATGTCCGCCTTGTTCAAATACACAACAATGTAGGGAACACTGACCTGCTTAGACAGCAATATATGCTCTCGGGTCTGTGGCATCGGACCATCTGCCGCTGACACCACCAAAATGGCCCCATCCATTTGCGCCGCTCCCGTGATCATGTTCTTCACATAATCAGCGTGCCCTGGACAATCAACATGCGCGTAATGCCTCGTAGTCGAATCATACTCAACGTGAGAAGTCGCAATGGTAATCCCGCGCTCACGCTCTTCAGGTGCATTATCTATCGCATCAAAGGCTTTAAATTCACCTCCGTGGGCTTCCGCACAAACCTTGGTAATCGCCGCCGTTAACGTCGTCTTACCGTGGTCTACGTGGCCGATCGTGCCCACATTAACGTGGGGTTTAGTTCGTTCAAACTTCTCTTTGGACATACTTCACCTCTCAACTAATTATCAACTAGACTTACTAATCACCGCTTCCGCAACGCTATCCGGCACTTCCTTGTATTGCTCGAACTCCATAGAAAAAGTGGCCCGCCCCTGAGTCGCGGATCGCATATCAGTGGCATAACCAAACATTTCTGCAAGCGGTACCTGAGCTCTGACTGCTTTGCCGGCAGCGACGTCTTCCATTCCGAGCACGACACCCCGGCGTCGATTTAGATCACCGATAATGTCACCATAGTGCTCCTCCGGTGTCACGACCTCAACTTTCATAACAGGCTCTAATAGAACTGGCCGAGCCTTCAGGGCACCATCCTTAAGCGCAATCGAACCAGCCACCTTAAAAGCCACTTCATTTGAATCAACATCATGGTAGGAGCCATCAAACAAAACTGCTTTAAGCCCCACCAGCGAATATCCTGCCAGCACACCATTGTTCATCTGCTCACGAATACCCTTATCAACTGCGCTGATATACTCCCTCGGCACGGCTCCACCGACGATCGCATCCTCAAATTCATAGGCCTCGCCGTCAAGGGGCTCCAACCTCAACCAAACATGACCATACTGGCCTCGTCCCCCGGTTTGCCGAATAAATTTTGCCTCAGATTCAACGACTTGACGTATGGTTTCCCGATAAGCCACCTGCGGCTTACCTATATTTGCTTCAATACTGAATTCACGACGCATACGCTCAACAATGATATCCAGGTGCAACTCACCCATCCCGCCTATAATCGTTTGTCCCGTCTCTTCATTAGTCTGAACTCTAAATGAGGGATCCTCGGTCGCCAGCTTACTCAGCGCGACGCCCATTTTTTCCTGGTCTGCCTGGGATCTCGGCTCAACGGCAACATGAATAACGGGCTCGGGGAACTCCATCCTTTCCAGGGTTATCACCTGGTTTTCAGCACACAGTGTGTCACCCGTAGTTGCTAATTTCAGGCCAATAGCAGCCGCAATATCTCCAGCCCGAACTTCCTTAATTTCCTTTCTATCATTAGAATGCATCTGCACCATTCGGCCGACACGTTCTTTCTTTCCCTTAACCGGGTTATAAACTGCATCCCCCGAATTCAGGACGCCAGAGTAGACCCTGAAAAAAGTGAGCGCTCCCACAAAAGGATCTGTGGCAATTTTAAAGGCCAGGGCAGCAAACGGCTGCTTATCATCTGCGGCTCTTTCGGCCGGCGTTTCAGAGGCGTCATCCAAATAACCCTTGATCGTCTCGACTTCATCGGGCGCCGGTAAATAGTCAATCACCGCATCAAGCATGGTTTGCACGCCTTTGTTCTTAAAAGCCGAACCACACAAAGCCGGTACGATTTCATTATTCAATGTTCGACTGCGCAGCCCCATCTTAATATCGGCCACGGTCAACTCTTCGCCATCCAAATACTTAGCCATTAAATCGTCATTGGCCTCAGCAGCCGCCTCGACCATGTTCTCCCTGTATTCCTGGGCAAACTCAGCAAGTTCGGTGGGGATGGCTTTTTCTGTGAAAGTCAGGCCGAGATCTTCTTTATTCCAGTAAAGGGCTTTCATTTTGACAAGGTCAATAACCCCCTCAAAACCATCTTCAGCGCCAATGGCTAACTGAACAGGTACGGGCGTAGCACCTAGCCTGTCTTCAATCTGATCAACGACGCGGAGAAAGTCCGCACCGGCCCTGTCCATCTTATTAACAAAAACAATTCGCGGGACTCCATACCGGTTCGCCTGCCGCCAGACTGTCTCGGACTGGGGTTCAACCCCGGAAGACCCACAGAATACGACTACGGCCCCATCAAGAACCCGCAAACTACGCTCAACTTCGATAGTAAAATCAACATGACCTGGAGTATCAATTATATTGATTCGATACTCATTGAATTGTTTCTCGCTACCAGACCAGAAAATGGTCGTCGCCGCTGACGTGATCGTGATACCCCGTTCCTGCTCCTGCTCCATCCAGTCCATCGTGGCAGCACCATCATGGACTTCGCCTATCTTGTGCGACAGGCCGCTATAGAAGAGGACTCTCTCCGTGGTGGTGGTTTTACCCGCATCCACATGAGCGACAATACCAATGTTACGGTATTGGCCGATAGGCGTTGATCTAGGCACGACGGTAGCCTCACCCTGGTAGTTACTACTATTTAATAGCGATAATGGGCGAAGGCGCGATTAGCCTCTGCCATACGATGAGTATCTTCACGCTTACGTACGGCGGCGCCACGACCTTCAGCGGCATCCTGCAGCTCTCCAGCCAGACGCATTGCCATGGATTTTTCCCCCCGATTCCGGGCCATATCAACCAACCAACGCATGGCCAGGGCTGTACGCCTCGAGGGTCGAACTTCAACTGGGACCTGATAGGTTGCACCGCCTACTCGCCGTGATTTGACTTCTACTGAGGGAGCTACGGCTTCTAGAGCCGCATCAAAAACTTCTAATGGGTCTCCACCGGATTTGCTCTGGATACGATCCAGTGCACCATAAACAATTTTTTCAGCGACTGATTTCTTGCCACTTTCCATGACATGATTCATGAATTTTGCAAGCGTTTGATTCCCATACTTGGGATCAGGAATGATGTCTCTTTTTTCCGGGACTCGTCTTCTTGGCATGACTTTTCTCTCTTCAGGTGATTCGAGACCTTGTGGCTCGACCTTACTCTCAAACCCGTTTAAAGGTCTAAGTGCTCAATAACTGGTTTAGGCTTTTGGACGTTTCGTTCCGTATTTAGAACGACCCTGCATCCGATCACTCACACCGGTGGCATCAAGCGTGCCACGAACAACATGGTAACGAACACCCGGCAAGTCCTTGACTCGCCCACCTCTAATCAGGACCACTGAGTGTTCCTGTAAATTATGGCCCTCACCACCAATATAAGATGTTACTTCCATCTGATTGGTTAACCTGACTCGACACACTTTACGTAGTGCCGAATTAGGCTTTTTCGGTGTCACCGTATAGACACGGGTACACACCCCTCTCTTCTGAGGACAAGCCTGCAACGCCGGCACATCACTTTTTGTAACCTTCCGCCGTCTCGGCTTCCTTACTAATTGGCTTATTCTAGCCATGTTCAAACACTCCTTGTTTCCACGGGTGACCGCGAAGCACTCACTCGCAAGAGTGGCGCATTCTAATGACCCACTGCACGCGAGTCAACCATTGCTGCCTTCTCGCCCTCAATCAAATCCAGATTCCTTAAACTTCGCCTGAATTCAAGGCTTCACTGAGCGCCTGCTCTACTTCACTCACGCTCACAGTAGGTTCCTCATGATCCCTTTCACGGCGTTGCTTGCGCTCACTGTGATAACTAAGGCCGGTACCTGCTGGGATCAGCCTTCCTACAATGACATTTTCTTTCAAACCACGCAGATAATCGCGCTTTCCTGTCACTGCCGCCTCGGTAAGCACCCGCGTCGTCTCCTGGAAAGACGCGGCGGAGATAAAGGATTCCGTGGCTAGGGATGCTTTGGTAATACCAAGCAAGACCCTGTTACCCGTCACCTGCTCTTCATCAGCAGCCTGCAAACGGTCATTTACTTCAAGGAATTGATTCAGTTCAACCTGCTCACCCTTCACAAAATCAGACTCACCTGGTCTGGTGACTTCAACCTTCCGCAGCATTTGACAGACAATGACTTCAATGTGCTTATCATTGATCTTAACGCCCTGCAGACGATAAACATCCTGGATCTCTTTGGAAATATAATTTGCCAGTGCCTCAACCCCTTTTAAGCGCAGGATATCATGTGGATTTTCCGGACCGTCTGATACCACTTCGCCTTTTTCGACATGCTCACCTTCGAATACTGTCATATGTCTCCATTTGGGTATCAGCACCTCATAGTGATCCGCATCATCAGGCAACTGACCCGGTTCCGTAGGGGTGATAATCAGACGTCGCTTACCCTTGGTTTCCTTGCCAAAACTCACGGTCCCTGTGATCTCTGCTAATACTGCAGCTTCCTTCGGTTTACGCGCTTCAAATAGGTCCGCCACTCGAGGCAAACCCCCGGTAATATCCCGGGTTTTTGAACCCTCTTGTGGAATCCGCGCAATAACATCACCGGTACTGACGGTATCACCATTTTCCAGACCCAGGATCGCATTAGCCTCGAGGAAGTAATGCGCTGGAACATCCGTACCCGATAACAACAATGCCTTGCCTTTTTTATCAACTAACTGGACGGCCGGTCGCATATCTTTACCCGTGCTGGGTCGATCTTTCGGATCTATCACAGAAATGCTGGTCAACCCGGTGAGTTCATCCGTCTGGCGACGAATGGTGATACCTTCTTCCATGGCTTCAAAAATAATCTTACCGGCCACTTCCGTCACAATGGGGTGAGTGTGCGGATCCCAAGTAGCCACGATAGCGCCAGCATCGATGACGTCACCCGGCGCATTTTTCAATAGTGCACCGTAGGGGATTTTATAACGCTCTCTTTCCTTGCCGGTTTGCTGATCAGCGATGGCGACTTCCCCAGACCTGGAAATTGCAACCAACTCGCCACTGGGTTTTTCGATAGTTTTGAGGTTATGCAAACGTACCACACCCGCATGCTTGGCTTGAACATTATCAACCGCTGTTGCCCGAGATGCCGCTCCACCAATATGGAAAGTCCGCATGGTCAACTGAGTTCCTGGTTCACCGATGGACTGGGCAGCAATCACGCCGACCGCCTCACCTATATTCACCAGATGCCCCCTTCCGAGGTCTCGACCATAGCAGTTACTGCAAATACCGTAGCGAGTCTCGCAAGTAATAGCACAGCTGACTTTAACTTCATCAATCCCTAATTCCTCGATTCGGTCCATCCATGACTCATCGATCATCGTACCCCTAGGAATCAGAAGATCA
>CAZGCW010000172.1:0-8615 GCA_964524295.1 uncultured Pseudomonadales bacterium
ACCGTTTATCTATATTTCGAAACCAGGGAGGCGGTACTTCTGGCGTTGATCGAGGCTAAATTGGATCGTTGGGCGGATGAGATGCAAAATGCAGTTGGCAAGGGGTCTCTAACCGACACGGTATGGTTAACCTTGCTGTTTCAATCCGTGCAGCTGGACCCGTTATTATTGCCGCTACTGACTCGGCTCGATCTTCTTATCGAACATAATATTTCAACGGCCGCTTTGATCGCGCACAAAAAACGTTGGCACCATGTGATGGTGGCGCATGCCGAGACAGCCGAAAACTGCTTAGGCTTATCTGAGGATGAGGCGATGGAGGCAGTGGTCTCGGTGGGAACCTTTCTTCTGGGGGTCGCACAAGTGGATCAAGGCCCGAAAATTGATCCCGGACTCTTGCCTCAAGACGTGGTTGAGTCGATTGGATCATATGACATCTATGCAAGATATTTGGTAAACGGTCGGCGTATCCTGGCGGGGATTCGTGCTGGTATTTAGGATATTGTCGGGACTTGATTGTAATTCAGGTGATAAATTTTTAGGTAATTTAGCAGGGAGGAAGTAGCAGATGATTGAATTCAAATTAAACGGTGAAGTGGTCTCGACGGCAGAGGATCCGAATACGCCGTTACTATGGATTATTCGAGATACTTTTAAATTAAAGGGGTCTAAATTCGGGTGTGGTGCGGGTCTTTGTGGTGCCTGTACCATGCACCTCGATGGGATGGCTGTTCGAACCTGTGTATTACCAGTTGCTGCCGTGGCTGACAAACATGTGACCACAATCGAGGGCCTGGCCGATGCTGATGATCTTCATCCACTACAGAAGGCATGGGTCGCTCATTCGGTACCTCAGTGTGGGTACTGTCAGTCCGGCCAAATCATGTCTGCTGCTGCTTTGCTCGATGACAACCCCTCACCCTCTCCGGCTGAAGTTGAAACTGCACTTTCGGGCAATATTTGTCGTTGTGGCTGTTATCCGCGGATTAAGCAGGCGGTGCTTGCAGCCAGCGATGCTATGCCTCAGTTCCGTAATGCGCTTAGCGCCAAGCAGGAGGTATAACCCATGCAGATTGAAAATGTTTCGCGTCGTCGGTTTCTTAAAACAACCGCAGTCGTGGGCGGTGGTGTGGTGATTGGTTTTTCCATGGTTGGTTGTTCCTCGCCAGGGCCTCTGCCGATCGAATTGGCTGAGGGTGGGTTTATACCCAATGCTTTCCTGCAATTGTTACCAGATAATACGCTTCGGTTTTATACCCCGAGAGATGAAATGGGGCAGGGCGTTACCACTGGGCTGTCGACATTAATTGGTGAAGAGTTTGATTTTGACCCATTGGATATGGAGATTCGATTCGCCGGTGTGCACGAAGATTACAACAACCCGGGGATGGGGGTTCAGGCCACCGGCGGTAGCAATGCAACGCATGCCCACTATGAACAACTGCGACAGGTGGGAGCGAATGCACGCGCCCTGATATTGGCGGCAGCCGAACAGGACCTTGCCATAGCCCAGGATCAAATGAGCACAGATAATGGTGAAATCCTAGTTGGGTCTGAACGTTATCCCTATGGGCAATTTGTGCGGACTGCAGCGGCACTGAGTCCGCCGTTGGAGGCTCCGCTCAAACCCCAGAGCGCATTTAAGTACATCGGACGAGAATCGACTCGTGTCGATGCTCTGGCGAAGTCTACTGGTACTGCCGTGTATGGTATCGATATTGATATACCGGGAATGCACCATGCCGTGGTAAAGCGTTCACCGGTTGCAGGCGCTCAGCTTCAGTCTTTTGATGCGGAACCTATTAAGGTAATGGCCGGGGTTACGGATGTGATTGAAATCGGTAGTGGCGTCGCTGTGGTCGCGGAAAAATACTGGCAAGCGAAGATGGCCGCGGATGCTCTTAATGTGAATTGGACGTCAGTGCCGCTATCTAAGGTTAATTCAGAGACCATCCGGCTTGACTATGAAGTTGCATTAACTTCTGACGAAGCTTTGGTGCCAACAGACGAAGGCGATGTTGATGCGCAGTGGGACTCGGCTGAGCATGTCCTGGTGGCCGACTATTGGACCCCGTTTTTGTCACATGCGCCCATGGAGCCGATGAATGCAGTGGTTCGTATTCAGGGTGATGAAGCTGAAGTCTGGTCCGGCACTCAGGGTCCCGTAGCGGCGCGGGGTCTGGTTGCAAGGTTCTCGGGTATCGACCCTGAACGCGTTAAAGTTCATCAAATGTATCTAGGTGGTGCATTCGGACGTCGGGGTACTTTAACGCACATCATTGAAGCAACCCAGGTCGCGGTTGCTACAGGCAAACCCATCCATTTGTTGTGGTCACGGGAAGATGATCTCAAGCATGGCCTGTATCGGCCAGCATCGCTTGTGAGATTGAAGGCCGGAGTCAGTGCAGCGGGCAAAATCATAGCCTGGGACGCGGCTCGTGCCGGGGGTAATATATCGGAAGATACCATTAAAAATATGATGCCAGCGCTGTTTCCGGGTCTAGGTGATGGCTTAATAGATTGGACAGTTGGTCTGGCGGAAGGTGCCCTAAAGGGTTGGGTTACAGATCCTTCCAGTATAGAAGGGCTGTTTGAAGATTACGATCAGGCCCACACGCGGGTTAAACATGCCACCATAAACCATGGCATCCCTCTGACTTTCTGGCGCTCTGTAGGACATTCCTATACCGCCTTTGCAAAAGAGTCCATGATTGATGAACTGGCATTAGTCTTAAAGCAGGACCCAGTCGCTTTCCGTTTGGACAATACGAAGAACAATCCTCGACTCCAAACTGTAATTCGAGTGGCGGGTGATGCGCTGCAAAGGATGCATCCCAAAGCGGGGCATTATCTTGGGTTTGCCGCCCACCATTCCTTTTTGACAGATGTAGCGGAAATTGCTGAAGTTTCCGTAGAAAGGGGCCAGATCCAGGTACATAAGGTGCTCTGCGTTGTAGATTGCGGTATTGCAGTCAATCCAGACATTGTCAGAGCCCAAATGGAAGGCGCAATCATGTATGGGTTAACCGCGGCATTACACGGCGAACATCAGATTCAGGATGGGGTGGTGATGGAAAGTAATTTTGATAGCTATCCCATCCTACGAATGGCTGAGGCACCCGCTGTGGAGGTCATAATTATTGACAGTACAGATAAACCCACCGGTGTAGGTGAGCCCGGATTACCGCCGATAGCACCAGCGGTCGCGAACGCGGTTTATCGCGCCACGGGTCAGCGGCTCAGGTCGTTACCCTTGAGATTGGCTTAAGTATGGTTTGATGACCTCAGTGAGACAGTATCGATGACCGCTTGCCTGACACTTAACCAATCTGTCCGGGCTTCGAATTTCGCGAGAAAATTAAAAAGGAAATACAATGAACACAAATCGACAATGGTTACTGGCTAAGCGACCAGATGGTATGGTCTCTCGAGATCACTTTGAATATACCGAAACCCCCATTCCTGAAGCGAAGGCGGGTGAGGTTCTGGTGAGAAATTTGTATCTATCATTTGACCCGACGCAACGGGGTTGGATGGTTGATCGTGAAAGTTACTTGCCGCCGGTGGCCATTGGCGCTCCTATGCGAGCGGCTTCCATCGGCCAGGTTGTAACATCAGAACATCCTGATTTTAGGGCAGGGGACCTGGTTCAGACTACGGGCGGTTGGCAGGATTTTGTCATCGCCGCTCCCGAGCAGGGGCCAATGGGTTTGACTAAACTGCCGGTTGGAGTAACCCCAGAAATGATGTTGTCGGTGCTGGGGATTACCGGGTTGACCGCTTATTTCGGCTTACTGGACCTAGGTGAGCCCAAACCGGGTGAAACGGTTTTAGTATCGGGGGCTGCGGGTGCAACCGGTTCAGTTGCAGGACAAATTGCAAAGATTAAGGGCTGTAGGGTGGTTGGGATCGCCGGGGGTCCAGAAAAATGCGCGTGGTTGAAACAGGAAGTTGGGTTTGATGAGGTGATCGATTATAAAAATGAAGATGTGGATGCCCGTATCGCTGAAACCTGCCCGAACAAATTTGATATTTTCTTTGATAATGTTGGCGGTGATATTTTAGAAGCGGCACTCAACCACATGAACATGAAAGCTCGGATTGTCATGTGTGGCGGGATCTCAGGTTATAACGCCACTGAGCCCGAACCCGGACCGGCCAATTTGATGAACTTGATCACGCTGCGCGCCCGTATGGAGGGGTTTATTGTGTTGGATTACCTGCCAAGAGCGAGTGAAGCGATTGCTGAACTGCTGGCTTGGATAGGTGAGGGTCAATTAAAATACCAAATTGATTTGCAGGAGGGTTTTGAGCACATCCCGGACACACTGCAACGACTGTTCACCGGTCAGAACTTGGGTAAACAACTGTTGAGAATCGCTGAGCCCCTTTAGCCCGGCCCGTATTAGCCAATCTAGGCTAGAAGCCTCAGCGATAGGTGATGACGGATTTGTCAGACTGCATCCATCCGGTTGCGGGCGCCTCGAAGGAGATCGTATTTTTGAGTTGAGGGTCTGAGCCCAAAGGGGAATTGATTCCGCTATCAACCCCTATAAAGCAGGTACCTGTTTTTGGTTTTTAGGCGGGCTTCAAAAGCTGTGCGCAATCCAGTTTTCGTTTAAGAACCGCCTCATCATAAGCAGTTCTGCCCTGGTCATCGACCAGTTTCTTATTGGCACCGGCTTGCAGAAGCAGTCCCACCACCTCTGTAAACCCCGCTCTCGCGGCATAATGCAGTGCGGTCCGGTCGTGGGCTCCTGCCTGGTTAATGACCGCACCCTCAGATAGGAGCAGACGCAGTTTGTCCGGATGGGAGCCTTTATCCCCCCTGGCGGCATAGGCCAGGGGAGATAGACCATGATAGTCGCGTTGATTCGCGGACAAACCGCTCGCGACAAGTAATTTCAGGATGCTGAGATCATTGCTTGCCATCCATAGTCTGGCGTCAGCCCTCAGGGGGCTTGCCCCATGTTCGAGCAATAGCTTTAATATTGTGTGGTTACCACGCAGGGCTGCGATAAACAGTAATTGAAAACTGTAGCATTGGATGCTGGCCCCAAGTTGTAGTAGTTTTTTCACCAGCCGGCTATGATTTCCGGCGACCGCAAAACTGATCAGGGGTGTGTAATTGAGTGGATCTTTAGGATCTTCAGCGTTAATCAGATCAGGATCCTCGTCCAGAAACGCTTCAAGGGCGGATAATTCGTTATTAAAGGCCGCCCGGAAAGGGTCGTTAACTGCACCCAGGGCAATTAGTTTGTCTGCGAGTTCAGGTCTGCCATACCAGCGCGCTGCCGATAAGGGATTCAGTTGCACAATTGTTTCTATGTTGTAACAACCGGTCAGATCAATATCGGCACCTTGTTCGAGTAACCAGTTCACGGTATCTACCCTGTTTTTTCTAATGGCTTCAAACAGAAAGGTTCTTCCATGAGCGCCTCGGCGATTTAACAGGTCAGGATGCGTTGCAATCAAATCCTGTAATTCTGGTAAATGCCCGCGGGCTGCTAAACTCAGATACTTTCCTGGTAGTTGTTGCAACCACTGGCCCGCGTATTTCTCCAGCGGCTTCGCCCAGCGATCATCCGTATCCAGGTTGGGTCTATCTGTTGGATGAATTTTCATTGCATGCGTGCAGCCATGGTACGGTCCTTTAAGCCAGGCGGACGGGTGACCGTCCGTTCTCAGTAAGATCATAACTGATATTCCTAAATAGACGATCGCCATCGAGTTCATCAGGCGGAAGGGACTTAAACCTAGCAGATCAAGTGTTGACTGAGTTGTCAGCATTTTTGATCGCGTGCTGATGCCTGACTCAGGGTTAATGATGAGCATGGGGTAGTTCTGTTGCCCTTGAAAGACAGGTATAGGGTCTACGATTCTGGTGGCGAACTGAGTAAATTTTAGCCGCTAGCTGAGTGATCAGGTATCGGTCAAGGGCTTCTGGCGTGTTTGTTATGATTGTGATTGTTTCAGAAGGAAAAGTCTTTACAGGGATTGTTTGGTCACAGGCTCAGAACGGTTGTTGACTCGGGTAGGTTGTTAGTGACGGCAACTTGGCGGTATCCAGTCGCGGGCTCGGCTCTATTCCAGGTTTTAAACCCATAACAGGTAGGAGGGCAGCCCATAGAGCCAAGCGGTTTTAAGTTCAAGGTGAGTCATGAATGAGTCAGCGGGGTTGTTCGGTGAAGGCCCGCAAGGGCTCAAGCCAATGGAGCCGATCACCCAGTCCATTGGCTATAAGTCGCAACGTCAGCTAATTCGCTTCTAGAATTTCATGCTCAGCTCTACACCAAAGCGTCGCCGCGCATTTGGATGATCAAATGTTCCGCCAAATTCCGGCGCAGGGATGATTTCCTCGGGATACTTTTCATCGGTGACATTCAGAGCAAAGGCTGCAAGGGTCCAGGTATCGCCAGAGAAGCCGGCACGAATATCGATGGTGGAGTAACTATCTCGTAGTGCATTGCTGAAATCAGCCGTGCCAAGGACGCCTGCGCCAGCCCCGAATCCAAGTTCAAACAATGGCTGGAATATAGTCGGTCGTGATCCTTCCTGGACTGTATGGAACCAGGTCTCACCAATCAGTTGCGCGTCAATTCGGGCAAAAAAGTCGAAACTATTAGTAACTGGGAGTATCAGGTTAGCGCCTGCATTCACGGTAAAATCAGGCGTGTAGGGAGATACATTACCGATAGTATCGGGGCGGGAGCTGTTAGACAAAATTTCACTATCGGTCACATTTGCACCAGCATAGAAACTTAAGTTGTCGGTGATTCTGTAGCGAAGGCCAAGTTCAGCGCCTGAGATTTCTACTTCATCGATGTTGGAGACCACTCTTAACAGACCAAATGTCCCTACCATGAACTCAAAGAACTGCATATTGTCGACGGTCGTATGATAAGCCGCGCCTTCGACTTCCAAGCGACCACCCAATAGCCTGGTCTTGAATCCGACTTCGAATGCGCTAGAGGTTTCTTCCTCGTAATCATCATTGATGACGGGTAGGGGGACGCCCATATCATCGGCAAAGAAAATACCATTTGGATTGCCACCGTTGATAAATCCATTGATGAATATATTAACCGTCGCAGCACTTCCGGAATTATTGAAACCGCCCGCCTTGAATCCCACTCCCCAACTTGCAAACAGCTTTGTGGTGTCAGTGGCATCCCAGGTCAATGAAATTTTGGGCTGAAGTTCGGAAAACGACTTGTTTTTATCCGGTATGGTGCCATCGGGGTTGATAAGGCTGCTCAGTGCTGGATTGAGCGGGTCATTAAATACCCCATCGAAGTTGAGGTCTATGACTGATTGGGTGACATCGGTCGGTACCAGGCTGGAGACGTCCCTGTCTTCAGTATCATAGCGAACGGCAAAGGCTATTTCTGTTGAGTCATTTATGTCATATTCGATTTGCCCAAAGATAGAGAAGACCTGTGTATCGAACTGGTCATGGGTCAGAGATGCCGTCATGTTCTGGCCATCGAGTTGGAGCAGGCCTCGATTTGGTGTATTACCGCCATCTCTATTCAAGGCAACACCGACTTCTCTGTCGATATCGAGAAAGTAGATGCCGGTCATCCAGCGTAACTGTTGATCTGCAGGGGAAGCTAGTCGAAGTTCGAAGCTGGAATCCTGTTGATTACGGACTGCATCCTGTATGCCATCACAGGTAGTCGGGGTATAGGCACCTAAAAAGGAACCATTCGGGTCAAAGATAACACCCACGGGAGATGTTCCGATGAATTGAGGTGAGGGCAGTGCGACACCGGCCGCATTCAGGTCAAGGACACTTTGTTGACATACCGGGTCGTTATTAAAGAATCCAAATGCAGCGGAGGTGCCGTCAGCAATAAAATTGTCATCTATATCACTATAGAGGAACCAGCCCGTGAGGGTCGCCCATTCCATGGTGTAATCGAACTTAACGGAAAACTCAAGGGCTTCCATGTCATTGTCAGAGACAATGTTAGGTTGAAACACATAGTCTACATCGTTGCTGTCCTGGTAAGCAGCGGGAGTCCCTGTGGCCGCAGCAAATACGGGCAGGTGGAAAATGGAATTAAAAACGATAGACGATGCATCAACTTCACCATAACGGAACTTACTATCGATGCTTAGATTCCCAGACACATCCCACACCAATCGAGCGTTAATGTTATATCCTTCGAAGTTATCAACAATATCTTTATTCTGAAAGCTATTGGTGTAAAAACCATCTGATTTTCGCCAGTCAGCGGATAGGCTCAGGTAGAGTTCGTCTTCTTTTAAAGCACCTGAATAACTGATGTCACCATTGACTGACTGGTCTTCAGCGAGGCTGATTTTGCCGGCAACTTGAGTCTGGTTACCTGGTTTAGTTGTTCTTACCAGAATTGCGCCAGCTGCGGCACTGCGTCCGTAAATAGCGCCTTGAGGGCCTTTGAAAACCTCAATCTGTTGTAGATTGGTAAATTCGCGGTTAAATGCGGCTGGATTGGTGTGCAGAATACCATCGATCAAAAAGGCGAAACTGTTTTCCGCATCTCGGGCGCCATTGATGCCGCGAATGTTAACCTGGGTGTCGCCTACTTCAGCCGCATTCACCATGCTGACACCGGGCGTCAGTTCTA
>CAZGCW010000173.1:0-6083 GCA_964524295.1 uncultured Pseudomonadales bacterium
TTTCAGCTAGGTTACAGCATTCATCAGGGTCTTCGAATGTATCGTAAAGCTCCAGTTCATTGTGTGTAGACAGACTCTGCCAGTCCATCGGCCTATGATGCTCGGATGGCTTAAAGTAGCGTGCAAATTTGTATCGGCCATCATTGATACCGCGAAAACAAGCATAGTTATCCAATGACATGCCTTCCGCCATTCTAGCCTTGTCAGCACGGGTGAAATGACCTATGGCCTGGCCGGCAAAGATGGTTCCTATGAGGTCAACGTCCCAGGATAAGGTGGCGGTATAATCGATTAGCATGCCTTTATGGTCCCTTTCGGTTTTGCTTCCACTGAGTGCGCCTGCCAGCGATACCCCTTTCAGATCTGGCCAGCGTGCTGAAGGATCGATATTGGGGATCCCTGATAGGTCGAGTAAGGTCGGAATTAGATCCACCGATGTGGCCAGCGCATCGGTCTCGCTGGCCGGGAAATCCGGGTGGTCGATATAAAGTGACACACCGATATTTTCTTTGTACATGGAAGGTCCTTTCTGCCTCATTCCATGGGCTCCCGCCATTTCTCCATGATCGGAAGTAAAAACGACGATGGTCTGTTCAGCCTGGCCGGATTGTTGTAGCGCGTCGAGGACGCAGCCAATATGCTGGTCAACATCGCGAATACAGTTGTAATAATAGTTACGGTGGTTATACCAGGCGGGTTCATCGTCATGAGGCAGCGGGCCGTACATGATATCTGCGAGGCTCTGATCACCTCTATGGGCCGATGGCTTTTTACTTAAGTCATCGTTAAAACTGTTCGGAAGGCTCAAGTCCAGTTGGGTATTGTAAAGTGATGAGTTCGGTGCCGGTTTTAAAGGCGAAACGCGCAATGGGTCAGTTCGTTGCTCAGCCATTGATCCGGTCGCATCAAAAAACATGATGTCATGGGGATTAATAAAGTTGACTGCCATCAGCCAGGGTTGATCAGCTGGTTTGTTGCCGTCTCGGCCGATTAACCAGTTAGCGGCATCGGCAGCGATGGCACTATCATGTTTGAAGCCGTCCCAGACGATGCCATGGTGATCGCCATCATGGGTGTATTCAGAAAAGCCCCAAGGTTCCAGTGCATCAACGGTGGTGGGGAATCTTTGCGCATGGAAGTCATTTTCCATTTCAGATAAGTGCCATTTGCCCTTGTAAACCGTGTGATAACCCAGGTCCCTGAATATGGTGCCTAGGGTTGGCATCGTTTTTGGCAGGTACACATGCGGTGGTACATTAGGGTTTGAAAACATGCCAGTTTGTTGAGTGTGCTGGCCTGTGTAAATGACGGACCGAGAAGGCCCGCAGGGTGTCGTATTGACCTGGAACTTTCGGAAGGCAATGGATCTCTGGCGCAGGCTTTGCCGGTTTGGTAGATCCAGGTTTGAAGGCAGGTCGACGAACGACTGTTCCTGATCTGTGGTAATGAACAATATATTATAGGGTTGCATGAGACCTACTATTACTCGCTAGGGACAACTGTGCAAGAGTGGGTGATGTTAAGTACTGTCCCTTTTGTGAAATATAAGGCAGTGGTTATTCGCCGGCATGGCGATTTCTTGCCTCAAGTTCAAGCCTTGGCTATGGGCGAGACTAAGTACATCGGACCGTTCCCACAAACCTGATTCTGGATGGATGTCGCTTTTTAGCCAGGCATCCAGATTAGCGTTGCCGGAACTGGTGTATCCTTGGTCATTAAAGGGTCCGTAAAGAACCAGAGTCCCGGATGGAATCAGTGTTGCAGCAATGCCTGCGAAGAATTTAATGCCATGGGCTCTGGGCATGTAATGCAGCACATTAGCACTGAACACATAATCTACAGGGGAGATGGGCCAATGGCTCAGGGTGACATCAAGGCAGATAGCGGTAGGTAGGTTGGCTAATTGAGCCGGTTCAATCCAGCGATTTGCTCCCTTAAGCCAACTGGCCTGGTCGGTTGCCTGCCAATGCAGGTGAGTTAAATTGCTGGCAAAATAGACCGCATGCTGGCCAGTACCGCAGCCAATTTCGACCACCTTGCCTGGTTTGTCCATATAGCGCTTTAGCACTTCAAGAATGGGTCCTTGATTGCGGAGGCAAGCCTGGCTTAATGGTTTCTCAATGGCCATACAGGGTGCTTCCAAAAGTACGCGGCGACTGCCAAACGGGTTTCGTTTTCATTAGCCAGATAGCTAATTGAAGGACCAATGGGCAAGAGCTGGATGCGTCTCGTCTGGCTTGGGTTCATGAACTGTGCATCCTTGGCATCGGTCTGGGTGATTGGAACTTAAAATCAGTTTGAGCGCAACTAGCCTGGATTTTGCCATGGCTTTGGTATCCGATGTTTCATCAAGCCGATTGAATATGGCCACGCTGACTGGATTGATTTACGGTTTTATTGATCCAGATCCAACTGAAAGCGCCCAAAACTGAAACGGTCATGGCGCCGGCAATAAAAATCCCAACGTAGCCCCAAAGGTAGTCTCCTATTAGGGCCAGCGGTATATAGACTACAATCATCTGTAGGATGGAGATTAGAAGTGGCGGCAAGGGCTTTCCGAGGGCATTGAAGCTTGAGTTCGAATTTGCCATGACACCCATAAAACCCATACCCAGGGGAACAATGAGAAGATAATATACGGCTGCTTGTATAACCTCAGGGTCATGATTGATCAATGAAACCAGCGTTCTGGCAGATAAAATGAGCACGATATAAGCGAGTAACCCCCAAACCATTGAAAATGTATTAGCCTGTCGCAAGGCCAGTTTTACCCGCTCAAAATAGCCTGCCCCCCAGTTTTGGCCAACAAAAGGGGCCAGGCTCATTGACAGCGCAAAGATGATCATCTGAATCATCGACTCGATCCGAGAAGCAACGCCGAATCCTGCGACAACTACCGCGCCATGCCCGGCAAGCAGTCGTGTAATGATACTCATAGAGACAGGGGCGATAAGGTTGCTTGCTACGGCAGGCAAGCCGACGTGGGAAATATCACGACATGAAGAGAAAAACCCTTCCATTTTGAAGGTAAGTAAGCGATCTCTGATGACCATGACATAGGCATACGAACTGAAACTGACAGCCCGAGCCATAACAAAACTGACGGCGGCGCCTTCTAAACCCATTTCTGGGGCGCCCATGAGACCGAAGATGAAAAAAGGCGCGATGATAATATGGAGACTGGAGCCGATGGTCATCAGGTAACCTGGAGTCACTGCATCTCCCATGGCTCTCATCAAGGTCATGCCGACCAGTGTGATCGTAAAAAAGGGCATACCCAGCAGCCAGATTTCCATATAGCCCAAAGTCAGGTCTAACACCTCATCTTTGGCACCAAGGAGGCTGAAAAAAGGCTCCAGATTAAAAAAAACCAAGATGCCAAGCAGGGCTGTCAGGCTGAGCACGAGAACAATGCAGTGGGTGTTCAGTAGTTTTGCCTTGGCTGTGTCGCCCACACCCATAATTCGGGCGACCACTGAAGATGCACCGACACTCAGTCCCATGGAGATGGCTTGCATGATCATGATCAACGGAAAAGTGAAGCTGATGGCGGCAAGTTGTTTAGTGCCTACCTGGCCAATATAAACGGTCTCCATCAGGCTCGCAGTCATGATAGAAATGAAACCGAGCACCATATAGCCAGTTAACTTTATGAGATGAGAGTGGACAGGACCTTCAGTGAAATTTCCTACGCTTTGGGGAGGCTGAGTCTGGTCATCGTTGCTGACAGGTTGGTTCACAAGAAGTTAAACAGGTAAAAGAACTCGCATTTAGGCATAAATGCAGCAGTAATGCTACCAGACGCCAATCAGGCTCTAAGGTTGCTCGTCTGGGACAAGGCCCCTAGTGAAGGCAGTCTATGAGACACCATCAAAACCGAAATGAAAATTGACTTGCTTGTCCCAAACAAGTATCTTAGGTGATTCTTTAATTTACGTAGATGAATCATGGCTGACTATGTGGCACCTTCCCAAGAGATTGGTTTTGTTATCAATGAATTACTCGATTATCCCCGACTGGCTGAACTAAACGATTTTGCAGAAGCGACCACCGAACTCACATCGGCTGTTCTCGATGAAGCTGCCAAATTTGCTGGTGAGGTAATGGGACCACTGAATCGAATTGGTGACCAACAGGGTATCAGGCAGCAAGGGGATGCGGTCATTACCGCGGATGGTTTTGCCGATGCCTATCAGCTATTTGTTGAGAATCAATGGCTCAGTCTTGCTCAGGATCCTCAGTATGGGGGGCAAGGGTTACCCTATATCATTCATTTAGCAGTATCAGAGATGTGGAATAGTGCCTGTGCTGCCTTTGCGGTTTGTCCGTTGCTGACTGCGGGGGGAATTGACGCTCTGGCAGCGCATGCCAGTGAGGAACTCAAAGACAAATACCTGCCTTTTCTGGTGAGTGGTAAATGGACCGCCACCATGAACCTGACTGAATCCCATGCAGGCTCGGATCTTTCCACGTTGAAAACCCGAGCCGAACCGGACGGGGAAACCTATCGAATTCGCGGTCAGAAGATATTTATTACCTGGGGTGAGCATGATATGGCAGAGAACATCCTGCATTTGGTGTTGGCTCCGATGGTTGATGCGCCGGCAGGTAACAGGGGCTTGTCACTGTTTCTGGTGCCCAAATTTTTGGTCGATGATGAAGGCCGCTTAGGTGAACGTAATGACCTCAGAGTGCTTGCGACCGAAGATAAGTTGGGTATCCATGCTAGCCCAACCTGTGTCATGAGCTT
Organism: uncultured Pseudomonadales bacterium; assembly: GCA_964524295.1. Classification (GTDB taxonomy): domain Bacteria; phylum Pseudomonadota; class Gammaproteobacteria; order Pseudomonadales; family Azotimanducaceae; genus UBA9926. Next base: position 4,751 of record CAZGCW010000173.1, read on the forward strand.
TGGGGAAAACAAAGGTGCCATCGGTTATCTGATTGGTCAGCCCGGTGATGGTCTGGCCTGCATGTTTACGCTGATGAATCATGCCCGGCTGGAGGTCGGGTTGCAGGGGGTATCATTTTCAGAACGAGCCTATCAAGATGCGCTTGCCTATGCCAAAGACCGGGTGCAGGGTCGCAATATAAAAACCGGTGCAGCGGCCAGCATCATTGAACATGCTGATGTACAGCGTATGTTGATGACGATGAAGTCTTTGACAGAAGCGATGCGCGGCCTGACCTACGATGGTGCCTTTTCACATGATCTGGAGCTTCATGGAAAAGACGAAGCAGAACGGGCCTTTTACAAGGCCAGGTTCGCATTGTTGACGCCGCTGATAAAAGCCTGGTGCACCGAACTGGTCAATGAAATTACTTCGCTGGGCATTCAGGTTCATGGCGGAATGGGTTTTATTGAAGAAACAGGCGCAGCCCAGCACTACCGCGATGCACGCATTACCTCGATTTATGAAGGTACCAATGGCATTCAGGCACATGATCTGGTTGAGCGAAAAGTATTACGTGACCAGGGCGTTGCGCTCGCCTCTTATGTTACTGAAATGTTGAAGACCGTCGCGTCAGTTAAATCGGTTGGAAAGCTGGAATCTATGGCGGATCAACTCGAGGAAGCGGTGGCGCATCTCCAGTCTGCCGCAGCATACGTTGTTGAAAGAGTTGGCACCGACCAGAAATTCGTCGGCGCGATTGCCTATAATTTTTTGATGATGATGGGTTATGTCGCCGGCGGTTGGTATATGGCACAGTCTGCAGAAAAGGCGATAGTGGAGCTTGATAAGGGAGAGGCACCGTTTTTCAGGAAGAAGCTACTGTCCACTCATTTTTATTTTGCCCAGATGTTGCCTCGCCATAAAGCTTATATGGATGCGCTGGTGGGAGGCGCGGATATAGGTATTGCGCTTGATCAAGAGAGTTTCTGATTATGGATGCGAAAGTCCAGGGCAAGTTGACCCAGGCAGAAAGAACCGAAATTTCAGATAATCGCATGTTAAATGCGGCTGTCAGGCTGATCGTTGCAAATGGACCTGCCGTGACTCGATTGAAAGAAGTGGGTTTGCTGGCCGGTTATAGCCGAGGCCTGGCGGGTCAACGGTTTGGCTCCAAGGATAAATTATTTGCATTTGTGCTGCGTCAGATAGGTGATTCCTGGCTTGGCCAGTTAACCAAAGCAACGAATAAAAAAACCGGGTTGGGTGCGATACATGACGCTTTGGATGAGCATTATAAATTTTGTTCCGAAGCGCCAGATCAGGTTCGGGCTTTCTATACCCTGCTGTTTG
>CAZGCW010000173.1:6093-8598 GCA_964524295.1 uncultured Pseudomonadales bacterium
TAATGCCGGGCCTGAACTTTCAGATATTATCGACAATATCCATAAACGCCGTCATCTTGATGTCGTAAACTGGATTACCTCAGATACACAAATCTGTGCAGAAACAAAAGACAATGCGGACGCCATTGCTGGTCAGTTTTGTGCTTCTGTTATCGGCATCGTGTATGCGTGGCTGGGTAATCCATCTGATCTTCAGGGAATTGCTAAGTTACACGAAAACCTGAAGATAACCATGACCTTGCTGCTTTCTGTGGCAACACTTAATCTAACCAATCCTGAGGTCTAAGCTCATGTCGGAAGCGAAATCACAATCAACCATCAGGTCTGCACAGGGTGCCATAAAAACGGATAGCCCACCGCCACTGCGCTTTGTTACCGCAGCGAGCCTCTTTGACGGGCATGATGCATCCATCAATATCATGCGTCGGATTCTGCAATCTCATGGTGTAGAAGTGATCCACCTAGCCCATAACAGGGCCGTATCTGAAGTAGTGCAGGCTGCGCTTCAAGAGGATGTTCAGGCAATTGCAATCAGCTCTTACCAGGGCGGTCATGTAGAATATTTTAAGTATATCGTCGACATGCTGAGGGATAACAACGCCAGCCACATTAAGGTATTTGGTGGTGGGGGTGGGGTGATCGTGCCGGCTGAAATTCAGGAATTACACGACTATGGGGTTACCCGGATATATTCACCGCACGACGGTATGAATATGGGCCTGGTCGGCATGATCCAAAATATGGTTGATCAGTGCGGAGTAGCTGAGCGAAAGCCAGTCCCAACCCAGAACATCCAGCCAGACGATTACCTGGCCCTGTCGGCGATGATTACCGCAGTAGAGCGGGGTGAAATGGGCACGGCTGACTTGGCTGCATTGAAACTAGGCTCAGATAAATCAATTCCAGTACTGGGGATAACCGGTACTGGGGGTGCTGGCAAGTCCTCACTGACCGACGAAATTATTCGCCGTTTTCGAATCGATAGCGATGATTCAGTCAGGATTGCTATTCTGGCGATTGACCCAACTCGTCGAAAGACCGGTGGTGCCCTGCTGGGTGATCGTATTCGTATGAATTCAATTTACTCGCCCAATATATTCGTGCGGTCCATAGCGACACGACAGTCTGTTGGGGAGGTGCCGGATTATCTTCCGGAAGTGATCGCAGCGACGCAAAAATTTGATTTTGACCTGATCGTGGTGGAAACCCCGGGCATTGGCCAGGGTGATGCAGGGATTGTTCCCTATGTTGATGTATCGATGTATGTCATGACACCTGAATTCGGTGCGCAAAGCCAGCTTGAAAAAATCGATATGCTGGATTTTGCGGACCAGGTTGTTATTAATAAGTTTGATCGTAAGGGTGCAGAAGATGCGCTGCGTGACGTATCCAAGCAGGTTCAACGAAATCAGGAGGCTTGGGACAAATCGCCTAAAGAATTGCCGGTATATGGAACGATTGCATCACGCTTTGGGGATGACGGCGTGTCTTCTGCTTATCATGGGTTATTAGGCATCTTGCGGAACAAAGGGCTGCGCCAGTGGCAATCATTGCTTCCTTTCAGGGATAGCCGGCTTCCGTCAGAGCGCTCCGTTATCGTGCCATCTGGTCGGATTCGGTATCTTGCAGAAATTGCTGAAACGGTTCGGGACTACCTGACCCAGTCAGATGCTCAGGCGGGTATCGCCAGAGAGTGCCAGCAATTGCAGGCGACACAACGTATGCTGGGTGAGGATAATCGCCATATTTCAGCGTTGATTGACCAGCGTACAGATAGACTGACTCATGAAAACAAACGGTTACTTAAAGACTGGCCTGAATTAAAAGCATCCTATGCTGGCGAAGAACGAGTCGAAACCACATCAAGCGGTAAGCAATTTACAACTCGCCTTGGAAGTCACACATTGTCGGGTAATTGGGTTCAGCGGGTTTGTGTGCCACGATATGAGGATGATGGTGAGGTGCTGAAATTTCTGAAGCGAGAAAACCTGCCGGGTTTATTCCCATTTACGGCAGGTGTCTTTCCGTTTAAGCGCGAAGGCGAGGACCCGGCAAGGATGTTTGCCGGGGAAGGTGATCCAGCCCGAACTAATCTCCGCTTTAAAAAACTTTCAGAGCATTCCGACGCAAAGAGGTTGTCCACCGCATTTGACAGCGTCACGCTGTACGGATTCGATCCTGCCACCCGACCGGACATTTACGGCAAGATTGGTAATTCGGGCGTTTCGGTGGCGACCATTGAGGATATGAAGGTCCTGTATGGTGGATTCGATCTTTGTGATCCGACCACCTCAGTGTCGATGACCATTAATGGACCTGCACCGGCGATCCTTGCCATGTTCTTGAATACGGCTATCGATCAGCAGATTGATCTCTTTACCCAAAAGCAGGGTCGAACACCTAGTCAGTCAGAAGCTGAAGAACTCAAGCAGTTCGCGCTCAGTAGCGTCAGGGGTACAGTACAGGCAGATATTTTAAAGGAAGACCAGGGCCAGAATACCTGTA
>CAZGCW010000174.1:0-8431 GCA_964524295.1 uncultured Pseudomonadales bacterium
GGCTCTACTTTTAAAAGGAAAGGAAAGGCCCTGGATGTGATCGAGTTGGAAGATAGTTTCTAGTCAGTCACATCCAATGCGGTCTGGAGTCGGTGGGGATTTAAGGAAATCAGGAGAGAGTCGGTGTCAGAAGGTTTAAATTATGCACCCGTGGCGCGGGTAAACAAGCCTGTCTGTGAGCGCGGTGAGTTTCCTTTTGCCGCAGCTTATCTGGATCATGGTCATATCTTTGGTATGGTGGATAACCTGGTGGCTGCCGGTGGGAGCCTTAGCGCTGTTTATGAACCCAATAGCAAGGTTGCTAATCAGTTGCTGCAGCGTTACCCACAGGCCCGCCGGGTGAACAATTTTACAGAGATTTTACAATCCCCAGAGATTAAGTTAGTCGCGGCAGCGGCCATCCCGAACTTACGTGGTCCGATTGGTATTGAAGTGATGCAACATGGCAAGGATTACTTTACGGATAAGTGCCCGTTTGTTTCCTTGCAGCAGCTGCAGGATGCCAGGCAAGTGGCTCAGGATACGGGGATGAAATATTCGGTCTGCTTCAGCGAAAGACTGCAGAACGAAGCAGCAGAGTTCGCCAGGGAACTGATTGATGATGGCATCATTGGTCAGGTTATCCAGGTGCTGGGCCTGGGACCGCATCGCCTCTCAAAAGCCAACCGGCCTGACTGGTTCTTTCAGAAAGAGCAGTATGGGGGAATACTCTGTGATATTGGTAGTCATCAGGCTGAGCAGTTTCTGACTTATTCAGGTAACCATGACGCTGAGGTTATCATGGCTAGAGCCGATAATTTCGCGAATCCGCAGACTCCCGAATTAGAAGATTTTGGCGAGTTTTCGTTGAAGGGCACCAATGATTGCTCGGGTTATTTCAGGATGGACTGGTTTACGCCGAATGGGTTGAGGACCTGGGGCGATGGTAGGACCACCATTCTGGGCACGAAAGGATTTATTGAGTGTCGTAAGTATATTGATCTCACCGTATCGCCCTTGAGGGACAATACGGTTTATATTGTGACGGATGACAGCGAAGAGCAGCATAGTGTTTCCGGCCAGATTGGTTTTCCGTTTTTCCCGGCCTTCCTGCTCGATTGTCTCAATAGGACTGACTTGGCCATGACTCAGCACCATACCTTTAAGGCAGCGCAATTGAGCCTGCAGGCACAAGCACTGGCTGATATGGAAGGCTGATGCGATTACTTCATCGTCCTTCTGATGCGCGTCTGGCCCAGATGCGACACTCACACAGCTATCGTTTCCATGTTCCTCCCGAGGATATCCGATCTATATTTTCGCCTTATCGCATCTGCCCGTTAGGCGCCCATGTCGATCATCAGCTCGGAATGGTCTCTGCACTCGCAACAGAAATGGGTATTGCTGTTTATTTTTCTGGGCGAGACGACGCGCGTTGTGTAATCCGAAGTGAAGGTTTTTCAGGCGAGGTTTGCTTTGATGTTTCAGGCGACCAGCAAAGGCAATATGATTGGTCTGATTATGCACGGGGTGCTTTGATGGCGCTAAAGGCTCGCCATGTCATCAGTCGCGGGCTTTCTATATCTGTCAGTGGCGAGGTTGCCGAGGCAGGGTTATCCAGTTCGGCCGCGATTGGACTCAGTTACTTAGTTGCGCTTGCAGACGTCAACGGCATCGAGCTGAGACCCAAGGCGTTAATTGAACTGGACCGGGAGATCGAGAATGGCTTCCTTGGCCTTAAAAACGGGGTGCTTGACCAGAGTGCCATCATGTTGAGCAAAGCAGGCTGCCTGACTGTGCTGGATTGCGCTACAGGGGCTGCCGGGGTTCATCCCGTCAATGGCGATTTCGTGTTTCTGGCAGTTTTTTCGGGCATCAAGAAAGCACTGGTTACAAGTAACCAATTCAATCAAAGGATTGAGGAAAGCCTGCAAGCCGGAGCTGAAATCAGAAAACTGATTGCGGGGGATAAGACTCCAGCGGTACCGATTGGAAAGTCGAGTTATTCCGAATTTCTTCAGATTCAGTCGCGGCTGAGCACTGTAAGTCAACGCAGAGCAGGGCACTTTTATAGCGAGTGTGAGCGAGTCAGACAAGGCAGGACAGCCTGGCTGCAAGGTGATGCAGTGGCGTTTGGCAAGTTGATGATGGCTTCCTGTGAGAGTTCAATTCATCAGTATGAAACAGGCTCTGCCGAGATGATCGCCTTATACCAGGCACTGGTTAAGGCGCCAGGGGTCTATGGTGCGAGGCTCAGTGGTGCAGGCTTTCGAGGCTGCGTTGTCGCCTTAATTGATCCACAGCGCAAAGCAGACCTTCTCGCTGCGGTTGACCAGGATTACGGATCGCTTTTTCCAGAACACCAGGCCAATTTATGGGCCTTCGAGACCCGGCCCGCTGATGGTTTAAACGTCATATGAAATGTGTGGTACTGGCAGCCGGTTATGGTACCCGCATGCAGAATCTGCTGGGCGATATTCCCAAGGCGCTGGTACCACTGGGAAACCAGGTTCTGCTCGATACGTTAATGCAGCAACTGGACCCGTTAAGCCTTCCGACTTACCTGGTCAGTAACAGCCGCTATTATGACCAGTTCGTGGCCTGGCAAGACAGTGCCGGCTGGCCTGTCGATATATTAGACGATGGTAGCACGGAGCCTGCCAATCGCCTCGGTGCGATAGGTGATCTGGCTTTCGCTATTCAGTCGCTTGAACTGAATGATGATTTACTGCTACTGGCTGCGGACAATCTCATCGGGTTTTCACTACAAGGACTGTTGACGCAGTTTCAAAGCCGGCGTCAGGCACACATCGCCGTCTGGAAAAACCCGGATAGGGAAGACCAGAAACGACGTGGCGTTGTGACTTTGGATGATCATTTCAGGGTGACCAGTTTTGTAGAAAAGCCTGCTTCGCCATTGAGTAACTTGGCTGCAGCCCCTATTTACCTGTTACCGAAATCGAGCTTATCCTATCTGGATGACTATTTAGCCTCTGGTGATAACAACGACGCGCCTGGCTACTACCTGAGCTATCTTGTCGAACGCACGCCCGTTTACGGCTGGCCAGTTCCGGGTGATATTTATGATGTTGGCAATCCAGCCTCGTACCGCCGGTTATTAGAGGTGATTGCTGGCGCCTAGTGTCCTCGGTTGCTTTGTGCAGGCATCAGCGTGGCAAGGACCCATACTCGAAGTTGCTTGACCAGCTAAGCATGTCATGAAGGTGACGTCTACTGTAATAACCCAGGCGGTTTATGTTCTGGTCAAGATAGCGTAGAGAAGAGACCAGATAACTGGCTTAGTAGTACAGGTCAATCATCTGCCCTAATTGCTTGAGGCAACGCCCGAGTTGGGCTGTTTTTGCGGCGTCCGGTTTTGTTTCCATCAATGCCAGGGGCGTAAAGGCTAACAGGGGTAAACAGTGTTTTAAATCAAGGTGCAACTGTTCCAGTGGGTAGTCGACAATACCCAGTTTACGCAAACTTTTGTGATAAGTCTCAGGTAGGCCCAGATCATGCCTAGAGGCTAGATTATCGAAGGGTGTGGCGTGCATCATGAAATAGGCCAGATCAAATGACGGTGGACCAAAACAGTAATCACCCCAGTCGAATAGGGTTAGCCCATTTTTCAGGGAAAAATTATCTGGTTTGAAGTCGACATGGATAAGGGTAGACGGTTCTGGTTGCTGGGCTTGGAATCCGTGGTGAACGGTGTCTCTGACCACCGGGTAGGCGACGTCACCGAGTAAGTGACGAGCCGAGCCCGCTTGTCGTTCCAAGACTGTTTTGTAACTGGCTCCGATTTGCATCAGGTTCTGCGTGAACACTGGCAGGCCTGCGGCGCGGTTCCAATGGCTCTGGTGCAACCTGGCCATTTGCTTGGCGATAGCCTGATCAATAGGCCTGGCAGCCGCCTGATGATCGGGGTAAGCCGAAGCGTCACTGACATCCTCAAGTACGAGGCAGAACGAAAGCGGTTTTTCCTGAAAGTGGTTGTAGTAACACCCCGGCGTATTGATAGGCAATTTAGGTGCGATCCCGGCATAGAATCGGTGTTCGCGCTGATAACTCATAAACTGGATAGCGAACTGGCGTTTAACAGGGTCCTGCGAGGCTGTTTTTACAATGACGCTTCTGATAGTTCGTAGTGTACCGGCTGTCTGAAAGTGAATCCTGAATACATCAGAGATATAGCCGGCTGAAAGCGTTTGTCTGTCTCGGATCGTGACAGGTTCACAGAGAACATCGGATAACCAAGCGTGGTTAATCTGGTCTTCTGTCAATGCCGGGGGTGGGTCCTGGGGCATAGCATCATCACCTGTATTTATTGGGTTTTGAGGCGGGGTAGATTGAGCTTCACCTGAGCTTGCCTGACCGTGCGGTTCGCCGAATCTCGAATCTGTAGATTTAACATCGCTCGTTCCCAGTTGATTTCAATCATGGCAAAATTAGCATCGTAAAAAGGCAGGCCAATACGATTTGGCCCAGGTTCGATTTGAATATCCGTTCTAAAGCTGCTGAGTGGCACATTCAGAGAAGAGCTGGTTAGTTCCCACAGGGGCCTGCCCTGGCGTGAATTATCTCGATACAGAGCCGCCATGTGCCTGTCTCCGCTGACAAGAATGACCTGACCGAATGAATTGTCGCGAAGCAGCTCTAAAAGCCTGACCCGCTCTTTGGGTAGTAATTGCCAAGACTCCCAGTGGTGGCCTTCTGCCAGTACCTGAATGGATGAAACGATGATCCTCACTTGGGCTGGAACAGCAAGCTGTGAGGCTAACCATGACCACTGATCTTCTCCCAATAGCGTCTGCTCCGGGTCCACGGAGGCCTGATAGGGACCATGAGCGTGCGGCTGGTCTAGCATCGTCAAGGGTGTTCTGAAAAACCGGGTATCAAGCAGAATGATCTGGACTCTCTTGTTTTTCGGGCCGATGAGTTTACTTTGATAAATCCCCTGACGGCTTCTCATCGGGTCCGTTAATGGGATAGCCCAGACATACTCGAATAAGCTTTCTGAGACTGCTTTATGTGGCCAGTTTCCGCCCGCGTCATTCAGGCCAAAGTCATGATCATCCCAGGTAGTCAATAGCGGAACATGCCGGCGTAACTGCGTAAAGGGCTTTGATTGGGCGAGCCTTTGGTAAGCCTTTTTCAGACTGAGTAATTCGGCATCGTCTTCTTCGGTCTCTGCATAAACATTATCACCAACGAAAAGGAAGATATCCGGTCGTTGCTGGAAGATCGTGTTAAAGATGGTTTGGTCCTTGTCTCCCTGGGCGCATGAGCCAATCGCCAGCTTGCTAATTATGGCCTGACTATCCAGCTCTGCTGAAGGCATTGACTCTGCCGGTGCGAATAAATGTGAATCAGCAATACTGGGCAGAATTAGCTGAAGGTAGAATCCGGCGATAACGAGAAATAGATTAGAAACGTGCATTAGTCTGAACCATTGCCTAATTTTGCGCTGCAACGTCAGCCTATGTTAACCGAATCTGCAAAATCAAGCACGATCGACTGGATCAACCGTTTCACCCCCGGTAGACTCGATTTAAATGACAGGGAGTAGGCGCGTGGTTAAGCTAACCAAACTCGCATTCGTTGAAAGTGATGCTGATACAATGGTGACAAGAGCCAGCGCGTTTGCTGATCTGATGCAACGGCGTCGCACCGTCAGGGATTTTTCCGAACGATCCCCAGCAGAGGAAATCATACTCGATTGTTTGCGTGCAGCAACTAGCAGCCCAAGTGGTGCCAATCAACAGCCTTGGCACTTTGTGCTCATTAAAGATAAAGCCATGAAACACGAGATCAGGCTAGCCGCTGAAAAAGAAGAGCAGGAGTTTTATACGGGCAGAGCTCCGCCGGACTGGCTAAGTGCCCTGGAGCCGATTGGAACGGATGCTAATAAGCCGTTTCTTGAAGAGGCGCCTTATCTCATTGCCGTTTTTCAGGAACGCTATCATTACGATGACAACAACAAACGCATAAAGCACTACTATGCACCCGAGTCTGTTGGAATGGCGACGGGCTTCCTGATCACCGCTATCCACAATGCCGGTCTGGTATGTTTGACCCACACACCCAGTCCCATGAAATTTCTCAACGGACTTTTGTCTCGACCTCAACAGGAAAAGCCTTTTTTGCTCTTAGTGGTTGGTTATCCTGCTGAATCAGCCATGGTGCCTGAAATTCCAAGGAAAAACCTCCAGGATGTTCTTAGCATTGTTTGAAACCAGAGGTGGATTCCGGACCAGAATCAACCCTGATTGATGATTAAATAGGGCTGCGAGCGATTGGCTTTTCTTTGTGAATCAACATGAGCGAGATGTAATCGATCAGGATGTGGCCAGTTTCAACCAGATAAGCATCGACTTCGTCATCATCAGCTGGTTTGGCAATATCGCTGTTGGCCCCAACTTCAGCTTCCCTGTCCAGGCTGACATCAACGACATTATTCAGCTCGCCTGGATTGTTCGGCTCGTCACTGGTTTCTTCTATAGAAGCCCTATTTATAAGAGCCTCATTTATAGACGCGTTATTGACTTTTTCAGTTAGGGTGGCAGGTGCTTCGGCAGCAGCCGGGTCATCACCGATTGTATCGAGTTCATCGAGAGAGGCGATCTCAGGCAGTCCCTGGGCTAATCGTTTCTTATTAGTTAAGTCTAGCCAGAAAGCCTTGGATTCAGCTTGTTGTGACCGTCTTGCCGCTTCATTCAGGGAGATAGAGGTGAGTTCACTACGCGCTTTCCTGTATTCAAATGCCTCACTGAGGTAAATGAAATCCGGGTCGTCGCTGGTTCTTTCTAAATGCCTTCGCTGTAATTCCGAAAGGACGGAATCTTGTGAGGGCTTTAGTCGGAATTTAGTGGCTTTTATTTTGTCCCATGGCAGTGGCCTATCGAGGGTGCTTTCGCCGATGGATTCGGGATCATAATTTGAGGGGTATTGTATATCTGGAATAATACCTTTGTGCTGGGTGGATTCACCGGTGATGCGATAAAATTTTGCCTGGGTCATCTTCAATTGGCCCTGGTTCAGCGATTGCAACGACTGAACGGTGCCTTTCCCAAAGGTCTGAGAGCCCAGTACAAGGCCTCGATTATAGTCCTGGATGGCACCAGCAAATATTTCGGAAGCGGAGGCGCTTAGTCGGTTGACCAGCACGGCGAGTGGCCCATCGTAGGTGATACGAATGTCCCGATCACTTAAAATATCGACTCTGTCAGCTTTGCTGCGAATTTGAACCGTCGGCCCTCGATCGATGAATAACCCGGTTAAGGTCTTGGCTTCCTGGAGTGAACCGCCCCCATTGTTGCGAAGATCAATGACCACCGCGTCGACATTTTTTTCCTGAAGGTCAAGCAACAAGTTCTTGACATCTCGAGTGGTACTTCTATAAAACGGATCCCCATTTTGGAGGGCTTGGAAATCGATATAAAAGGTAGGAATATCAATGACCCCAATGCGTTTGGTTTCGCCGAACTGTTCGATTTCTATGATCTCTGACTGGGCCGATTGCTCTTCAAGATTAACCTTGTTGCGGGTTATCTGGATTATTTTACCGAGGCTACCATCGGGGCTGGTCGATGAAAGGATTTCTAGTCTGACAATGGTATCTTTCTTTCCCCGGATTAGCTGTACGACATCATCTAGTCGCCAACCGATCACATTGACCATTTCACCCTCCAGGCCCTGGCCCACACTGGTAATGAAATCATTGGGCTTGAGTTGTTTAGCTTTGTCAGCAGGCCCAGCCGGTACCAGAGAAACCACCTTGGTATACTCATCTTCTACTTCGAGGACAGCACCAATCCCTTCCAGTGACAGGCTCATGTTGATATTGAAATTCTCTGATGTGCTGGGTGAGAAGTATTGCGTATGAGGATCATAGGTTTTGGTAAAGGCATTCATAAAAAGCTGGTAAACGTCACCGCTGCGAATTTGCCGGGTTCGCTTAAGCCGGTTTTCATAACGTTTTAGCAACAGTTCGGAGATAGATTGCGTTTCTTTTTTAGCCAGACGCAGGTTCAATACGTCATTCTTGATTCGTCTGCGCCAAAGGTCATCAAGCTCGTCTTCCGATGTCGCCCAGGCTGCTTTCTCGCGGTCAAGTTCCAGCGATTCATCCTCGTCAAAATTAAATTGATCCGTGCCTGCCTTTAAAAGGGTGATTATTTTTTCGAGGCGATTAATGACCTTTTTGTGGTATCGGTTAAAAATAATAAAAGCGGGTTCCGTGTCACCTCGTCTAAGGGCATTGTCTAATTCGAGGCGGTATACCGAAAAATCCTTAACATCTTGGGCCAGAAGATAGCTCTTGCTGGGATCAATATCGGATAGGTAACTACTGAATACGAGTTCTGATATGTCATCATCAAGTACGGTTCGGATGTAATGGCGATGATTGAGTGCGGCAACGATATTCTTGGTGGTTTCTTTGTATTCAGGC
>CAZGCW010000175.1:0-8369 GCA_964524295.1 uncultured Pseudomonadales bacterium
CGTGATCATAGGCAACGGCTTTGGCGGGGTCATTTTTCATGAAGCCTGTGGCCATTTGCTGGAGACCACTTCGGTTGCAAAAAAAGCGTCAGTCTTTCACGACCAGATGGGACAGATGATCGCTAACCCGAGCGTTAATGCTGTAGATGATGGCCTTCTACTGAAGCAGTGGGGCTCAATCAACATCGACGATGAGGGTCTGGACACTCAACGCACCCAGTTGATTAAAGACGGCCAACTCACCAGTTTCTTGGTCGACAGAATTGGGGCTGAGCAAACCGGGTTTTCGGCCACAGGATCTGGCCGCCGTGAATCTTACAAATTTGCGCCTGCATCAAGAATGAGAAACACCTTTATTGAACCTGGCGATGCCGAATTGGACGATATGGTCGCATCCATTGATAAGGGCATTTATGCATCCCACATGGGAGGGGGTTCGGTCCAGCCCGGTACTGGCGAATTTAATTTTGCAGTCACAGAAGGCTATTATATTGAGCATGGCAAGATTAAATATCCGGTTAAAGCAGCGACATTAATCAGCACTGGGCCGGCAGTGCTAAAGGAGATCTCCATGGTAGGCAAGGATTTTTCCCTGGCCTGTGGGATGTGTGGATCGGTATCCGGCGCGGTTCCAACCAGCGTCGGTCAGGCGACTTTGAAAGTAGATGATATTCTGGTGGGGGGTAATGCCTGATGAGTATTGAAAACCAGGCTCAGCAGGTGATTGATCTGGTCAAGGCGCGCGGCGCGACCGGTGACTTGATTATCGACCAGGGCGAGTCCCTGTCGTTAAAGGCGAACGAAGGTGAGTTGGAGGAGTACAAAGTCAGCTCGAGCCAGATATTGGGATTAAGGGTCATAAAAGACGGCAAGGTTGGCACAGCCTATAGCGAGGCGGTTGACAAAACTGCGCTGAATTCTTTGGTAGAGCAGGCGCTGACCAATGCGAGTTTTACTGCTACAGAAGCCCATGAAAGGGTCCAGCTCAATAATGCCCAACTAATGACAGATGATGCTGTTTTGTGTCCCGTAGAAGAAGTCAGCATTGAGGACAAGGTAGAATTTTCTCTGGGCATGGAGCGTGACCTGGTTGCCAGGCCAAAGGTTAAGAACGTTCCCTATAACAGCGTCCAGGACATTACGGGCCAGCGTTCTATCTTCTCCAGTGCCGGCTTAAATGCTCGCTCTAAAAGTCGGATGTGCGTTGCTTATGCTTATGCGCTGATTGAAGATGGCGACAAAAATGCGATGGAAGGCGCGGGCCAGGCCAGCCGGCTGTTTGCTGATCTTAACGTCAATGATCTCGTCGAAAGGGCCTATAGCAATACCATTGATATACTTGATGGCGGTCCGGTAGAAAGCGGGCATTATGACGTTATCTTCGATGAAGAAATGCAGCCCGCCCTGTTCCAGGTATTTTCGATGATGTTTTCCGGCAAGTCTGCTAAGGATGGCGTCAACCCCATGCGGGAAAAGTTGGGTCATACGGTCGCCGATACTCGCCTGAATATCATTGACCAGCCTTTGAATAGCCAGGGCTTTGGCTACAGCCTGTTCGATGCGGAAGGCATTGCGACCCAGGCGACACCATTGATTGTCGATGGCGTACTCATTAGCCTCATCCATAATAGCGCAACCGCATCCTTTTTTGATATTGCAACCACTGGCCACGCTTCGCGTAGCCCGAAGTCAACGATGGGCGTTGGCTTGCACCAGATTGAAATCAGTGCCGGTGACGCAACCTCCACGGACCTTCTGGCTGGCAAGTATTTACTGCTGACCGATTTGACCGGTCTGCACTCCGGGGCCAATGCCATATCCGGTGATTTCAGCTTTGGCGCCTCTGGTTATCTTTGTCAGGATGGCGAGCGCATTCAGCCAGTCCGAGGTATCACCGTCGCCGGCAACTTTTATGAGATGCTGGGCAAGATCTCGCTGATCGGTAAAGATCAATACTGGAACTGGGAGAAATCCGCCCGGATGCCCCATGTCAGGTTCGCTGATATTGCTATTTCTGGCTAGGTTGGGTTGATAAACCAATGGCTAGTGCTTGTTATTATTAAACGAAGCTGTATCTTCAGAGTTTGTAATCGTTAGGATACCCCGCTGTAGGGGCCGGACTACTGTGCTGCGTCGCCATTAACGCGACTGGCTCTTCAGCTTGCGCACTTTGAACTTGCGACCCTTTATTTTGCCATTGCTGAGTTGGTTGAGCGCTTGGTTGGCGAATTTGCTTTTAATGGCGACATAGGCAGCGAAATCCATGACATCAATTTTACCGACCGCGCTGCCGGTAATACCGCCGTTACCGGTAAGGGCGCCGAGGATATCGCCGGGCCTGACTTTGTCTTTGCGACCGCCGGCAATAGCCAGTGTCACGAAAGCGGGTTCTGGTAGCGCCTGCGATTGGTCGGGTAGGGTTTGCAGTGCTTCGAAGGCCAATTCTCGCCCCTGGTAGGCGCAGATCGCATCCGCCTTGTAGCGTTCGGTATCGGCAAATAGCGTCAGGGCCAGGCCCTGGTGTTCGACGCGACCGGTACGGCCAATTCGGTGCACGTAAGTTTCCGGATCATGAGGCAGGTCAAAATTGATGACGGCGGGTAGTCCAACGATGTCCAGACCCCGCGCGGCGACGTCTGTGGCCACCAGGATTCGGCAGCTTTGCTGACGAAACTGCACCAGAACCTGGTCACGATCACGCTGTTCCAGGTCACCGTTTAAGGCCAGCGCGGCAACATTATTGCGGTTTAGCTGAGTGCAAACGGTGCGAGTGGCCTCTTTGGTATTGCAAAACACCACGGCGCTATTGGGCCGATAATGCCTCAAGAGCTTCTCGAGCCCTGATAACTTGTCTTTAGCCTGACAAATATAAAACTGTTGATCAATCTGGTTGTCGTCCACCAGCGCTTCGACGCTGATTTGTTCGGGTGCGCGTTGAAAGCGGTCGCTGAGGGCGCGGATATCATCGGGATAGGTGGCGGAAAAAAGCAGTGTCTGGCGCGTTCCCGGGGTTTGTTTAATGATACTGGTGATATCATCAATGAAACCCATTTCCAGCATGCGGTCAGCTTCATCCAGGACCAGGGTGCCAACCCGATCCAGGACCAGGGTTTGTTTGCGCAGATGGTCTTTGATGCGACCGGGGGTACCTACTACGATGTGAGCACCGTGTTCCAACGAGCCTATTTGCGGACCGATGGGCTGGCCACCGCACAGCACCACGACTTTGATGTTTTGTTGATAGCGGGCCAGGCGTCTGATCTCGCCTGCGACCTGGCTTGCTAGCTCACGAGTCGGGCACAGTATCAGTGCCTGCGCACCAAAATCTCGTGGATTTAATTTGGTGAGTAACGGCAGGGCAAAGGCGGCGGTCTTGCCGCTACCGGTTTTCGCCTTTGCAATCAGGTCTTGACCGGCAAGGCCCAGGGGTAGGGCCGCTGCCTGGATGTCGGTCATCTGTTTATAGCCAAGGTTGTCGAGATTACTCAACTGCGCCGGTGGCAGATTAAGGGTGTTAAAGGCTAAGTCGGTCATACCTCAGCCCAGGCTGCTTCTAGCAGGCGTTGCTGGCGCTGTTCTTCTCCCATGACTTCTTTTATCTCCAGCATGACGCCATCCAGGTCAGCTGCGTTTTCGTCCCCGGGGAACAGACCGGTCAGTAGTCTGGCCGTTGTCAGCTCACCTTCCTGGTAGAGCGCCCTCATGTGCTTGGCGCAACGGATCTCAGCCCCACAGCGAACCATGTACACGGTAGCCTCTTTTCCGCTCATTAATTGACCCACGACTTCGTCAACGAGGCCATCTTCAACCCGGGGTAAACTGCGTTTGGGGATTTTCATAGCGCTCTTATACAGGAGTTTGGTTGGGGTTGCGAATGCGAGTACACTGCTGGTCCATGAATGATGCCCATTATTACCTGCAACACACCTACGGATTCGATACTTTCCGGGACTCCCAGGGCGATATTATAGACGCTGTGGTGCAGGGTAGAGATGTTTTGGTGCTAATGCCAACCGGTGGTGGAAAATCGCTGTGTTACCAGATACCGGCGTTAGTGCGAGATGGCTGTGGCGTGGTTATTTCGCCGCTGATCGCGTTGATGCAAGACCAGGTGGATGCCCTGCAGGAGCTCGGTGTACGCGCCAGTTTTCTGAATTCGACCCAGGACCCTGCGACTGCGCAAGCGATCGAAGCCAAACTGTTAGACGGGGAACTCGATCTCCTCTATATCGCCCCGGAACGGCTCAGGCAGGAAAGTATGTTACATCTGTTGAAGCAGGTATCTATCGCCTTGTTTGCTATCGATGAGGCGCATTGTGTCTCGCAGTGGGGACATGATTTCCGTTCTGACTACCTGCGTCTGAGTCTGTTGCAGGAGACCTTTCCGCAGGTGCCTCGAATTGCCCTCACTGCCACAGCGGATGAGCGCACACGCACTGAGATTTTAACTCGCCTGGATTTACACGCCGCGGAGAAATACGTCTCTGGATTTGATCGTCCGAACATCCGCTATCGGATCGCGCTTAAGTACAATGTGAAGGCGCAGCTGTTGCGCTTCTTAAAGCAGGAGCACCCGCGGGATGCGGGCATTATTTATTGCCTGTCGCGTAAGAAAACTGAGGATATCGCCACCTGGTTGCAGGCCGAAGGCTTCACGGCCCTGCCTTATCACGCCGGGCTTGCGGCTGGGACTCGCGCTAGCCATCAGTCACGGTTTCTACGCGAGGAGGGCGTGATCGTGGTGGCTACCATTGCGTTCGGGATGGGTATTGATAAACCGGATGTTCGCTTTGTAGGGCATCTGGATTTGCCTAAAACGGTGGAGTCCTATTACCAGGAAACCGGGCGAGCCGGTCGCGATGGCGAACCGGCGGATGCCTGGATGATTTATGGCTTGCAAGACGTCATTAAACTCCGGCAGATGATGGAGAGCTCTGAGGGCAGTGAGCAGCATAAACGTGCTGAACAGCATCGTCTTAACGCTATGCTAGGGTTGTGTGAGATCACCAGCTGTCGTCGGCAGGCACTGCTCAATTATTTTGGGGATGAACTGCTTGAAGCTTGCGGCAACTGTGATACCTGCCTGGAGCCCGTTAATACCTGGGATGGTACTGACGCCTCGCGAAAAGCATTGAGCGCGGTTTATCGAACGGGACAACGCTTTGGCGTGAATCACTTGATCGATGTATTGCGGGGTGGCACCTCCGACAAAATTATTCAGAATGGTCATGACCAGTTGGCCATCCATGGCGTGGGTAACGAACTGGATAACAACCAATGGCGTTCGGTTTACCGCCAGTTGGTGGCGCGAGGTTTCCTCAGTGTTGATATGGAGCGTTTCGGGGCGCTACGGCTGGAGCAAAAGTGCCGACCGCTGTTGCGTGGTGAGGAAACCATTGAGTTGCGACGTGACCCAAAGCAGCAGGTAGGCAAGCGGCAAACCAAAACCATCCTCGCAGATCACATAGATGTTGTGTTGTGGGAGGCCCTGCGCGACTGTCGTCGGCAATTTGCCGCCGATCAAGGCGTGCCTCCCTACGTCATATTCCATGACAATACGTTACAGGAAATGTGCGTGTTGCTGCCGCAATCCATGGCTGAGTTCGCTCGGTTGACAGGCGTCGGTGAGCGCAAGTTGGAAAAATATGGCGCTGATTTTCTCCAGGTCATTAACCAGCATCTTGCGGCCTAGGAAATGATCTCGGCCAGTCGGGCAAGTCACTCAAATAGCATCGATTTGCTCATCTGCGAAGTCCTGCGCAGTATTTGGTTATAGTCAAGTAGCAGGACCGGCACCTGTTAGTCGACGCTCGCTGCTTTACTACCTGTGAACTGTGTACTTCGCCGGTTTTTTTGTCCGTTTAATGAGGATCTGCAGGCGACGTTAGGCAGTGCTGCTACCGCCATTGAGTGCGATGGTCTGGCCCGTCATCCAACTGGCTTCATCAGATACCAGGTAAAGGCTGGCTGCGCCAACATCCGAAGCCGAGCCTGCTCGGCCGACAGCCGTCATCTTGGCAGCGATGCCGGTAAAATCATCGAAATTATCCATAGCGCCAAGCGACAGGGCATTCAGGGTCACACCATCGCGGCCAACTTCCCGAGAGAGGTTGCGCATTAAGCCCAGCGCAGCTGCTTTTGCGGCCGCATAATGGGTCAATCCATACTCCTGTCCGAGCCGGTGTGCCTCGGATGTGATAATCAGGATTCGACCATGTTTTTGTGCTCTCATGGCGGGTACAAAGCGTTGGCAGAAGTCCTGAATGGCATAAAAGTTGAGGTCGAACTGGTGCGCGTAATCTGGAGCCTGCAACGCATCATATTGGCGCAGGCTCTCAGGCATACCGATGGGCACTCCGGCATTATTGACTAGAATATCCAGGGCTTTGTCATCGACCATAATGTCCGCCTGCATGGCAGCACGTACCGCTTTATCAGTGATATCACCCGGCAGTGGTCGCGCTTCACCGCCGTTTTTGGTGATGGTTTCAACCGTGTTAACGGCACGTTCGGGAAACAGATCATTGACGTAAACAAGCGCCCCCTGTTCGGCCAGCGCTTGGGCAATACCGGCCCCCATGCCTTGACCTGCTCCGGTTACTAGAGCCCGGCGATGCGATAAGTTAAACACAGATTTTCTCCTGAAAAAGAGGTTAGTGTTGGCTTGAACTGATGGTTTATTTAACACAGCTTATTAAATATTGTTAGAAGAAACAAAGTGACTTCTATCAGCTTGTAAAGCCATAGTGGTTCATACCCTGTCACTTACACCTGTGGATTGCCGATAGCCTTCAAAACAGGGTGGCTGTTCAAAAAAAGTCTAGGAGGCGAGGATTAACAGCGCCTCCTTGGAGGCGACGGGACGCTTTTCTACGCCCGGTTCCTGCTCGACTAAAGTTGAAGACTGTTTTTATGATTGTTATCACCTGCTCTTTTTTGTTTTGAGGGGCCTCAGCCGTAAAGCAGGGCTATCTCGCTTTATTCGGCAAAGGGGCAGCTGACTATTGCTGCCAGTAATTATTGGCGCTAACTGAGTCGTTGGTTATCCTGAACCTCATCGGTAGAGCCAGGATCGGCAGAATGAAGCAGAGCTGTAATAGGTCAAATCGTCTGTCAATCGGCTTGCTAGGTCCACATCATCATAGTGCCTGGGTTAGACTATCTTATGGGCTTGAAAGCCGAGGTTTAGTTGTCACTCCCCCGGTAACCCAACGGCTGATGATGTAGCCTGGCTACTCTGCGGTTCCCTCCAGGTCAGGTGACTGACCACCAGGATCGTCAGCAGACCCATGAAAAAGCCTGGGATCATCTCGTACAAATCGTAGGTGGCTACTTTGAATTGTAATACCCAGAGTACGGTGACACCAAAGCCGAGCACGATACCGGCGGCGGCCCCGTGCAAAGTGGTTTTTTTGTAATACAGCATGCAGAGGATTACCGGGCCAAAGGCGGCTCCCAGTCCCGACCAGGCAAACAGGATAAACCAGAATAAAAATTTCACCTCATCGACGGCAAAGGTGATGCCCAGTACGCCAATCATGATGGTGATGATCTTGCCCACGTTTGCTAATGCCTGGTCACCCTGGCTGCTGTTGAATATCTTTTGCATGATATCCCGCACGACTGCCGACGAGGCGAGCAGTAACAATGAATCAACGGTGGACATAATGGCGGACAGTACAACCACCATCAGCACACCGGTGATGATAGGGTGGAACAGTTCTCTGGCGAGATGGGGGAATATCGTTTCGGCATCTGCTATTTCTGGAAACAGGGCGCGACCGGCCATGCCAGCGGTCACGGCGCCCACATCAAACAGAAGAATGACAAGCACTGACAGGTTGCGAGCCTTGACCAGTTCGCGCTCACTTTTTACCGCCATAAATCGGGTCATGAGCTGTGGTACGCCGAGGAAGGGCAGCCCGATGGCCAGAAAACTGACCACCAGTATCCAACCCGGCAAACCCGCATCCAGGGCGCCGGTCATAGTGAGTAACGACGGGTCCTGGGCGAAGAGATTGGCGGTGACACTGTGCCAGCCGCCAGCAGCATCAATGGCCACCAGGGGCACGATGATGAGTCCTGCGAGCATCATTGCACCCTGAAGTACGTCTGTGTAGGAGACTGCCTTGTAACCGCCAACGATGGTGTAGGCAATGATGACGATACCACCAACAATGACTGCCGTGGTGTAGTCTATTTCGATGAAGCCGACCAGAGCCTTACCCGAAGCCGCCATCTGTGCCGTCACGTAGGCGCAGACCATAGTCAGGATGATGATAACGGATATCCAGCGAAGAATATGGCGACTGTCGCGGAATCGTGCTTCAAGTACGTCTGGCAGGGTGATTGAATCGGTGTCGTCGCTG
>CAZGCW010000176.1:0-8345 GCA_964524295.1 uncultured Pseudomonadales bacterium
CAGTTTCGATTCGTGAAGCCACGACAGCGGCTTCGCGGGAGGCAAGATTGGCGTTTTCAAAGAGCATTGCCATATGTCCGAGCAAGCTGGGTATTGAGATATCGGATACCATATGACCCAAATAGCGTGGGCTAAAGGTGGGAATTTCCTCGCGGAGTAAATTCAATAGGTCGTCCAGCGCCCTTTGAATATCGGGCACCTTATTGCCTTCCTGATTTTCCCAAATCCACTCTGGATCGCCACTGAATCGAGTATTACGCCGGTGCATTGTGGTATCGAGTAAATACTCCCAAAGGGCACTGAATTGCTTGGCATACTCTCCTTTGGGTCCAATGAAAAGCGACGCCGGTCTTTCGGTATCGTGCGGCTGTTGGTCAATGGTGTCCATATTAGAATCCGTCCCTTGCTTTCAAAAACGCGTCAGTCTCGGTCATGGTTTTCTCTTTTTCAAGCGGTCTCGCTCGCCTTAAGATGCATTACGATAACAGAAATAACTTAAACCTGATGAGCTGAACTGTCTCTTAAATCAGGCTGCCATATGTCCAGATTGGTTTGACGACTTACACATTACAGTCACAACACACTCGGTTTCAGCTATTCTCAAAGCCATGTGGCATAAGGGTTCTGAAAAGCTTCACTATTGAGTGGGCATGAGATGAACAAGGTTAATGATTTAAGCAACTGGTTCTTATTGGTTACTTTCGTAAGTATCCTTCTCCTAGTTTGGTTATTGTTTATTGCGAGCAGTGGTGACAGCTTCCTACTTTGGGCACGATATTCAGCACGAATTTCTTTCTTCTTTTTTGTAGTTAGTTTCAGTGCTGACTCCCTGCACTACTTTTTTTCGAATTCATTAACAGGGTTTGTTAGAAATCAGCGAAGGTATATTGGATTATCTTTTGCATTGGCACACACAATACATCTTGTTGCTTTGACAACCTTTTTTGTAGCGTCAGGTTTAACTCCGGATAGTTTGACTGTTTTGGGTGGGGGGTTGGCGTATGTGGCCATGTATGTAATGGCGTTGACCTCAAACGATAAAGCGGTAAAAAAATTAGGGCTTAAACGCTGGAAACTAATCCATAAGTTGGGTGCTTACTATATCGCTTTTATATTCGCATATACCTATTTGGGTAGATTAACAGGGGAACAAAATAGTAGCGTCGAATTTAGTTTGTTATTCAGTATTATCATTGCTGCTTTTGCATTAAGAGTGCTGCATTTTTTAAGAATCTGGAATGCAGATAAAGCGTTAAAAGATGCGTAACTACAGATGATAAAAACACAGGATTAGAAGCTTTGGCGTTGATTCATATAAGTAGAGCGATACGTAAAAGTCTCCATGCGATTTCAAAACCCTACAAAGCATTGATTCAATTGAGTTCTTGTATAACGTCACCTCTGAGCGGGCGTAATTGTTTCGTTTGAAACTCCTGTATTTACTGCATTCTTCAGATATAAACTTTTCTGAAACCATTGATTTTAAAGGGGGTTCAGACGGTATTACGTAGTGAGTGGAAATGAACTCCAAAAAACTTTATTTGAGCAAGATCATGATCGATTTGATGTAATTCTATCAACATCTATGGGATGGGATTTATTTATATCTTATGGCTCCATTTTTGGCTATGGATGTTTGGTCTAGTATAATCACATACGATCAGCGGCGGGATCCAAGTGATGCCATGGACTGGAGTGTCTGGGCTGCATTCGCATTACTTGCCGCTATCGGGATTTGTCTACGGTTAAAATGATCCCAATCATACTACTTGAAATTGCCTATAAAACGATTTAGTTCACTCTGGTTGCTCTTCCATTGTTCCTGGATGGTACTCTTTCTGGCGATGCGACCGATGGGATGAATTGCTCTTTTTTACCGGTGATATTACCCGTTATCTTTGTTCCAGGGGGTTATGTTATAAAGAAATAGTTTGCAGGGGAGTGATCGAAGCTATTTTGATAAGGGCAATGAAGGAGTTGATGGCATGGCAGCTAAAGGAAAAACTACTAAAGAGCATGATGAAAACATTGCGAAGATGGTTTTCTCTTCAGTATATCCCCTGTATCTAGATAAGGTTGTAAAGAAAGGGCGCAGTGAAGAAGAATTGCAAGAAGTCATTACCTGGCTGACCGGTTTCGAAGGTCCAGTTTTGCGGGATCTTATAGAGGGCGAAGACACGTTTAAAGAGTTTTTCGACAAGGCGAATCTCAATCCAGATGCCAGCCTAATTAAAGGCGTAATCTGCGGCTATCGTATTGAAGACATTGAAACACCACTGACAAAAAAATGCCGGTATCTTGATAAGCTTGTAGACGAACTTGCGAAGGGACGCAAGATGGAAAAGATACTTCGAACGTCCTGAGTGAGGGTTGTGAAAATGGTGTAACGTCAGATTTTCTGATTGCAAATCCTTTCATAGTAAGGGTTTGTTTCTGTGTAATTATCGAGTGAGAATGAAAGAAGACATTACCATTACTCCTTTTAGAAAAGAACAGGGGCCCGTATTAGTTAAGTTGTGGCGTCAGTCTTTCGCTCAGGCTATGGGTATCGAAGAAGACACCCGAGAGGAGGTTGTAAATGAGCACCTAGCTTATCTTCAAACCTATAACCCGAAAATTATCAGCGTCGCTTTAGATAAACACCAAAATAAAGTGGTTGGGTTTATGGCGAAAGAAGAAACCACGATAAAAGATCTCTTTGTCCATGTTGACTATCAAAGAAAAGGGTTGGGTTCTCGTTTTATACACCAAGCAAAAGAGGAAGAAACCTTGCTAACACTGAGCACCTTTCAGTTGAACAAAGGGGCACAAAAATTTTATGAGTTTCATGGTTTTGTAATGACGAGACGCGGATTCGCTAGTCTAGAGGGCAATGCATGGGCAAGTAATCAAGAGGAACTTGCTGATATTAGTTACGAATGGAAAAGCGCTAGATAAATTTGTTACTGGTGGAGTCCCTAGGTTGAAAAAGCATCTTCCTGACCTTTCTGTTTACCAGGGTTGAGCCAGTCCGACCGTTGAGTCGGAATCACCTTTAATCGGTGCTGCTCGTGCGCTTGATTTGATGGAGTTTGGTAATGGGTTACTGTTGCCGGGTTTAGGCGGGCTCTGACTAGGAGAAGCCTGCAGCAGTGATGCGAAAGGCATGGGTCTCATTTGCTCAATGTGGAAACCCGTCGACTGGTGGCGTTGGTTGCCCCTCGTACACGGAAAATCGTTCAACGTTGAGCATTGACGAAACGCTGACCGTTGTCACAAATCCCTATGGCGCAGAACCTGCTGTTTTCGATAAAGTCTTGAACCGTCACTGGGGCCATGCCAACCTTTGCTATCAAGGCTTTGCTGAGAGATGATGGCTTCTGATTTGATAGCAAGCTCGCAACAATGACTCGCCGCATAGGATGGCCGTACTATTTTTTATCAACAGAATTGAATCGATTCAAAAAGGGCCGAACTTTGAGGTACCCGAATGATGATAAAAAAGGAAGGTATTGATCGTTAAGTCGTAGGGAGAAATTATGTCGATTCCAGAAGAGTTTACAGCCACGTATATAGAAAAAAACCACGCTATAGAAAAAAACAACCCGTCGGGTGGTCAGCTCTACACGGCCTTTCTGAAAAGTGGTGAACCTTATCGAAGTCTCGCGCGGAAAAATTATCACCAGTCTGCAAGCGCAGGGTATACGCACGACCCAAGCGAGCAAAACGCTCAACGCAGTACGCCGGGGCTGGATCTTACCGATGATGCGCTCTACTACAATACGCGCGGTAGCGCAGCCGATTATTGGGCTGGTGTTAAACTCCCAAAGCCGACCAAAAATATCAGTGAATGCCGAGCAGACCTCTCCACTTGGGGCTATTGTCTCATCGAGGATGCGCTTTCGGCCAGTCAAATTACCGGTATGAAGCGGCGACTTGAGGATCAGGCCAAGGGCGAGCGTTTAGCGGGAATCGCATCATGGATGGGGACAGCACCGGCGCCAGGTCAGTCGCTTTCGAGTACCCAGTTCCTCCACTCGCTTATCAATAAAGGCGAGCAATTTATTCAATGTGTGGAACACGATCCCCTTGGCGTTCAAGCCGGGCCATTGATCGAGCAGTTGCTGAATGAAACGCTGGGTAGTCATTTTTTAATGTCCTCATTTATTGCCATCATTTCCAATTACGGGAACATGCCCCAAGGGTTGCATCAGGATCAGGCCACCGCACCTTTTCAAGATGCGGTCGCACCTTACACCTGTAACACGATGTACATCATGGACGATATGGGTGAGCACAATGGTGGCACATTGGTTGTGCCGGGATCACATCAACTGTTATCCGAAGCAGGTTCGGGCCGGCCAATCGAAGTGCCGCTGCCTCCCGCCATCAATTTAGCGGCCCCGGCAGGAACTGTCATGATCTTTGATGGCCGACTGCTGCATGGTACTGGCGTCAATAAGAGTAACCACAGTCGAACCATTTTAGTCATGAACAGCATAAAGCCTTTCATGCGACAGCAAGAGTTGCACATGATGTCGGCAGCAACGGAAGTTTTGACGAACGCGTCATCAAAACTGTTGTACCGACTTGGCGCGCGGCCTCAGGGGCTTGGCGGTATTGAAGGCGCATGGAATGGCGATTATCTGGTCAATCAAAGATTAAAATTGGAGCAGGGCGAGTATGAATTTGTCCGTGAACTGTCGCCCGACTCCCCTGATTTGAACCAGAACTTTACCTATCGAATTTCTGACACGGGTCTGGTGCAAGCTGAGCATCAGCCGGAAACCCTGACAGAGATTAAAGCTCAGTACCGGAAATCCAGGCCAGCCTGGCAACGGCCCGAAGCGCCCAGGTTCCCATCCGTTAAAAAGCGTGCTCCCTAGATACAACGCGAGTTATAGGAGCCACTTTCCGGAGACAACCCACGATACACATTCCGTAAGGTGCTGTTTTTATAAGCTACGATAACTTTTTTTAAGTCGCTGCGACAGCGCATGTTAAGCGTAAGTAACCAATGATGGCGGCTTGCATGTATGTAAAATATATTTTACTATATGTAAAAATATTTATACATTAAAGGGAATGAAGAACCGTGAATATGTCGTATATGGAAAAAAGTTTAATTGCTTCTTTGGGTATTACGTTATTGATATTTGGATGGTATTTATATGGTGCTTTTTCAATCCTGTCGTTAAACCCGGAGCTGCCTGGACTTGTTGAAATCATTATTCTCATTGTTTGGGTTGTTGTTTTAGAAAGCATTATTCAGTCGTTTATAGCGATAAAGAATAAGTCCCAGTTAGAAGATGAAAGAGACAAACTCATCGAGAAGGTTGCCTATAGGTACAGTTATGGAGTCTTGTCTGTTGGTATTTGGTTCTTGATGATGCAGATTTTATTCGATACCTGGTTTGATAATCACCTTATGCTAACGACCCCTTATGGTATGTTCCATTGGTTACTTTTGTTCTTTGTTTTATCCGAGGTAGTTCGTTTCGGTACGCAACTGTATTACTACCGAAAGGGTGTATAAGTTGTCTAAGAAATTGAGTAATAACATTAGGAAATTAAGATTCGATGCAGACGAAATGTCTCAGCAAACTTTAGCAGACAAAGTGGGTGTAACGCGCCAAACTGTTTTTGCGATTGAAAAAGACAAATATTCACCCTCCTTGGAGGTTGCTTTTAGGATATCGAATGTCTTTAAAGTCCCGTTAGAGGACGTTTTTTCGTACGAATAAAGTGTCGCGTGGAAGCTCGGAGTAGGATGAACGAGATAAAAACGAATTGAGGCACATCGGTATGATTGTTTTCGAGTAGTGATCTGATTTTTAAGCGCATTCCCGGTTATGACTTTATTTTTTTTCTATTCCTGCTGCATTATTTTTTATAGTGTCCAGCAGTAATCGAAGCTGTTCTAGTTCAGTTGTAGCGGTCCCGGCGAAAACCTCGTCTAGCACGCCAGCGGCGACGTGGTTCATTTTTCTCACCAAGTGGGCTCCATTGTCAGTCAGGAAGACTGCTCGCACTCGCCGATCGCCCCGCACAGCTCTGCGTTCGATTAAATCTGCGGTCTGCATCCGATCGAGCAGACTGGAAATGGCCATACGGCTACACTCTATGCTTTCTGAGAGTTCAGTCTGTGAAATGCCAGGAGTCCGGCTAACATAGGCCATCACTCGCCATCTTGCTCGGCTGAGCTGAAGCGGTTTCATGTGCAGGTCATAAGCGTCATTTAGCTTCCGGCCAGCATCAACCAGTAGGAATGCGAGTTCGCGTTTTCTGACTTGAGTAATTTTATTTTTGTTCATAATCAGAATTCGAATAGGTTGGTTGGGTTGCCGCTGGTCACATGCCCTTTTTGACCAATTGGATCGTTGAGCGTCATTTGTTCCAGTAGATGTTTGTCCGGCTGGGTCAATGCCACAAATCTTGAGCCAGTGTCCAGGCTTCCGATGACCAGGCCGCTATGGGGACTTCCAGTACGATCAAACAGGACCGTATAAGTTTCGATCGTTCCTGTTCCCTGGGCTTGTGGGTCGAGTTTCGGATGGCTGATAGCGGAGACCCGATTTTTCAAAATGGCAGGGTCCTGAGGTCTGAAGGGGAGATCGGGTGGCTGGGCGCTGTAAATACCGAGGGCATGCTTTGTCAGGTACCAGCCGTTAGCAGTCAGTAGCCCTTTTTCTCCAGGCGTCGATCTGAGGCGATCCATCATGGTAGCAATAGCATGCATGCTATAGTTATTACCGGCGCCACCAAAATAAGGTAAGCCGCCGGTAACGGTGAGTAGCCGGTTATCGCCGGGTGTCATCCCCAGTGCGTCCCGAGTCACTTCCAAGACGGAGGAAAAACACGAATAGACGTCAAAGTGCTTAATCTCGTCAGTGGCCGTTGCCGCCATCTCAAATGTACTCTCTAGTCCTGCTTCCAGTGCCGGTGAAGAATGAAAATTAATACGTTCCGAAACATGCCATATGTCATTTACATCGCAGTGGCCATGTAGATAGACCCAGCGCGACTCGTCTATGCCGAGTTGACGGGCTTTCGTATCAGAGGTCAACAGTACGGTTGCGGACTGATTTACCTGCATGATGGCATTCATATATTTAGTATAAGGAAAACCAATGTAACGATTCTCAGGTGTGGGTTTAACGATTTCTTCGCTACTGCGTTGAGTCGGAAACCAGGCATAGGGATTATCTCGGGCGATATGGGTAAAAGGCGAGAACAGTTTACCCAGGGCCTGTTGATGTGCTTCGATGGAGCGACCGTAGTGTTTTCGCAGGGCATTTTCGAAAAGGGGATAAGTGACGATAGGGGCGACCATGCCATGCGCTTGTTCAACCGAGTTACTGCCTGAACGTTCCGACCACAAGCGGTTAGGTTTTGGCCCTGTGTCTTCATCTTCTCTCCAGTTGAGTTGAATCTCTGCTTTAGCGGCCTTTGCCAGAGTATTCAGCGCTTCAGCCCCAGATAACAGCACCATGGATCTACGTCCTCTGGCAATATCTTCAGCAAAGGCGTTCACCAGTGTCTGAGGTGTGTTGCCTCCGGTACCGGTAATGAATTGTTCAGCTTGTTTGACACCGAGTCTTTTGGCTAGCGCCGCTGGTGGATTAGCAAAGAGTTCCGGTCCGACCGTATTTACAACCACTAGGGTGTCCAGGTCTTTTAATTGATCCGGGCGAAGACCAGCATCTAATGCTGCCAGTTCAGCGGTTTTTTGCATCATCGACAGGGGGTTTAAGGCTTCGGACAGATCATTAGGCCGGTCGATTAACTGTCCAGCGCCAACCAGTATGGGTTGAATCGATTTGCTCAAGTGAGAGTAACCTTTAGTCAGTACATTGATTGTAAATATATTTACTTTTTAGCTAGAAAGCGAGATAGTGAGGAAAATTGATTTACCTGAAGAGGAGTCCATGGCCGACCCACTGAGAACCCGCATCTGCGATCTGCTGAATATCGACTATCCGATCGTACTTGCTGGCATGGGTGGTGCCAGTACACCTGAGTTGGCAGCAGCGGTTTCCAATGCGGGTGGACTGGGCGTCCTGGGTGCGGCAAGTTGCGGGCCTACCCGACTCCGAGACTGGATTAAAAGAACCCGAGAATTGACCGATAAACCCTTTGGTGTCGATACACTACTGCCAGCATCCGTGCGTCGGCAGGAGCAGGTTAGTGTCACTGGAGCATCGCATCAGACGCGCTCCCTTGATGCCCACCGCGCTTTTGCGCAATCCTTTATAGAAGAACATGGTCTTGATAATCAAGCGAATCCCTTAAATCCCGAATCCATAGAGGATGATCATGACGGGTTGGTACTCTTCTCTGAACCTTTCTTCAGAGCTCAGATGGAG
>CAZGCW010000177.1:0-8157 GCA_964524295.1 uncultured Pseudomonadales bacterium
GGGCTGCTCGATCCTGATGAGCCACCGCCGCCGCAGCTGGTGAGCAACAGCAAACTGAAGGTTAAAATAGTTGCTAGCCTGAGATCCAATGCACTTTCCCGTTATAACAAACGTTTATTCTGCTCCAGGAACCTGGACTTAGATCGCAATCCCCTGGTCCCAGTGTTTTGATCTTACAAGGACAGCGAAAATAGTAAAGATCAGGTTTTATACTGAGGTCGAGCTATTATCTGTCGCTTAGTTGTGAAAATAATTTTTCCGGCGCTCTACCATCCCGTTAGCTGATTGACTAATCCTGGCTGTCCTGGTCTCCCAGCCATCAGGTTAGTTTCATCGCGATCTAGTGGGTCTGCTGCAGATTTAATCTTCGGAAGAACCGATGGGTTGAGTTCCTCAAGCGACTCAGGGTCCAGAAACACTGGAGACACGGAGCAGGTCGGTTATGAAGCGTTTGCTAATCCCCTTCAGCTTGTTCATCATTAGCCTTTTTGCATTCCAGATTAATATGATGGTTAAAAATTTCCTTGGCTGTGTGAACCTGATCCGCCGTGTCGAGTCCGTCTTGCTCATGGGTTTGTTGGTATCGAGCTCTGCCTGGGCCATTGTAGATGTTAATGACCAGTACTTTGCTGAGCCCGATGCCACCGTATTTTCCTCGCTTTCTTTCGACCTGAATGGTGCCAGTGGTAATGACAGCAGGAGTGCATTGGGTATTGATAGCCACACGCTGTTCCGTAGCGAGAAGGCGACCTGGTTGTTCATAGGCAGTTACCAGGCAGAAGAATCAGAAGGCCGTGATACCGTTGATAATGCGTTTGTTCATGTTCGCTATGTCCGCAAGCTGGCAACCGGTGGCATGGAGTTTTATGTTCAGGGGCAGCGTGATCGGTTCCAGAAATTGGATTCCCGGAGGTTGTTTGGAACCGGTTATCGTTTTGATTGGCAGAGTAGCCAGGGAAACATCGATGCGTTAGTCGGTATTGGGATTATGCAGGAGCGGGAACAGTTTGTAGATGTTGCGACGCAGTCATCAGAGAGTCGGGCTAATGTTTACCTGACGCTGTCAATGCCCATTGGAAAAACCCGGCAAACGAGGTGGAGCCTATCGGCGTTTGCCCAACCCGGTTTATCTGCGGGGGGCATGCGTAGTATCGCAGTGACCAAAATTGTGACCAAATTAACGGATAAATTATCCCTGGATTTCAGTCTGGCTTATGATCATGATAGCCAGCCGATTTCTGGGGTTGATTCTGATAATTTCAGGTATACCTCTGGGCTCACCTATACCTTTCGTAAATCCTCGGAGTAATGGTTTAATCTAGGCTTTGCCCAGGCTTCTGACCCCATGTTCCCTGGCAGGTTCACCTGTCGCGCCGTAGAAGGCGCTGGATATGCCTTCGCCTCGCAAAATGTTCAAAGCAGTATGGACGTGCTGGCTTTGCCTGCGAACCTGGATTCCATTACGGTTATTCTCTGACTGGCAACGGCAAGTGATATCACGGATTCTGTCTCGAAGCTGGTTCAGCCCGCCACTGGGATCACACCAGCTCAATATGGCTTCCTGAGAATGCTCTGGCATGGTCTTTTTCAGATGTGTCAGCAGTGTTTTGCTCTGCTGGACGTTTTCTTCGACTGATTGCATCAGGCTTTGTTTCTGGGCTGCTGTTTTTTCGATTTCTTCAACCAGGTTGCTGCTCAGCGCATCTCGCTCATTGATAAGGGTAGTCAGAAGTTCCTCGAGGTGGGCCACTTTATTGTTAAATATATTTTCGAAGGCCACTTTAAACTGCAGCGGGTCGTCTTTACTCATGATGCTCTCCTGGGTTCAGAGAGCCAATAACGCTGAATTGAGCTAGAGGAGGTCTAATTCCTGTTCAATCAGTTTTGCAGCAATTTTACCGGCATCGATATGGAACTGACCTTCGTAGATAAGCTGCTTGATGGCAGCGACTCTTTCATCGTTACTGGATGGAAGGTTAGACAGGGTTTTCTCCATTTCGAGCATTCCTTCAGCCGCGCTGGTGACCGTTACGGTATCCGTGCTGGTGGCGCGATTGGACAGGTCATCCGCTGCATTAGCCTGCAAGGGCTTTTGCATCGAACCAGGGACTGGCCCTGCTTGAGTTGGCTTTATTTCCATGGCCATTTCAAAAATGTCCTATAAAGGTTGATCGGTCTACTGTAGTTATCGGCAGTATCTCATAAAACTTTAGTTTTTTTTACCATCGATCTATCTCGATGGATCCATCGGCCCTCACTCTTCCCTGAACGGTTCGTTTTGAGGTCAGATTTTGGACACGAATGAATTCTCCTTCAGCGCCATCTTGTAGCGCTTTACCGCTCATACGGACTTCCAAACCGTTTCTGCCGGCGAGGATGATTGTCTGTTCACCTCTCTTTAGTATTAAAGGTGCTTCCAGCATGGATTGGGTTAATTCTGTCCCTCTGGCGAGCGCGCGTCGCAGTGCAGCGCCCTGGGCTTCTTTAATGGAATTGATTAATGGCTTCGTGGTCGAGCTTCGTCGGCTTTGGGTCAGGCTGAGATCAGATGCACTCAAGATCGCACCCCGGGGCAGGGAGCGCGTTAATTTCACGGTATCGATGATGGACTCAATCTTGGCGGGGACATAGAGTTTCCAGGGCTGAGTGCCATAGCAGTGGACCGCAATGGTGGTTTTCCCTGATCTCACGCCACCGGGTGAGGGTTCTGCCTGTAAGGGCTCGCTGCATTTTTTGAGTCGCAAGCGAGAATCTAATCGGTCCATATTAACAAAGGGCTGACGCAGGCCCACGATTTCCGGAAGTTTTAATACCTGCTTTTCGGCTATTGCTAAAATATCATCATGATCGTGGAATTCAACCGCGGATGATGGAAAGCACACTAGCTGTATCGCCACCGCCAGCAAAAAAGGCAGCCAACGTGTCAAAGAAACAGGCCAATCCAGTGTCAATTCTTTGTCTGGTCGATCGCTATTCATTTCTGTGTTTCCGTTCCGGTGTTGATTTTTTCTTTTAAATAATTGATTTAAAAGGGTTTAATCTTTTTTACTGTTTATAACCAGTCAGCTTGCGCCGGCGATTACCTGATTTACTAACAATATACGTGCCAAGATTTGTAGTGACTGGTTTTACACTCGTGTTTGGCTTGGCAATCCACTGGAAGCCGGCCGGGTCAGGTTAAGCTGCCAAAGCAGGGGCCTTACCGGTCAAGGTAGGGCCTTAACGAACTGCCCGGTGATTAAATGAGAATCTTCCTGGAAGAAAGGTTAGCGTTTGGGCAAACCCCGTGAGCGTGGGGAAAGCCTCGTTGGCCTCGCTCAAACCGTATGATGACTGGGAGAGTCCACCCTCATGGGCGCTCACAGCCTGCGACTCGCTCGTGAAGTCCCGGCGGGTTGGTTCCGGGTTTGGCCGTATTTGCGGATTGTTCGGGTCGGATTCTGGACTAGGAAAGCATCGGCCTGGGTTGCAGTTGTGGTGCTGGTTTCCCGGGAAAAAACCAGGCCTGGTCTCGGCTTGCTGAATCTGTCTACCAGGTTCAGGCTCAAAATGATCCGGTGGCTTAATCAGCCAGCGAATCAAAGCCCGGGCAAAAAGCAGAAAAGCGGCAAGAGTGTTGATGTGTCGCGGCAATATTTGTCCGCTGGCCTTGCCGCTTTCAGCCGCTGATGTGTCGTTAAACCCGGTAAGACTTTGAAATTAAACATAAAATTAATTTGGCATGGTGGTTGCAATGTAAATCGTGACCATCGCGACTGGCCGCATCAACCTGACCAGCGAGCCGCGTTGAAAACTGGAACCAGGAGAGTGGATAGATGAATTGGATTGATAACTCGTTAAATATTCATGCGGCGGCATTAATGAAGCGATCTGAGCGAGCCGAGATTATTGCCTCCAATGTTGCTAATTCAGATACACCTGGATTTAAGGCCAGGGATATGGATTTTAAAATGGAAATGAGCCGGCTGATGCAAGGCGCAGGGCGTTTAGCGACTTCCCATGCCAGGCACATGGAGATGGATGCCATACAGAGTAGTAATTTGCTTTACCGGGTGCCAACCCAACCCTCTGAAAATGGGAATACCGTCGAAGGCGAAGCCGAGCAAGCGGCGTTTACTGAAAACGCCATTCGTTATCAGGCCGGTATTCATTTTCTGTCGTCAAAGGTAAAGGGTCTTAAGCTGGCCTTGAGAGGAGAATAACGATGAGCCTGATGAATGTGTTTACGTTAAGCCAGTCAGCGTTAGTTGCACAAACGACTCGGCTTAATTTTGTCGCCGAGAACCTGGCCAATGCCGAAGTCGCGGCAGGCTCTCCTGAGACGGTTTATCGGGCCAAGTACCCGGTTTTTCGATCCTTTATTAATGACGAGTTATCAAACTCCTCAGCCAAGGGGGTGCGGGTCGAGGGTGTCTATGAGGATGGGACGGTGCCTCGAAAGTTATTCGATCCCGGTCATCCGTTAGCCGATGATACGGGGTTTGTTTATCTGTCGAATGTGAATACCGTCGATGAGATGGCGAACATGATGGAAGCCTCCCGATCGTATCAAACGAATGTTGAAATGATGAATACGGCCAAACAACTACTTATGAGGACATTGACCTTAGGTCAATAGATAGCGGAGAAAGACATGCAGACCACAACCGTAATCAGCGATCAGTTCGGCGCCTCCCAGGCGATGAATAACCAAACCGGCAAGACCAATAATCAACTTGGCCAGCAGGATTTCCTGGCTTTGATGGTAGCCCAACTTGAGAATCAGGACCCCACCAAACCCATGGATAACAACCAGTTCATGGCGCAGATGGCTCAGTTCAGCATGGTCAATGGAATTGACGAGTTAAATGGGAGTTTCGCGACTGTCGCGGACTCTATTATGGGCGCACAGGGATTGCAGGCGGCGGCCCTATTGGATCGTCAGGTCATTACGGGTTCTAACATCGGCAGGTACGATGGGGTCGAGCCGCTGGAAGGCATGGTCCCGAATGCTAATTACGCCTCCAATGTTGAAATACAGGTCAGGGATAAAAGCGGCGAACTGGTGCGATCATTTATGCTGGATTCCAGTGTGCCGGGTAATCGCGATTTTAGTTGGGATGGCCTAAACCAATCGGGTCAGCCAGTGGCAGCGGGAGATTACCAGATCAATGCCGTCGGTACGGTCTCGGGCCAGGTTCAGTCTTTACAAGTGGGCGTGGCTAATCAGATCGAAAGTATCAGCCTGAATCAGCATACCCAGCAGATTACGTTGAATTTATCGAATGGACAAACGGCCTATCTTTCAGATGTGGCTGAGTACCGCTAAACCGCTCTTATTGGAGCATCACAAAAATAGTTAAATTGAAATTAATGTTAAAGGAGTGAAAAAATGGCTTTTGATACTTCCGTCTCAGGAATTCTGGCAGCCTCTGCCGATTTAGGCATCATTGGTAATAATATAGCTAATAGTTCGACCTCGGGTTTTAAATCTTCCAGGGGAGAATTTACTGATATTTACGCATCGAGTTTGCTCGGTACGCCGGGCACTGCCATTGGCCAGGGTGTCCAACTTAATTCAGTCAAGCAGGATTTCAGCCAGGGAAACATCGAATTTACAACGAATTCGTTAGATCTGGCCATTAATGGCTCTGGTTTTTTCCGGCTGAGTAATGATGGGGTTGCCACCTATACTCGTGCCGGTGCTTTTCAGCTGGATCGAGAAGGAAACATTGTTAATGGTTCAGGCATGCAGTTGCAGGGTTATCCCCAGGATGTCGAGGGTAATATCACCGGTGAACTCGGTAATATGCAGTTGAGTACCGCCCTCATTGACCCTAATGCAACTACCACTGCGACGATTACCGCTAACCTTGATTCAAGAAGCGTTGCGCCCACGGTTCCATGGACGGGTTCTTTTAATGCTTTTGCCGACCCGGCAACTGCCCCAGCGCCGACTATGTTCGAGTCATCCACATCGCTGACGGTATATGATCAGTTGGGTAATCCGCATGTGATGTCTATTTACTTCAGTAAGGTCCCCGCCGCTGATTTGACTGATCCGGCGCAGCCCAATGAGTGGATAGCAAGAACCCTGATTGATGGCGTTGAAACCG
Source organism: uncultured Pseudomonadales bacterium (assembly GCA_964524295.1). Lineage (GTDB taxonomy): Bacteria > Pseudomonadota > Gammaproteobacteria > Pseudomonadales > Azotimanducaceae > UBA9926. Next base: position 6,096 of record CAZGCW010000177.1, read on the forward strand.
GCGATGGTCTTCGCATGCCGTTTCAGGCAAATGGCCAGATTGATAGTGATAACCTGCCGCTGGCCTACAATATTACGGATTGGACGCCGCTGGATTCTAATGGCGCATCTAATGGAGCCAGTGCCCAGTCACTGTCGATTGATCTTTCCAGTTTCACTCAATATGGCGCGCCTTTTGCTGTCAGCACGGTTAATCAGGATGGCTACACCACCGGACAGCTCCGAGGGGTCGAAATTGACAATACCGGGGTGTTATTTACTCGATACACCAATGGTCAGTCCCGTCAGATCGGGCAGATAGCGCTGGCTTCGTTCACCAACCCGAATGGTCTGCAGCCCTCTGGCGATTCGACCTGGGTAGAAACCTTCAGTGCCGGCCAGCCGACGTTGTCCACACCCGGATTGGGTGGCACAGGTGCAATACAGTCGGGCGCCCTGGAGGGATCCAATGTTGAGCTGACTTCCCAGCTTGTTCGCATGATTATTGCCCAGAGGAACTTCCAGGCCAACGCTCAGCTGATTCAGACTGAAGATACCGTGACCCAGACTGTAATTAACCTGCGGTAGTCAGATAACACAAGCACAGGAGTTTAAACCGTGAATCGATTGTTAGAACTGGCCGCTATAGGTGCAAGAGAGACGATGATGGCACAGGCTGTGAATTCTCATAACCTGGCTAATGCGGCCACACCCGGGTTTCGTAAAGATCTCGCTGTTTATAGCGGCACGGGAGAGTCAGGTGGTTTGAGCACGAGCATTGATTTTTCCCAGGGAACGGTTGTTTCCACGGGTCATAGCCTGGATGTGGCCGTGGCGGGTCAAGGTTATATAGCGGTAGGGACACCCGAGGGCGGCGAGGCTTATTCAAGGCGAGGCGACCTCAGGGTGGATGCGGTAACCCAGGGCCTTACCAATGGCGCAGGCCAGCCGATTATGGGTAATGGCGGTCCTGTGGTGTTACCGCCGTTCAGCGAACTGGCTATCGGTAGTGATGGCACGGTTTCTATCCGTCCTCTGGGCGGAGATGTCAATGGCCTGGCGGTGGTGGATCAGATCAAGCTCGTCAACCTCAACGAAGCCAATCTGGAAAAAGGCCTGGATGGCCTGATGCGCCTGGCCAATGGGGGTGTAGCCGATTTCGATAGTACGGTGAAGCTGACCTCAGGTGCGCTGGAAGGAAGTAATGTGAATCCGGTTGAAGCGCTGGTTCGTATGATTGACCTGGCGCGTAAGTTCGAGTCCCAGGTCAAGATGATGCAGACCGCCGAGGAAAACCGACAGTCTTTGAATGACATCATGAAGTTCTCCTAAAGGTTGAAACTAATATCGTGAAATCCAGGAATAAAGTAGGAAATAGAAAATGAATCAATCACTTTGGATTGCAAAATCAGGATTGGATGCGCAACAAACCAAGTTGTCGACTATCTCTAATAACCTGGCTAATGCCAGTACGGCGGGTTACAAACGGTCTCGAGCGGTGTTTGAAGATCTGCTGTACCAGAATGTTCGCCAGGTTGGTTCCCAGTCATCCCAGGACACCCAGTTGCCTTCTGGGTTAATGCTGGGTCTGGGTGTTCGTACCGTGGCCACGGAAAAACTGTTCACTCAGGGGAACCTGGTTGAAACCGGCAATGCGTTTGATGTTGCCGTTGAGGGCCGGGGATTTGTCGAGGTGTTATTACCCGATGGCACTTCGGCTTATACTCGCGACGGCTCGTTTCAGGTTGATAATCAGGGCCAATTGGTTAATTCCAGCGGCTATGTGATACAGCCTGCCATCACAGTCCCTGAAAATGCCCAGTCCGTTAGTGTGGGCAATGACGGCACCGTGACTGTTTCCACGCCCGGGAGCGCCTCAGTAACCCAGATAGGCACTTTACAACTGGCAGATTTTATCAATGCCACGGGCCTGCAGCCCATGGGTAAGAATCTGTATCTCGAATCCAATGCCAGTGGATCACCGCAGGTAGGAACGCCGGGTTTAAATGGTCTGGGTACGATTGTTCAGGGTTTTATTGAAAGCTCAAATGTAAACGTGGTGGAAGAGCTGGTGAACATGATTG
>CAZGCW010000178.1:0-8138 GCA_964524295.1 uncultured Pseudomonadales bacterium
ATTGCGGTAGCCAGGGTTCCTTCCCCAAAATGCGGCAGATTCAAAGTAGTAGATGTCTTCTATACCCATGATCCAGTCAAGATGAGTTGCTGCAACCTCGAGCAATTTGGTTCTGGCATCTGAGTAGACTTCGGCCATTTTGGTATCAACGACGGACTGAAGGCGCTCAACGCCGACTGTAAAAAAAGCCAGTAGGAGTTCTTCCTTAGTGGGAAAGTAGTGCCGTACGGCGCTTTGTGTCACCTTCGCACGTCGTGCGATTGCTTCCTGGGAGGCACCCATTAGGCCTTCTGAGGTGACAATTTCGTAAGTCGCATCCAGGATGGCTTGCAGGCTCCTTCTTCCCTTTGGATAACGTGCACGGGAGAGAAAGCTGTTCCCGTCTGGTTGGCTTGATGACTCTGACATCAATGCGGGTCGCTCATTTAGGTTTCCAGCTTATTGTAATGTCTTATTGATTGAAATCAACAAAAACAACGTGATTAAGTTGTTTTTGTGTGTGCGTTTGATTTATGATCAGCGCCTCGTTTGTAATCAACTAGGTGTCAGTGTGGAATTGAATGACCAAAATAGTGTCCCAGAACTGGACATTGCCCGCGAGCTCAGCCGGGAACTTGAAGCCTCTAATGCCGATGCCGAAGCAAATTGTCGCGTTAACGGCAGGACCATTGATTTGATGAGATCCCACGGACTTCTGGCGATGACGATTCCGGCGGTTTACGGTGGCGGGGAACTGGATGTCCTGGACAACCTGAGGGTCATTGAACAATTGTCTTATGCTGACAGTGCCATTGGTTGGAGCGCGATGATCTATTCGAAAACGGCTCATCTGGGTGCAGCGCTGCCTGAGCACTGGGCTAGGCAGGTTTATGGCCACGCGACTGAGGGTGGATCGCGCTTAAGCCCCATTGCCGCCGGTGCGGCTGCTCCCTCTGGAAAAGGTGAAAAGGTGGCTGGCGGGATCATCGTTTCAGGCCGCTGGGCCTGGGGTTCGGGGGCATACCATGCTGATTGGATCGCTGGAGGTACTTTGGTGGAGGACAACGGTGAAATTGTCAGGTTAGCCAATGGACAACCCGCAGTGCACTTTGTTTTTTTTAAGCGCGAAGAGGTTGTGTTACACGATAATTGGGACCCATCGGGATTACGTGGGACCGGTAGCGGTGACTTTGAGGTAAACCAAGTCTTTGTCCCGGAAGGGCGTTGGATGGTTCTGGGAGGAACTAAGCCTATTATTGACACGCCGCTGTTTCGATTCCCGGCCTTGAGTTATTTCGCAGCAGCGGTAGCGGCCGTACCGCTGGGAATTACTAGGCGAGCCCTGGCCGACTTCGAGGGACTCGTTTCCGCTGACGATAAAACAGGAAAACCCGGTAAAAGCGGCAATTCGATTGTGCAATTTGAATTTGGCCAGGCAGAGGCCTTGGTCGGCTGCGCCAGGCAGGCTATTTTGGGGAGTGTCGCTGAGTTATGGGGGAAAGTGACCAGCCGGTCCGAAGTTTTGCTAGAAGATAAACGCCTGGTTCGACTTGCGGCAGTACAAGGAACGCAAATGTGTGCCCAGGCGGTTGCTATGCTCTACAGTGCAGCCGGAGGAACGGCATTACAGGGGCATTGCTCCATGCAGAAGCACTTCAGAGATATTAATGCAGCCACCCAGCATCGTCAGGTCAGTCGAGAATTTTATCGATTAGCCGGAGGCGTTAGTTTAGCGGGTGAATCAGGAGAGCTGTTATAAGGTGCACCCATTCTGGCTTATTGGAACGCTCAAGCCGGGGTGCGCCTCTCGCTGAGACCGGTTGTAGTCGACATAAAAAAACCCCTGACCAGCAGGGGTTTAGTATTTGGAGCGGGAAACCAGGTTCGAACTGGCGACCTGTACCTTGGCAAGGTACCGCTCTACCAACTGAGCTATTCCCGCATCTGTCGTTAGATGTTATCACCTGGCCAGGACGACTTGAACCGGTGCTCAAGTATTTTGTCCATTTTATGATGATGGCGTCCCCTGGGGGTTTCGAACCCCCGTTGCCAGGATGAAAACCTGGAGTCCTAGGCCTCTAGACGAAGGGGACTTAATACAACTGACGGCGCGAATAATATTGATCTTGGAGCCACCCGTCAAGCCTGTTTGCACTAGATGTGCTGAATCGATGGTATTGAGGCATTATTTCACTAGTAGATGATGACACTACGAATACTTTTACCCGCATGCATATAGTCGAAGGCCTGGTTTATGCTTTCCAGAGGTAGTGTATAAGTAATGAATTCATCAAGTTTGATTTCACCGCTCATATACTGATCAACCATTCCTGGCAACTGGCTTCGACCTTTTACGCCGCCGAAGGCAGTGCCACGCCAGACGCGTCCCGTCACGAGTTGGAAAGGGCGTGTACTGATTTCCTGACCTGCTCCGGCCACGCCAATGATAATGGATTCGCCCCAACCTTTGTGACAGCATTCAAGGGCTGCCCGCATGAGGCTAACATTACCGACACATTCAAATGAGTAATCGACCCCGCCATCGGTCATATCAACGATAACGTCCTGGATGGGATCGCTGTAATCGCCAGGGTTAACGAAATCAGTTGCGCCTAATTGGCCTGCCATTTCGAATTTATCCGGATTGGTATCAACCGCAATAATTCTGCCCGCCTTGGCCATGACTGCGCCTTGAACCACGCTTAGGCCGATGCCACCCAGCCCGAAGATGGCCACGCTATCACCGGCATTGACTTTTGCGGTGTTAATGACGGCGCCAATGCCGGTGGTTACACCGCATCCCAGCAGACAGACCTTGTCTAGCGGTGCGCTGGGATTAATTTTAGCTAGAGAAACTTCGGCGATGATTGAGTATTCGCTGAAGGTAGAAGTGCCCATGTAGTGGTAAAGCGATTTTCCATTGCAGCTGAATCGACTGGTCCCGTCTGGCATGACGCCCTGGCCTTGGGTTGTTCGTACTGAAGAGCATAGGTTGGTTTTGCCAGAGGTACAGAACTTGCACTGGCCGCATTCGGCGGTGTACAGGGGTATGACATGATCGCCGGGTTTCACCGACGTGACGCCGCTGCCAATTTCAACGACGATACCACCGCCCTCATGGCCCAGCACGGTGGGAAACAGCCCTTCCGGGTCAGCTCCGGACAAGGTAAACGCATCTGTATGGCAAACACCCGTTGCCACCATCTGGACCATGACCTCTCCGGCTTTAGGTCCATGAACCTCTATTTCCTCGATTGTGAGGGGCTTATCTGCCTGCCATGCTACCGCTGCGCGTGCTTTCATTGTAACTCCCGTTGATCGCCAGGGGATCAGTCAGTGACCGAGCCCAGGATGGTTCCCGATTAGCTGCTTTCTATCGAGTGAAGCGGAATCCCAAGTAGGCCCCCAGGGGTTCGCCCACAAAGTATCGTTCACTGCCAAAGGCGTAATCGGCTCTTTCTGCGTAATCAGTATCAGTCAGGTTGGTTAATCTTAAAAAGGCTGACAGGCCATCATTGAATTCATAGCCGAGTCGAAGATTAACCAGGTCGTGACCGGGATACGTGACCGTGTTTTCTGGATTAGTATAATAACGTCCTAGATGCAACCATTCCAGTTCACCAGAAAAGCGTTCACTAGGCCGCCAGTTGAATTGAACCGACCCCATATGTCGAGGCGCAGTATCAATATCATTGCCTGCTAGTGCTGAATTGGATAATGCAGGGTTGTTTTCATAGCGGTGTTTCGCATAAGTCCAGGCTGCTGCCAGGCTGGCCTGATGGTTAATCGGCCAATGAAAACTTAAGTCTAGGCCAGAATGAGCGGTTTCACCATTATCGACATTGGCTCGATTTGTGTCCAGAAAAATGAAGTTGTCCTTATTGAGGTGGTATAGGGCAAGGTCGTAGCTGAAACTGGCTGGGCCACCTCGCAGCCCAACCTCAATACTGTCGATTTCCTCTGCATCGATATTGGATACACTCTGGGAATTCTGTAACCGATAGAGCTCGGTGGTTTGAGGGGCTCTAAAACCCCGGCCTATTTGGCTGTAGAGCTGGTGGTTGTCAGTCACTTCATAAGTGAAGCCGATTTTGGGTGAAACATTGGTAAATGAATCGCTACGGCTCTCCGGGCGATTAAATCGGCAGCCACCAAAACCGCAGAGGCTACCATCATCCGTGGTGCGGCCTGTAATCATCTGGTTTTCGTAGTCGTAGTGAACGGTTTCGGCTCTCGCTCCAATAACAATTGATGATCGCTCAGACAGGTTGTGACGATATTGCCCAAAAACAGCCACGACTGTGGAGGTGACCTGGTAATCATAGTGTTTGCCGGCGGGAATAGTGGCGACCAGGAAGGCGCTACTGGATTGGGTTGGGCCTGCCTGGGTTTGCTTGAGGAACCCTTTTGATGTTTCCAAGTCAGCACCGACTAACCAGTTAGGGTTGGGTTTCCAGGAGGATTGCAGGCCAATGCTATGGTGACCGTTTTCTTCTACAGGCTGGCCTGGCAGATAGTGCTGCAGGAAGGTCATATCAGTCCATCGAAGATAGGGTGTTATGGAGAGGCTGGCGCCGTTTTTCCCGGCCTGGTGCCAGCGGCTATACATTCTGGCGGACCGGGCATCACGAAATGCTTCAGGATTGGGATTGGATTTTTTCAGCGCCTCATTATTATAAGCATCATCACCTTTGATGAATCCGGCCGTTTCCTGATTCAGGTTGCTTAAAGAAAAACTGGTCAGCACATCAAAAGCGCCGACCTGAGTGCTGATTTTGCTGGTTATTTTCTGTTGGCCAAAGCCCGAGTCGTCTTTATAGCCGCCATCACGGGTGGCGCTGGCATCGATGCGCCAGTCTCCCTCCTGCTGTTGGTGTTTGACTCTATTGTAGCCGTGTACACCGGTTTCAATTTGACTGCTGAAGCGAATATCTCCGATGCCCGGGGTGATAATGTTAATCAGCCCATGCAGGGCATTAGAGCCGTGAAGCGCGGTTCCAGGACCTTTAATCACTTCTATACGCTCAGCAATTTCGCTGTGGGATTCAAATAGTTCATTGACGTTGCAGAACCCTGTGGCTCGAAGCGGGATGGAGTCCTGGGTCATCAGGAAAGCACCACAGCCACCGGCGCCTGTGAGCACCGGAGAACGGATTGAGGTCAAGTTTTCCTGGCCATTACCGCGGCTGATCCAGGCACCGGAAACCCTGAATAGCACTTCATTGAGGTGGGTGTGGTCAGCCTTGACCAACGCTTGGTGATCGATGATGGATATGTTTGTGCTTAGTTCGGCCAAAGACTGCTCGGCCCGCTCTGCGGTGACGACTATTTCTTCGAGTTGATTGGCGGAAATGGCCCAGGGATAATTACCGAAGAGCGTAAAAAAAATGAATAATGCAGCGAGTCTCATGATTGGATATCTTTAAGTTTAGATGAAAGGAGTGATTTCTAATTTTGCCGGGTAAGCATAAACTATTTCAGCTCAACAGTGAGTGTAATCATGATTCGGGGGCTGTTTTATTTAAAAAAAGGCGCGCTAGGATAGGTGGGTAGCAACGGGAGTTTTTCTCGCCGGGGAAGAACATCTATAAATAACAACAGTTGACAAGGTAAGGGTAATCCAGTCAACTCGCTGGGTTTGAAGGAGGTCGTGATTTATGGCTGAACTTAGCTTAGGCTCGGGGATAACCCAGTACACCAATCAATATGCACCGGAACTGCTCTATCCCATAGTGCGCGAGATTCAGAGGCAGAAAATAGGGATCCGCGCCTCGGCTTTACCGTTTTCAGGGCGGGATATTTGGAATGGTTATGAGTTCTCCTGGCTGACCCCATCGGGTAAACCGGCTATTGGCGTTATCCAGTTTGAGATACCAGCGAGTTCTCCTATGCTGATCGAGTCCAAATCTATGAAACTGTATCTGGGGTCGTTCAGTGGTTCTCGTTTTGATTCGACAGCAGATGTGCTGGCTGTTGTGGAGGCTGATGTGTCGGCTGCGACCCAGTCTCCCGTCGGAGTTGAACTCGTTCCTGTTGCAAGTATCCTGATACAAAAACCGGATTCTCATGTGCAGTGTCTGGATCACCTGGATATTGAAATCGCTGAATTTGCCTATGATCCCGAAAAGTTAGCGCGGCTTGGTAGCCAAACGGTGGAAGAATCCCTTTATACTGACTTATTCAGGTCGCTGTGTCCTATCACCGGGCAACCTGATTATGCCAGGATCCTCATTGGCTATGTCGGCCCTGAATGTGATAAGAAAAGCTTGCTTCAGTATCTCCTGTCGTTCCGTGAACATGGGGAATTTGCTGAGCAGGTATCAGAGAGAATTTTCTTGGATCTGATGCGCCATTGTGCACCCGAGAAGCTGAGGGTGGCGGCTGAATTTACTCGCCGGGGAGGCCTGGATATTAATTCGTACCGCAGTATGGGTTTTGAAGATTGGCACTATCGTCGCAATTACCGACAGTGATTGACTTGGGTTAGCTGGCGTTACCGATTGGCCTAGGACCTTTATGCTATATCCATTATCGCCTTGGGTTAATCACCTCTTCTGGGGAAGAACATCGACCTGAGCCACCCTAGCAGGGTGTTGCTGTTGAGCGCATAGCGATCGATCTTATCGTTGTTATAGTGCAGTTCTGCAGGGTCGAGAAAGATTGACTGCCGGGTTACCAGTTCCATTTCTGGGTCCAGTTTTCGAAGCACTTTTGCCGGGTTACCGGCGGCAATGACGTTGTCTGGTATTTCACCCGTGACGACGGAACCGGCTCCGATGACGCTATTATCACCGATGGTGACCCCTTTACAGATGATACTCCCATCCCCGATCCAGACGTTGTCTCCCAGTATGACAGGGCGTGTGGTGCCGATGACGCGGGTTCTGTCATAGAGGTCATGCCAGTCGGCATCGGTAATATAACTGCCTGCAGCGAGCATAGAGTTGGTACCAATCGAAATCTGTGAGGCAGAGTCTTGCCTGACCCCCGGGCAAAGCAGGACATGATCACCAATTTCAATATGTCCTTGTTGGTCTTGAAATTGCCAGGTAGATAAAGCAACCCTTCGATCCCGAGCGGTCACGATGTGGATGTGCTCACCAATGTGAATTTCGCCGCCATGAATATCAATGTTCCAGGGTTTCATCATATGAAAGCCCAGCCCCAGGGAAGCAAGTTGTGGCTCTAGGAAGTGGCGGGAATACCAATGCTCGATTCGATGATAGGTTTTCTTAATGAAAAATGGGCGGTGATCATGAAGCATGTTGGTGTGTGGTCCTACCGTTGCTAAGCGTGGTTTTGTCAAGTGTACCAATGTCTGCCTTGGTTGGAGCAAGATTTTTTTTGCTCTGGCATAATGGGCATAATCTAGGGGAAGCTGAATGACCCGGTCAGATCGCTTACATTTTGACCCATTGGCAAGTCAACGATAGGTTATCAGGACCGTAGATAGGAGAATGCAAATGCACAGTCTAGACTGGATTACGCAACGGGTTTCATCCCCTCGGTTAACCGGTGAGATACCCTCAGATATCGTGGCTCTGCTTGAGGCCGCAGCGGCCAGGGCACCAGATCATGCCCAGCTCAAGCCTTTTCGTAGTTTAGTCATTTCAGGTCAGGGGCTGTCTCATCTGGGCGATTTATTCGCGAAGGCACTGGCCACCAAACAGTCTGATGCCACGCCAGCAGAGATTGACAAAATAAGGCGTAAACCCCTGCGAGCGCCCCTGATTGTGGTCGGTATTGCCCGCTTGGTAGCGCATGCAAAAGTACCTGATGTAGAGCAATTGCTCAGTGCGGGTATCGCCTTACAAAATATGTCTCAAGCTATGTTCACACTGGGATATGGCGCTATGTGGAGAACCGGTGCAATGGCTTATGATGCGACTGTAAAATCGGGTTTGGGTCTGCTCGATAATGAGCAGATCATTGGGTTTCTGTATCTCGGCGAAATAGAAGGTAAATTGAAACCAGTGAAACCGACCGCCAGTGGGTCTTTGATGCAGCATTGGCCACCGAATTGGTGAAACCTCGGTGTTTGTGCCACTCTCTAGTGCCAAGCCTGACTATTTGTTTTATACTGCATTTTCCACCTTGGTCCTCTCGCAATAAATAGTGGTGAACTCCGCCAGGCCCGGAAGGGAGCAACGGTAGCGACG
>CAZGCW010000179.1:0-8134 GCA_964524295.1 uncultured Pseudomonadales bacterium
CGATAAAAACAACACAATTAACGTGGCTGCCTATTCGAGGATGACCTGGCGATGTGTGGGTCAACGGATGATCATGAACACGGGGCGTTAGACTGAGCATTACGATAATAAAGCATCAGATACAATAGCCGTTTAGGGAGATTCAATTGAGCGATTCAATGCATCGAATCAATGCACAGACACTAGCTTTGCGAGAGGCCGTATTGGACTATTCGGTGGCTCGGATGGATTATGATCCGGTGCCGCTTGACCGTCCTGAGCCCAATGAAACGTTGGCGAAATTAACCGGACAAACCCTGACAGATACCGGTATTGGTTGGGAAAAAGCGTTGCACCTGTTTCGGGATGTGCTGGCGCCTGCAACTATTTCTGCGGATCACCCGAATTTTCTCTCCTTTATACCTGCAGCCCCGACAGAAGCCGCATCACTCTTTGATCTGGTTGTTTCCGCCAGTTCTATTTACGGTGGCTCCTGGAAAGAAGGCGCGGGTGCTATTCACGCTGAAAACCAGGTGCTGGAATTTCTAGCCAGAGAGTGTGGATTGCCTGAGGGTGCTGGCGGGGTGTTTGTACAAGGGGGCACGCTTGGAAATCTTTCAGCGCTGGTTTCTGCCCGGCAATGGGCTAAAGCAAAAGGTCAGCTGGGACCCTGGGCAATGATTTGCAGTGCCGAAGCACATTCCTCCCTGGCAGCCACAGCCAGGGTGATGGATGTTGAACTCATCATCGCAGCGCCGGTGGCTGATGGAAAGTTCACTGCCGCAGTTGCAGAAAAGGCCATTGTCAGGGCTAAGGAGGCAGGCTTAACGCCCTTTGCACTGGTTGGGACTGCAGGTACAACTAATTTTGGCATTGTCGACCGGCTCGAGGAATTAGCCGCCACTGCTAGCAAAGAAAACCTCTGGTTTCATGTTGATGGCGCCTACGGTCTTGCAGGTATTCTTTCTACAGAGCACAAAGGACTTTATCGAGGGATAGAGCACTGCGATTCATTCATTGTTGATCCACATAAGTGGTTATTTGCTCCTTTTGACGCCTGTGCGCTGGTTTATCGAAACCCCGAGTACGCAAAACAGGCGCATACCCAGCAGGCGGATTATCTGGACTCGGTACATGCCACTGGGGAATGGAATCCGTCTGACTATGCTTTTAATTTGACCCGGCGGGCCAGAGGATTACCCCTGTGGTTTTCGCTTGCAACCTATGGGGTCGAGGTCTACCGGCAAGCAGTCGCTCGTGGCATTCATTTGGCGCGACAGATCGCTGATGTCATAGCAGAAAGAGAATACCTTGAATTATTGAGGCCGCCGGAGTTGTCAGTGGTGGTGTTTGAAAGAACAGGTTGGGATGCCGCGCAATACGAACAATGGTCCGAGGCGTTACTCGAGTCGCAGTTAGCCTTTGTGGTGCCTAGCTCTCACCAAGGCAGGCCCAATACGCGCTTCGCTATCGTCAACCCTAGAACTCAATTCAGCGATCTAGTTAAAATTCTGGATTCTATGGCCTAAATCTATGGGGAAGAATTTAACAGCGAGTTAAAATTCTGGATTCTATGGCCTAAATCTCCGGGAAAGAGGCAATGGCTATCTACCCGGTGGTCTTTGGCGGTGAATCGTCGTTATTTTGGTTATAATGAAGCTTCATAGGAATTCACGAACCGGAGCCAAGCAATGAAATCCCGGCGACACTTCTTAAAGATTTTTGGCGTTTCTTCAGCAGGAGTGGCGTTGGCCGGCGCGGTGACCGAAAGTAAAGCCGTGATCGATGAAGGTGGGGACCAGGCGAAGGAAGAGATCGCTAAGTTGAAAAAGGCTTATGAAGCGCTCGATACCCGGTCGAAGTTGATCCTTAGATTGGTGTTGGCATTAAGTGGGGTAGATATTTTAACTAACCTGTTGTGATTTCAGATGGTTAGAGATTTTCCCTTCTCTGCAGTCACACTGGTTTTGGATGTGCTTGGCCAAGAACCCATTCAGGAATTGCATTCCTGCAAAGTCCAGCCGGGTCGTGAGGACGGATTATTTCTCCAGTTTCTCGTAGCACTCAGCGATGCCATTATGTCCCTGGGAGCGCCTTTGGACTGTACCATCTCCATAAACCAGGTCTTCATGCTGGATGGGAATCCCTGCATTAGTGGTCTCTGAAGCAAATTTGCAGGCAAGCATGCCTGTTTGGTTGGGTGTGTAATCGTAGATTGTTGGTACGCTGGAGCAGCCTACTGTGAAAATGGTAATCAGCGGTATCAGTAAAAGATAAGGCATCCTGATCATAATAATCGTTATTTTCCTGTCCTAGAAGCTCAGCAGTATCAATCAGACATCATATGACTGCTGGTAGTGTAACAAATTCAATAAAACAGGGCGATGTTAGATTTCTTCATCCAGCGAGGGGGCTTCGGCAATTACCTGTCATTTTTGCTGCTGTGCCGGCTCCCGAGGCGAGCTGCGTTCCTATTAATTACTTGATTTAGTCAGTACAACTGAGGGGCTAAATCAGGACCTACATAAGCCGAAGCTAGCCCTTGTTTACTTGGCTTATGGGCGTGCGTTCGGGTGACGACGAACAAGGTCACCGGTTTTGCATTAAACAAATCCAGGGCACCTTGCGATGCGCCTTATTTTATTCCCTTACTATCGCTCTGTTCTATAAAAAGGGTAGTTGAGATAGAACCGGAAGGCAGAACAGTCCATGGCACGGTTTACCGCAGTTTCTTCCTTCGACATATCGCCATTCTGATAAGCCATCGAAGATTCGCCCCAGGCCTCGACACTCGGGAATGACCGGGTTATAAAGAACGAGTCTTGCATTGATGGAGCGGATCCTGGGCCTGGATTCCAGAAAAAGGTCGAGCCCTTCGATCCGCTGGCTTTGAGCTTTTCAGACATTGCCACCATCGCCGTTTTGGCATTGTTCATGGTCTGTTTGGTTTTTAATTTGCAGGTCCTGAACAATACGGCTCCGATGCCCTCACCAGCCATCTCGCCACTGCGAAAGATCACTTCTCCACCCAATAGTGTCCTTGCTATGTTAATTCTCACTGCATCAAACTCAGCGCTGATCTTATCACCATGCTCAAGGTAATAACCCAGGGTTTCTGAATAAGCCGCTGTATTTGGAGAAAAGCCGACCCACACGGCATCAAAATCTTGGTTATCAGGCAGGGCTGCCTTACTGACCGCCCAGGGTACAAAGATGCGCGAACTGGTTTGAATATTGCCTGATTTTGCAAAGTTTGAGAATGTATCCCTTATGGTTAAAAGGTCCTGGAGATCTTTACCAGAATGAAACTGCATCATCGCTGTCTCGACTTGGAATCGGTTTGGGTCATCGGTTTGTTCGGCAAATGTTGAGCTTACGAAAATAGCACTGATTAGGATGATGATAAGTTGGTTTAAGTTCATCTTTTTCTCTCCTATTAGGTTAGTTTTTTAGGTTAGTTTTTGTTCGATTGGGGTCCGCCAGGCCTGCGTCTTGTTATGATTTACGTCATCTTCCTGGCAGGTCAAAGTCACCCATAAAACGCGCAAGAGCGTATTTCTGAAAGCATATATTGGGCCAAATAAACTATCAATGTAATAATATACTGGACTGCCGTGATGGAGCCAGTACCAGCCTGATATCCCATTTGTTGGTCTCGACCCCAGATCGATGCCGAGATATTTTTGGCTAGGCTGGCTACTTCAAGTCTTAATTGGGTTGGTTGTTAAGGTAGGTGGGAGGCGCCCTGTTTCTACTCGGAACGATTGTGATATCTTTAGCAATGACACCCCTCCCATTGGTTGATTCTATACGAAAATAACCTGAATTATTATATTAAACCACACGATTCCCTAAAGTCTGGAAATGGCCTGTTTATTGATGGTTCTGTTACCTTCAAGAATGTCAGCGCGGTCATACTCTAGAGCAGATGGATATCGTTAGATTTGTAGTGGTTTTTCGGTGACGATTATCCGCTAAGATCCGTTAGTCTCTATCTGGAGGTTAACGTTTCCTGGCTTTCTAGCGGTGGAAGCATTCGCCGGTTAATATATTCAAGAACAAGCAGACTTGAAGCGTTTGTCAGCACGGGTAGCGGTTATCTAGTTGAATTGCTTTGATAACAATTTGTCGGCGTTACCGGTTTAAGCTGGCCAGATTTTTACACTAAAATTGATAAAAGAGGTTATCTATGACGCAACAATTCAATCGAAGAACCGTATTAGGTGGCCTGGGCGCGATGGCCGCCCTTGGACCCGTTAGCACTCTCGCACCACACAATGTTGGTGCGGAAAATCGTTCCGCGATTAATTTTGCTGATGATTTGGAGAATACCCGAGCACGCGTAAAACTGGCAGGGACCATCGAGGATGGCGCTGTTCATTATTGGTCAGCTGGGACGATTTTTGGCGTCACACCGGAAGACACCAAGCCCATGGTTGGTTGGACTAACCTACTAAAAATGACCTGGAAGAATTTGGGGAATGGCAGTTATCATTGTCGGAATTATGATGTCGGGTATTTTACGGAGCCAGGCAGTTACGAGCGCGTTGAAGAATTTAAGAATCCGTTCACGGGCAAGACTAATTATCCCATTGATATAAAAAATGGCCCGTTTGATATCGTGTTAGCGCCCGGCCAACACCCCCACCAAATATTTGGCGACGATATATGGTTCGAGGAACCTAAACACTTTCGATTCAAAAATAAACTGGAACCGGATCAGTGGCCCATGTCATCAACGGGGGAGATCTTAAATCTGCTTTATATTGACGGATTCCATGGCAAGGTCTCTGATCTGGAGAACGATGACATTGTGAGTGCACCATCACAGGTTTCCATTCATCATGTTAACCCTTGGTACCCGTTTTTTTTGATGGGGAAGCAGACGGGAGTGAATTATTGGCACGGTCGGGGTATTAAAGTTTTCGATTTATCACTCGTTTCGTCAGCTATGCTCGATTATGTAGAAGCGGTTGTCCCGGGTTTTCTCGAAAATGACGCGCCCTGGTTGACGCGTACGGATAGTTATCTCAAATATAAATTACAGCGCAAGCCGGTTAAGAAGTAGCTCAATAACCTAACGGAATCCTCTGCGGCTGGCAGCATAAAGCGTAGGCCGATGCCGTCCTAATTGTATTTGCGGCTTTAGAGGCAGGTGTTTAATGGGCCATAAGGGGTTTGAAGCAGCCTGTTGAGCACCTTCTAAGCTGAATCGTCGCGACCTCTTTAGTCGCATTCCTTTTTTGAATGCGCTGTATCTTCCTGGGTCTGCTATTTAGGCACTTAGATAGCCTCTAGAACACCGCCGTCAATAAGTCCCATGACGATGCGGGACATCTGCAACTGGAAGCCTGTCGAGCACAACCGCGTCGTTAACTTACCCGCCAGGTGTCCTGTCAAGGAATCGGATTGATAGACTGAGTGAAAACGAACAGATTTTACGGCGGAAAGGTTGACAATTCGACCTGCTTTCAACAAGGTTGGAATTGAATACATTCAATTTTATGAGATGAAATCTTATGGATACAGTACGGTGCATACTAATGCGTCTCTCCCCGGTCTGTTTGATGGGGTTAATAATACTTGGTCTCTTTGCTATTAATATAACCCCTGTTAAAGCCAGCGAAGCCAGTTTCGGTCCCGACCCATCGGTTTTGAATGCGCGTAATCGATGTATCGTTCGCCTCAGCGACGATGTACCCAAAGCGGATGTTCCTGGTCGAGCCCGCGGTATGCTTGCACGGGCTAATGCCATGAACCGGATGGCGGCGAAACTCAATCATGTGTATCAGCATTCGATTAAGGGGTTTACGCTGTCAATGCCCTGTGAAAAGGCAGCTAGAGCATTTGGTGGCGACGCTATGGTTCAGAGTCTCAGTCCTGACGGCTTGGTTTACATGAATCCGCGACCTCCCGGGAAAGGTCCGGGTAACGGTAATGGCGGCGGTGGTGGAGAAACCCCTGATCCGCAAGTAACGCCTTGGGGGATCACGCGCGTCGGTGGGCCCGTCAGTGGTCAGGGATATACCGCCTGGGTGCTGGATACGGGAATAGACCTGGATCATCCAGACCTGCTGGTAGATTCAAGCCGTGGCTTTTCAGCCTTTTCCAAGGGTAAAAACAGAGGGGTAGACGATGGTCATGGCCATGGGACCCACGTTGCAGGTACCATTGCTGCGCTCGACAATGATCGAGATGTCGTCGGTGTTGCAGCAGGGGCTACGGTTGTACCGGTGAAAGTGCTCGATAGTAGAGGTTCTGGTAGCCTCTCAGGAGTGATTGCCGGCGTTGATCATGTTGCCGCTAATGCGCAGCCCGGTGATTGCGCGAATATGAGTCTTGGCGGTGGTGTCTACTCGCCCCTTGATGACGCGGTCATTGCAGCAGCGGTTAACTCTGGCGCCTATTTTGTTCTTGCAGCCGGTAATGAGGGTACGCATGCCAATAACAGTTCGCCAGCTCGCGCTAATGGCCTCAATGTATTCACCATTTCCGCGCATGATGATGGTGATAGGATGGCCTCGTTTTCTAATTATGGCAACCCGCCTGTGGACTATGCAGCGCCTGGAGTCAGCATTCGGTCGACTAAAAAAGGCGGTGGCACGGTGGTATACAGTGGTACCTCAATGGCGGCACCCCATGCCTGTGCGGTAATTATGTTAACCGGCGGTAATCCGAACACGGATGGGACGATATCTGGGGATAAAGACAGCAGCGCGGATGCCATTATTAAGCTTTAATTAGCGGCGCACGGCCCCTGCAGAGGGTTACTGCAGGGGACAGAGAAGGTGTCTAGTGGCGCTGTGGACTATTGCGTCCCCAGTGCTTGACGGATCTCCAGAGCCAGTTCGTCATCCGGTCTAAGCGAACGCTGAGTCGTTATCTCGAGTCGTTTTAGAATCCCGGTGAATTCAAATGGCGTTGGGTAGGCGTCACTCACACCGGTCGGGTTGCTACCAATATCCATACCAATTGAACTGATCATGGCGGGAATGTCTTTGATGATCCCTTGGCCAACCAGGCTTTCATTGATCGTCAGTTTAACGCTTGCCGGCCCCCGAGAGACGCGCGCTTGGTCCACGCCCAAGACGACCTCACCATGGGGTATGGGCACATCGGAGTGAAATACGGTATGTTCAGTAAAGGCATTGTGATCGTAAATAAGGTGCCCATCTTTCACGTAAATGGTTAAGCCGTTATTAAAGGTGCCAATGGCCAGAATGACGCCCTCGGTATTGGGTTTGATAATAGCCTGGGCACGAAGCTGCCAGGAACGGGCCCCAAGCGGTGGCGTACTGTCGGTAGGAATACGATCGAGCGGTGGAAAGTAGACGAAGTGCTCTCTTGCTCTAGGGGTGCCAGGCTGCGGCCGGCCGGCGAAGAGGCCGGCATTTTGATTGGTTTCGATCGGTAATACGCCGTAGCGTTCAGCTTCCTGCCAGAACAGCTCGATCATTTCCTTGAGTTTTTCAGGTTGCGCCGTGGCCAGGTCGACACACTCGGAAAAATCCGAGTCGAGGTGGTACAGTTCCCATTCATCATCGTCCAGGCTATTACGGGCTCGGTGATAGGTGACTGCTTTCCAGCCGGAGGCCCAAATTCCTCGGTGCCCAAACATTTCAAAATATTGTGTTTTCTTCCTGGTGGGTGTCGCGTCGATATCAGCTGCCTCCTGCCCCAGGGTGTACAGCATCGAGGTTCCTTCGATGGGTTGCTGGGGTTCACCTTTGATTTGCTCAGGTAACTCGTACTCACAGATGTCAAGAATCGTCGGCATAATGTCAGTAATGTGGTGAAATTGTTGGCGGATAGTACCGTTTTCTGCCGTGCTGATGCCTGCAGGCCATGAAATGATGAGTGGATCACGAACGCCGCCACCGTGGGTATTTTGTTTGTATCGTTTTGCCGGCGTATTGCCGACTTGGGCCCAACCCCAGGGGTAGTTAGAAAAGCTTCGCCGGGTGCCGATATCATCCAGGCGTGCCGTGACGGAGTCCATCTTTTCATCCAGACCATTAAAGTGTCTAAATTCATCTAATACACCGGTTTCATTGCCTTCTTGAGAGGCACCATTGTCACTGGTTGCAAAAATGAGGGTGTTGTCGGTCAGCGCAAGATCATCAAGAAAGTCCAGCAACCGGCCTACTTGTGCATC
>CAZGCW010000180.1:0-8048 GCA_964524295.1 uncultured Pseudomonadales bacterium
GTGGTAAAAGTAGAACCTGTTTTAACCCCGAACTGCCGTGCGACCCTGAATATTGTCAGTATGCGAAGGGTTATTATCAGCGTCTCGGACCCGCGCTGATGGAACTCAGGCAATCAAAACAGCATTTAGGTAAATCACTGATAGAAAAGACTGCGAAGGCGCATCGGGTTTGTCCTTTTGAGTTGGCGCTGGATACGGCCAGAGAGGCCGACGTCGTTGTTGCTGATTACAATTACCTGTTTAATCCAACCGTGCGGCTTAAACGTTTTTTTGAGGACCAAAAAGGGGACTATGCGATATTAGTGGATGAGGCACATAACCTGGTGGAGCGAGGAAGAGAGATGTTCTCGGCTTCTCTTGAGAAAGACAACCTACGCTCTGTGTTGAAAATAGTCTCGACAAACTATCCGGCATTGAAAAAACGACTGCAGTCCGTTAATCGCCAACTACTTACTTTGAAGAAGCACTACCCGCAATTAACTGAAAAACCAGCCGGCGTTCCATTGGATCGTCTTAAACCGCTGATTAAGACAATAGATTCTTTTTGCTTGGCGATGGATGACCAGTTAGATGATTTTAGTTTGCCGCAGAACGACATTTTGGATCTGTACTTTGAGTTTCAGCGTTTTCTGAAGATTTACGAGCAAGTCGATGAATGCTATGTCAGTATTTTGACCTGGACACCAACCAAGACGTTAAAACTGTTTTGTATTGATCCGAGTAGTCGCTTGAAGGATGGCTTTAGGCATTCTAAAAGTGCGGTCTGTTTCTCCGCGACGATGAGTCCAAAGCGCTACTTCGCTCAACTACTCGGCCTCTCGCAGGAAGCCAGTTGGCAGCAGGTGCCTTCACCTTTTTCAAAAGATCATTTCCAGGTCATTATCGCAAGCTTTATCCCGGTGACCTACAAAGCGAGACAACAGGCACTGGAACCCCTGGTGAGTCTCATTCATCAAGTGACCAGCACACGCAGAGGCAATTATCTGGTCTATTTCCCTTCGTTAAAATTTCTGGGGCAGGTTGCGGCGGCGTACAGTCGACGTTTCCCGGCTGATAATATAATGGTTCAAAGTCATCTGATGGATGATCGAGACATTCAGGATTTTCTGGACCAATTCGATCAGGCCGGACAGATGACTGGTTTTGCGGTGATTGGCGGCCGTTTCTCAGAAGGGATCGATCTGGTCGGTGATCGGCTTATTGGTGCTATTATTATTGGCACCGGGCTTCCACAGATTAATTCAGAACGGGATTTTATTAGAGATTACTACCCTGATGAGACGATGGGTTTCGAGATGGCTTACCGGTTGCCAGGCATGAACCGCATCTTGCAATCTGCGGGCAGAGTGATCAGGGATGAGGCTGATAAAGGTGTGATCTGTCTGGTAGACCCTCGATTTACCGAATCCAGATATCGTCAGCTCATGCCAGACGCCTGGCCTGTTGAGGTGGTCCGGAACTCTGGTTCATTGCAGCAAGCAATGGTAACGTTTTGGTCTCAGGCAGACCGAGTGGGCTCGTTGTCTGATCCTGCGCAACTGAAAAAGGAAAGCGAATGAAGGTAGGCGTTGTATTACCCCATAACGAAATCGGTTCTGATGCCGGCGCAATGAAGGCCTATGCCCAGGGCGTCGAAGCCCTCGGCGCCGATCATCTGTTGATCTATGATCATGTGCTGGGTGCTGACCCAAATCGGCCTGGTGGTTGGAGCGGGGTGTACGATAAGGACACCCAGTTCCATGAACCCATGACCACTTTGAGCTACATAGCAGCGGTAACAGAGCAAATTGAGTTGGCAACGACGGTTTTGATTCTGCCGCAACGACAAACTGCTTTGGTTGCAAAGCAGGCTGCTCAGGTTGCGCTGTTGTCTAATAATCGTTTACGTCTCGGTATTGGTACTGGATGGAACCAGATTGAGTATGAAGCTCTGAATGTGCCGTTCAGGAATCGGGGCAGGCGCCAGGAAGAACAGGTCGAGTTGATGCGTAAACTCTGGGATAGTGACTCGCTCAGTTTCTCGGGTGAATTCCATGAGGTGACGATGGCGAGTATTAATCCCCGGCCATCTGAACCGATACCCGTCTGGTTTGGTGGCGGTGCCCCGGTGGTGCTAGAACGGTGCGCTGCAATGGGTAATGGCTGGATGCCACTCATGGGACCCAATCAGGCTGCTCAGGAAGCGGTCACTCGCCTGTACAGCTTGTGGACAGGCCTGGGTAAGGACTGGGCTGACTTTGGTATCCAGGCCCAGGCGCAGTTTGCTGGGGGGACGCCTGAGCGGTGGTTGGTGCATTTCCAGCGTTGGCAGGCCATCGGCGCGACACATATGGCCATTGCGACACACAATGCGGCGAAAGCCTCTGTCGATGAGCATCTCAACGCGGTAGCATCCTATATGGAGGTTGTTCGATAACCTCTAGCCAAGGATATTCAGCAAGCCCCTAAGATCAGTAATCACATCGGGGAAGCGCAGTGACGCCTCAGCCTTATAGGCCAGTAGTTGCATGCCGGCCGCTTCTGCGGCTTCACATCCAGTTGGCGAATCCTCTATGACCAGGCATTGTGCCGGCGTTACCCCATAATGATTGGCAACAAGCAGGAAAAGGTCCGGCGCCGGCTTACCCCTTGAGACCTGTTCTGCGCTGAACCGGCGGTTCTCAAAAGCGGCTAGTAGTCCGGTGAGCGTCAGCGTTAGGGTCATCTTGACGTGACTGCCGCTGGACGCGACGCAATAGGGTTGTTTCAGCGCTTTCAGCAATTCCAGCGTAGCCGGATTCGGCTGCAAATTTAGCCTGAAAGAGGAGAAGGTGTCCTGCTGCACCTGTGTCCAGAAGTGGTCATTGAACTGCATATCGAAATGTTGCTGGGCCCGAACCTGCATATCGGTAAAGCTTAAGCCCCAAAATAGTTGGGTCATTTCAGACAGGGAATAACGCAACCCCTTTGCCTGAAGGTGTTGATAGAGCACCTGGTTTGCCAGGGTTTCGGTGTCCACCAGAACCCCGTCGCAATCGAATATGATCAATTTAACGGCAGTAGGATCAATCATAGGTGGTTATGTTCCGGACAAATCGGAAAGAGCGAAAGTGGAAAGCGGTTTCATCAGCTGGCTTTTTAGATCGTCGGCCAAGGATGGTAGAATGAGATTATACAGGAAGCGTTAAAGAACACGAACTATGGCAGATTCGATATTGTGGCATTGGCAGGATGCTTTAAGGGCTGTTGGCAGCACTGTATCTGCTGAGGGTCCCGACTTGATGGGGGTCAGTATTGATTCCAGGACATTACAGCCAGGCGATCTGTTTGTGCCGATCAGCAATCAACTTCCAGCGCCCTACAACCAGAGTCCGGTCGGCCGGGATGGGCATGAATTTCTGGTAGATGCCTTGGAGCGGGGTGCTTCAGCTGCTTTGGTATCCAGGCCGGTTGCCAACCAGCTACCCCGGATTGAGGTGGCAGATACTTTTCAAGCGCTCTGGCAGTTGGCACAGCATGCCAGGGATCGTTTGCTGACTGGAAGCTCGGTCGTCGCTGTGACGGGCAGCAGTGGCAAGACGACTCTAAGGGCTTGGCTGGAAGCCGTGTTGTCAGCGCAGTTTCCGACGCATGCATCGATCAATAGTTATAATAATCACCTGGGTGTGCCTTTATCCCTGGCGAGAATGCCGGCTAATACGATAAAGGCGATTTTTGAAGTGGGCACTAATCATCCTGGTGAAATCATGCCTCTAACCAACCTGGTACGACCCGATATAGCCGTTGTTCTCAATGTGCTGCCTGTGCACATTGGTCACTTTAAATCCATTAATGCGCTCAAAAGGGAAAAACTGTCCATCGCTGCGGGACTCAATCAGGGTGGGTCATTGATTTTACATGAAGATTTATATGAGGATCTTCATGAAGGTCTTCCCGGGCCAACTGATATTGAGGTGATTACCTTTGGGTTTGCAACCAAGGCCGATGTGCAAATAGTTTCTATGGACGATTTATCACCGCAGCGCTCGCATCTGGCCATAAATGTGCTCGGGGAACGGGTGGCAGTAGACTTGCCTGTTAGCGGTCGGCATTGGGCATTAACCACAGCTGCATGCCTTGCTGTTGTGAGCCAAGCGGGTGGTAATTTGGATCAGGCGGCCCTGACGCTGTCCTCTATATTAGTCCCGGAAGGACGTGGCAACCAACAGGTTGTAAAGGAGATTAGTATCATTGATGAGAGTTATAATGCTAATCCAATCAGTATGTTACAAGCTATTGCTAATCTTAAACGGCAAAAAGGTGGGCGGCAGATTGCGATCCTGGGTGAAATGTTAGAGTTAGGAGCGCAATCAATACAGGCCCACGATCAGGTGCTAAAAGCTTGCCAGGGCGTCGATCGACTGATCACGGTTGGAGCCCCGTTCTCAAAAGACCGGCTCGAATTTGGCCAGGATCATTACCAGATTGCACAGGACATTGATATCGAAGCACTGGCCAAAGGGTTAAAACCGGGCGATACCTTGCTGGTAAAAGGTTCTAATGCAGTTTTCTGGCGTAATGGGTTTGTCAGTCAATTAAAGGCGGCCCTGACTTAATCAAATCTAGATGGCAAAAAAGACCTGATTAGATTTTAGGGTCCGTATTTTTGTTAATGTAAATCCCCCATTGCTCCTCGTCTAGCTCGTTGGCATCGTGCCAGGGTAAAAGTTGGTATTTTCCTTGGCTGGTATCGCCCAACAATGGGTATTTGATGATTTCAAAATAGGGGGAGTAATCAAAATCGCTGGGTGTGCACAACTTGGGATTCCGGCGGTAGAATCGAACAGAGCCATCTTCGACTTCTCTGACCAGGGGTAAAATTGGAAAACCAATCTGGGCGTAGGCCTCTGCAACCATCGTTGAGCATACGGTTCGTGTCGTTTGACCCGGTTTAAACCTGAACAGGGATGAACGCCAACGTCTTGGTAATACAAACCAGGGCAATAGAAATCGCAGTAGATCAAGAATTTGCCGAATATCATAAGGAACACCCAGTCGACTGATCGCGTAGCTGACCACTTTATCCGCATCAGCTTTGCTTAACCCCTTGGGCCTGGCTATTCTCAGATGGGAGCCCGTATAGAACCTGAGCGGCTGTGTGACCGTCCCTTGGCCAAGGCGGCTTTCCACAAGCAAGGGTTCGTGATCATCGCCATCAAAATAACCAGCAATCGCGTCGCGGTGTTGCGTGTTTACATTTTCATTAACGGTGCCTATGTAAAGGGCAGCATGGGTCCAAGGTGAATGAGTAACCCAGCGAATGACATTGCTGACTCTCGATAATCCTTCCACCAGGATAATATCGCCTGGTTGCAGGTTGGCAGCCATTTGGTCTAGATCACTCATCGGTCTGCTTTTAGTGGCCGGTTCCACATTGAGGAATCGGGCCAGGGAATCATAAAGCCATTTCATACAGCAAATACCTATCTTTTTCAGCGATTAATGAACAATTTTGACCGTTTGTATAATAACGCTTCTGTCTCAGCTTCTCTCTGCTTAATTAACGTGCCATAATTTTTGCAGAGGGATTTTAATGATAGTAGATAATTTAGGCCGCAGTTTTAAGAATCTTCGGGTCAGTTTAACGGCTGCGTGTAATTACGCCTGTACTTATTGTGTACCAGATGGGAAGCGACTGATGCCAGCTCAAAATGAGCTTTCAGCAAGTGAGTTGCTTAAGCTGGTCAGTTATATCCAGCAGGCTGCAGGGATCGAAAAGGTCAGGATTACCGGTGGTGACCCGCTGGTAACACCTAAATTTGATGAGTTTCTGGCCGGAGTTTCGAGGTTGCGGTTAAATGATTTGAGCCTCACAACCAATGGCCAGTTGCTTCTGAAGAAAGCCGCCGTGCTTGAAGAATCTCGTATCAGGCGTATTAACATTAGTCTTGATACCCTTAACCCGCTCAAATTCAAGCAAATTGCCCGAGGTGGCGACCTTGAGACCGTGTTAGCGGGTATCGCTAAAATGCAGGCTTTGGGCATTAAGATCAAAATTAATATGGTTCCTATGAGGAATCAGAATTTAGCAGATATTCTCCGGTTACTGGATTACTGTCTGGAACGGGGTATCGAACTCCGGTTTATTGAATTGATGCGCATGGGACATTTACTGCATGACGCCTCATTTCAACAGGAATTCCTGTCGATGCAGGAAATACTCGATGAGATTGCGACCGTTTACACCTTTCAAAGGGCAGATGCACCCTTTGATTCAACCGCGGTCCGCTTCAATATTCCAGGTAAGGGTTATTTCGGGGTCATTGCAAATGAGAGTGAACCTTTCTGTACAGCCTGTACACGCTTGCGAATTTCCTCCGATGGTTATCTTTATGGTTGTTTGTCAAGTTCCCGGCGACAATCTCTGATTGAATTGCTGGAGTTGCCGTCTCATCTGGTTTTGCCCAGGTTGCAAAAGTTGCTCCTTAACGCTTTGGGAGACAAGCAGTTGTCTTTTCAAGGTGAGACGACCGTCATGAAATTTATCGGTGGTTAGCAAATCAATTGATCCGATATAGAATCATAAGTCCTAGTCATAACACTAGTTGTTAACCCCAGTGCAACGTTAACATTCGCATGCCGATTGAGAAATTGGTTTACAATACTAGAAGTAATAGTCTCTATAAAAATTTGCGTAAAAATTTGTCACTCACAGGTAGAACAGCCAAATCGACTCTCAGTCATAGCCGGAGGTAAACAAACCATGATGGATCTAGATATACCAGAACGATTGATTCCCGTAAAAAACAAAATAGATAAGTTTGTTCGAGAACATGTCGACCCTTTGACAGAAGAGTATTTTGATGAAATCAATGTGGGTGACCGCTGGTCCTTCACTGACCGTCAGACTGAGATTATGGATGGGCTAAAGGATCAGGCCAGGGAAGCCGGGTTATGGAACTTTTTCCTGCCAGCGAGTCAGGGCGGTGCCGGGGTCAGTAATCTTGAATATGCTCACCTCGCTGAGGTGATGGCTAGAAACCCGATCGCCTCTGAGGTATTTAACTGTGCGGCGCCGGATACCGGTAACATGGAAGTGTTGGAACGGTATGGTTCTGAGGCGCAAAAAAAGGAATGGCTGGAGCCGTTGCTCGACGGTAAGATTCGTTCAGCCTTTGCTATGACCGAGCCGCATGTGGCTTCTTCTGATGCGACCAACATCTGTACTTCAGCCGTACTGGAAGGCGATGAATGGGTTATCAATGGTGAAAAGCACTACATTTCGGGTGCTGGAGATGCTCGCTGTAAAGTGATGATTACCATGGTGATTACCAACCCGGATGCCCCCAAGCATTTGCGACAGTCACAGATTCTTGTGCCTATGGATGCACCGGGGGTGGATGTTCTCAGACCCATGTATGTTTTTGGTAAGGATGATGCGCCACATGGGCATATGCACATTAAGTTTACTGATGTTCGAGTCCCCAAGGAAAATATTATTCTGGGAGAAGGCAGGGGATTTGAAATCTCCCAAGGTCGGCTCGGGCCTGGCAGAATTCACCACTGTATGCGTTCAATTGGTGTGGCCGAAAGAGCTTTGGAATTGCTCTGTCGCAGATCCATTAGCCGGACGGCATTCGGTAAGCCGCTCGCTGAGCTCGGTGGCAACTATGACATTATCGCTGAAGCACGTATTGAGATAGATATGTGTCGTCTGGCGGTACTCAAAGCAGCCTATATGATGGATACGATCGGTAATAAAGAAGCCAGAAAGTATATATCAGCCATCAAGGTTTCCGTACCGAACATGACGCTCAAGATTATTGATAGAGCGATCCAGATGCATGGCGCTCTGGGTGTTTCTCAGGACACGCCGCTAGCGGCCATGTGGACCGGGCAGAGGACTTTACGTTTGGCAGACGGTCCTGATGAAGTGCATAAACGGGTCATTGCCCGGGAAGAACTCAAGCAGTATCAATAGGCCCTGATCAGTATCACGAGCATTCGCTTTTGATTGTTGCTTAAGCAGGCACAGAAATTCGGCCTGACAGGGTATACTGTTGACTATGGTAATGACATCTTCATCGGCT
>CAZGCW010000181.1:0-2061 GCA_964524295.1 uncultured Pseudomonadales bacterium
CAATTCATCTTTTTGACATTCTGGGAAGCTGAATAACCCACCCCAGAGACCGTCGTTGGCTCTGCGTTCCAGCAAGATCGCGCCCTGAGTATTACGAATGATCAGCATATAGGTGTTTCGCGTGGGCCTGGTCGTTTTGGGTTTTTTACCCGGATACTGATTGATGGTACTGGTTTGAAGTGCGAGACAGGATTTCTGAATCGGACACAGGTCGCAGTCTGGTGAGTTTTTTTTGCAGATTGTGGCACCTAGATCCATGATGGCCTGGGTATAATCGGCGACTCTTTCGGTGGGCGTGTTTGACTCGGCTAGTTGCCACAGCCGATCCATTACGGATTTTTTCCCAGGCCATCCTGGTACCGCAAAGCAGCGGCTGATGACCCTTTTCACATTGCCATCGAGTATTGCCGCTTGTTGATGAAAACTGATAGCGGCAATAGCACCTGCTGTAGACCGGCCAACTCCCGGCAATTGCATGAGATCTTCTTGGTTCGAGGGAAATAGGCCCCCTAGTTCATTAATGATGAGCAGGGCTGTTTTGTGTAGATATCTATCTAATCCGTATAAAAAAAAAACACTCCAAAGATGTAAAATTTCATCTAACGAGGCATTGGCGAGATCTTCCAGCGTAGGGAAGAGAGACATGAATTTTTTGTAATAGGGGATAACGGTAGAAACCTGAGTTTGCTGAAGCATGATTTCGGAAACCCAGACCGAATACGGGTCAGAAGAGCATTGCCAGGGCAGGTTTTGTCGACCATGTCGGTCAAACCAACTGAGCAGGTTATGGGAAAATTCGGTAGAATGGCTCATTTTCCTTCAAACTTATCTTTGAGAATCAGGCTTGCCGGGGTGTGGATTGTTTTCGATTCCGGTGTTCAGTATTTTCTTGCTATCGGTAAAGCTAAATTTCAGTAAAGCTAAATTCGCTTCCACGGACGCAAGACACCAGGTCAGACCCGTCTGGCATTCGGGCACTATGTTAGCATTTTATCGTCCGCCGAGCTGGGTCTTCAGGCTCATCTCGGAGATAAGCCCTCGGAGTCCTCAAGATCGCTTGAAAACCAGGTCTAAGTGCCTTATAGATTGTCTCATTGCAGTTAATTCTGATACCCTCGCATTTATAGATTGAAGGGGGTCCCATGGCAGTTGTAGGTAGCGAGTCGAATCCATTAAGGGTGGCAATTATTGGATCCGGGCCGGCCGGGTTCTACACCGTAAGTAATTTCATGAAAATGAAGGATGTACAGGTAGAAATGGACATGTATGATCGCTTGCCCACGCCTTATGGGTTGGTTCGTGCTGGCGTGGCACCTGATCATCAGAAAGACAAGTCAGTCATACGTGCCTATGAAAAAAGTGCTGCTTTTGAGGGCTTTCGGTTTTTTGGAAATGTGGAATATGGTTCTGATATTCATTTAGACGACCTCAAGAGGCACTACCATCAGGTTATTTTTACCACTGGCAGCCCCTTTGACAGAAACCTGGGTATCCCGGGTGAGGATTTCAATGGCAGTCATTCGGCTACCGAATTTGTCGCCTGGTACAATGGCCATCCGGATTTTGCTGATCGTCACTTTGACCTTTCTCAGGAAAATGTAGTGGTTGTCGGTATGGGAAATGTGGCTATGGATGTCGCCAGGATACTCTGTAAGACCCATGAGGAATTGGCAGTCACCGATATGGCAGATCACGCTTTGGCGGCGCTGCAGCAAAGTAAGGTTAGAAACGTTTATATACTGGGCCGGCGTGGGCCAGCCCAAGCGGCATTTACACCCCCAGAAATTAAGGAAATGGGTGAGTTCTTAGAGGCCGATGTTAATATCCTGGCAGAAGAGGCGATGCTGGATGCAGCCAGTCAGGCGATGCTGGATGAAACCCAGGACAAGAACACCCTTAAGAATGTAACCACTGTGCAGGATTATGCGGTTAGGGTTAATCAGCATAAACCAAGGCAATTGCATATCAGGTTTCTGGTTTCACCGGTTGAGTTGATGGGTGAGTCAGGCGATGTGCAGGCAGTTAAGTTGATTAAAAACGAATTATATACCGACTATCAGG
>CAZGCW010000181.1:2071-8031 GCA_964524295.1 uncultured Pseudomonadales bacterium
GGATTTGTATTCCGTTCGGTTGGATATCGCGGAAAACCGCTGCCTGACGTTCCGTTTAATGAAAGTTGGGGAACCATATTGAATGATCAAGGCCGGGTCGTTGATTCTAGCGGTTCAGCCGTGTCTGGAATGTACACAGCGGGTTGGATTAAAAGGGGTCCCAGTGGGGTCATTGGTACCAATAAAACCTGTGCGCAGGAAACGGTTGGCTTAATGGTTGAAGACCTTGCCCAGGAGAACCATTTTCACCCCGTTGATACTGACCCAGCCTCAATAGAAGCCTTGGTCAAGAGCAGGCAACCAGATTTGGTCTGCTATTCTGATTGGAAGAAAATTGACGCAGCGGAACTCGCCGCGGGCGAAGCCAGCAACCGTCCCCGGGTGAAAATCTCTAAAGTCAAAGAGATGCTTAAATTGATAGGCGCCTAGAGGGCGGCAGCCCTTACTGCCGGCATGACGAATTCAATATACGCTTTCAGGGCTTCTTCATGGTAGGGGGCTCGGATGGCCACGTTGATCATGTCGGCACCCCGGTGATGATATTCCAATAGTGTGTCAATGGCTGCCTCAGGCTTGCAGAGTAAGGCGCCGGAGATAATTCTGTCAGTGGCAGGACCCCATTCCTTGGCGATGCGATCTTTTTCTTTTTGGATATCCTGGTCAGTTAGCGCCAGGTTAAAACTCAAATTAACCGAGCGTTTGATTTGGCTGGGGTCTCGGTCTGATCTGCTGCACCATTGATTGAGCGTTTGATTTAGTTGGTCGAATCTATTTGGGCTGACATAAGCTGCGTTCCAGCCATCGGCGTGTTGCGCAACGATCCGCAAAGTTTTTTTCTCACCTTGGCCGCCGATCCAGATTGGCAAATTAGATTGCAGCGGAGCGGGCTGGTTGGCGGCATCAGTCGCACTAAAATGCTGTCCTTGGAAGGTTGTTCTGTTCGTGGTCAGCATTTGGCGGATCAGGATCGCGGCTTCTTCAAGCATGTCTAATCGAGTACCGATGGGCGGGAAATCGTAGCCATAGGCGCACGCTTCCTGTTCGTGCCAGCCAGCACCCAGACCAAGCTCAAAACGGCCGGAAGAAATGTGGTCAAGCGTTGCTGCTGCTTTGGCCAGACTCGCTGGATTTCGATAACCGACATAAAAAACCAGACAACCTAAACGAGCATGTCGGGTATCAGCCGCCAGTGCACCCAGCGTCGTCAGTGCTTCAAAATGATCCTGGGTCCCGTTAGCAGGGGGCGCCTCGTAAAAGTGATCCCAGGCTGAAATCCAATCGACGCGAGCTTCGTCGAGTTCCTTCCAGAGTGTACGCATTTCCAACATGGTCATATTCTGTTGTCCTACATGGACGCCGAGTGCTAGAGACATACAGGTTTCCTTCTTTGCATTACGGTTTAGGCTTGTAAGTGTGAATTAATTTTTCTTCAGGCTGTCAAGAATGTCATCAAGGCTGGGGGCTTGCTGCCAGTCTTTGTGATGGGAGAGTTTTTCGAAAGTATCGGCCGCAGCTAAATGAAAACCTTCACTATGACCGGCAGTTTTAAACGTGTTGGCAATTTCTAGCATTTCGCCAGAGAAGCGCCATGCCTTGGAAGAGTTTGTTATCAGTTGCTGGTGTGTACGTTTCGTCATGGTCTCCCCCCATTGGTTCTCCAGCGCCTCCCTGACACCGTAGTATTCAGCTACACTGGTGATGGCAGCCAGTAATGCCGTGCTGCCTTTAGTATAGGCTGCAAAGGCCATTTTAAGTGCTGATGCATCGCCTATAGACTTGGATAGCCAGGTGGCATTGAACCCTGACCCTTCAAATAGTTGGCAAATTTCGGCCGCTTCAGGTCCTGAAAGATAGAGCTGGGTCAGGTTGCGAGGATCGCTTTTGGCGTTGTCTTTGTCCGGCCAGGTGGGTCCGCCAATGATTCCGCCATCGACCATTTTGATGTGGGTGGATTGAAATCGTTTTTGTATGTTCTGGGTCTTTTCAGGTGAGATCGCATTGGCTTCGACGTAAATACCGGTGAAACCTGAATTAATCACCTCCTCGGCGGTATGAGTCGCGGCATGGGGTGGACAAACACTGACAATAATCTGGCAGTCACGACACAAAGATTTCAGGTTGTCCGTTGCTGTCAGGTTTGCGCGTAGCGCCCTTTCCCGGCTTGCTTGGCTACGCCCTGCTGGAATCCACATGATCGCATCCGCGTGCGCTACCATTGCAGCGCCGAGGGCAGCACCCATTTCTCCCGGATGCAGTAATCCTATATTCATGACCTGTCCAGTCCGTGAGGTTGCATTGAATTGGTCCTATTACTTTGGCCAGCGCTGACATCGCTTAATGTCCTGATACCGATGCGGAAGTAGTCGCTGCTTTGGTTCAATGTAGCAGCGATAGATTCAATAGGCCAATGTGATTCACACAGAATCCAGTCCCGTAAAGGCTTCGTAAAGTTGGCTGGGTGATTGCGGGTATTCCGAATCTTACCGCCAACTAACTAATTGCATTCGACCTACCAGGGTGCTCGGGGGGTGACAATCGGAAAGCGACGCTCGAATTGATCAAATAAGCCTCTGAACTCAATCAGGACGTTCGCATCGCCCTCAATCGAGAGGGCTCCGGATGAAAGTAGTTCCATGGCATCAACGAGTCCCAACATTAATTTTTTGAAGTTGAACTCGCTGATGGTCAGCGTGGCATCAGTCGAAGTTGAATTGTTGAGTGAGTGCGCATGGAGTACCCCGTTTTCGATCTCGATCAGTACAGGGGGGGCGTCCTCAAAACAAATGGATAGTTTCATGGGTGTTTGACTTGCGCGTGGACCGTTTAACCTCACCGCCATGGCCTCAAACAGGTTTTTCAGTGGCATGCCTTTCACGGTTCCGGGACTGGGTCCATACTGGCTTCCTTTGGGTAGTCCAAAGCGAAGCTCGAATGCCCCGCAGAGATAAAAATTGCGCCAGGTCGCGGATTCCGATTGATATCCCAGTTGCTCGTAAGTATCTGCTAGCATGGCTCTGGCTTGGATGTTTTCTGGATCGATCATGACGACATGGTTGAGCACCTCAGCGACCCAGCGATAGTCGCCCTCCGAAAAAGCAACGCTTGATTGCTCGACGACAGCATCGGTGCCGCCCATGAACTGGACATAGCGAGTAGCCCGGGCGACGGGGGGTAGTTCGTAAAGGTGGGCCGGGTTTCCATCAAAAAAACCCAGGTATTTAACGTAAACGGCCTTGGCGTTATGGTGAACAGTGCCGTAGTAGTCGCGGCAGTGGAATTCCTTGGAGAGACTCTCTGGCAGTGTCATCTGCTCGGCAATTTCTTCCTTATCGTACCCTTGGTTTGCCAGTCTCAGGGTTTGGTCATGGATATATTTGTAGAGATCACGTTGCTTCTTTAAGTACTCGATGGCGTCGCTTTGTCCCCAAATAGGCCAGTGATGACTGGCAAATTGAATTTCCAGTTGGTCGCCAAAATGATCAATGGATTCCTGTATCTGGTTGGACCAAGCAAGTGCATCTCGAACCTGGGCGCCGCGTGGGGTATAGATATTGTGGAGATGATGCGAGGTGATTTCTGACATGCAAAGGGCTTTGAATTGGGGGAAGTAGAAAACCATTTCTGCCGGTGCCTCTGAACCCATGGTGAGTTGAAATTCTATTTCAATACCATCTATCAGCCTTTTTTCACCGGTTTCAGTAATGATGTCATTGGGTGGAATGAAGCCGGTGCTGCCAAGCGAGAGCGCCGCGCCAAGTCCTGTAGAGACAAAGCCTTGAGTGGAAGGCTTTAACAGGTTGCCATACATGTACGTTGCCCGTCGTGACATGACGTTCCCAGCCAGGACATTTTCAGATAACGCTTCATCAACGAAATCCACTGGCGCCAGTACTTTGATATCGCCTGACTGTGCCTGTTCTGCTGTCATGACACCCAGCACACCCGCAAAATGGTCGGCATGGCTGTGCGTATAGATAACGGCTTTGACGGGTCTGTTACCCAGATGTTGGTTCGCTAGCTGTAATGCGGCACGTGATGATTCTGAGCTGGTTAATGGGTCGATGATGATCCAGCCGGTGTCTGAGCGTACTAGCGTCATATTCGCTATATCAAAAGAACGAACCTGATAAATCCCTTCGATGACTTCATAAAGGCCGTGGTGCTGGGCATTGAGTTGGGCCTGGCGCCATAGGGAGGGGTTGACTGAATCGGGTGCGGATTGCTCCAGGAAATCAAATTGAGACAAATCAAAAACCGCTCGAGACGCGGCGTCATGTTCGATTCGCATGGGTGACAAAGAGGCAATAAACCCTCTTGAGGCATTGTCGAAACTCGTCTTGTCTTTGAAGTCTAACGCCGTGAGCATTTTCTGTTGTGCTGCAATGGTATGTTCGGATGCGGGTTTAGAAGGTTGCAACTCCTCGGGCAAAGCTCGGTATTGTGTCATGGTGATTTCTCTGTCGAATTAATCTTAGGATAGCTTTTGTTGTGGGTGACGCAAGTGTTGGTTCATTAATGATGAAAAAGCCAAAGCCAGTGTAGATACTTCTGGTTTTCCGGTTGCTGTAACAGAGGGCCAGCGATCGGTTCTAGGACAGCCCCTGATTCTTGTAATCCCGCTTAACCGGTGATGACGGCTTCGCGAGACAGCAAGCGACTGGTGAGTATACACAATAGAATGCTCACAAGTAGGCAACTGATTCCAGAGCTAAGATACGCCAACCAGTGCAATTGGACCGCGCCAAGCACTTCTGTCATCAGTAAATATTGCCCGAATATGGGAATAGCGTACATCCAGTCCTGAGTGGGGACTGGATTGAAAGTATTCAATATAAATGGCAGGGCCGGCATTAATGTCACCAGGCCGATGTAGGATTGCGCGTCTTTGAAAGACTTTGCGAAAATACCCAGCAGCATTTCCAGACTGGTTGCCAGGAAAGGCAGTGGTAAGGTTGCAAGAATTAACAAGATGATCTGCTCAATACTGATAGAAAAAACAAAACCAATGTCTTCCAATGGGGCATTGAGCATGGCAATCAGCGATAGCAGCATGGTCGAAATCATGCCGATGGCGGCATAAAAGCTGGCGGCAAGCCACTTACCCTGGACTAGGTGTAAACGAAGCACTGGATTGACCAGTAAAGGTTCAAGGCTTTTCCTCTCTCGCTCTCCGGCGGTACTATCAACAGCCAGTCCCATTCCGGCGATGAACGCAGCCAGCATGATGTATAACGGGACCATGTTGAAAATACTGATCAATCGTTGCTCCTCACTGGCAATATCCTGGTCACCCGGTATGACGCCTCGAATTACTGACGGTGAAATGCCTCTGGCGATTAACCTGAGCGCGGATAGTGAACCGTTATAAGTTCGAATGAGATCACGTAACCGGCTGACAGAATTGCGGGTGTCGCTTCGGGAACTATCATGAATAATAGGAATGATGGTTGTTTTGAATTCCCTGAGTCTTTGCTGGTAGTCAGTAGGAATCTCGAGGATAAATTCCTGTTCTTTGTCCCTTACCGCCTGTTCGGCGTCACCCTCGAATCTAGTAATCTCAACTCCTTGTTCCTCTAGGTACTGAATCAGGGCAGGAGCGGCCTTCGGGTTGATTACCGAGACCTTTAGGTTTTCAGCATCAGAGGATAAATTAACGATGGCGTAAATCAGGCCATAGATGAGGATTGGCGCAAATGCCGGGAACAGGAATGCGGTGAGAAGCGCTCTTCTGTCACGCAAACCATCAATGAGTTCTTTTCGAAATACGGTTTCGATGGCATGCATCAGGGAGATTCTCCTTCCGATAACCTGACAAATGCATCTTCCAGATTATCTTCTCCTGCAACACTGCGAATTTCATCAGTGGTTCCTTTAGCGACGACGGTACCAGCGGCAATAATGATGATTTCATCGCATAGTCTCGCCACTTCATGCATTAAATGGCTGGAAAAAAGAACCGT
>CAZGCW010000182.1:0-7981 GCA_964524295.1 uncultured Pseudomonadales bacterium
AAGTTGATTTCGCCGATGAAGTTGCGCAGCAGCTGGCTTGATCGACGATGCCGGCAAAAAAAACCACTTCGATTTACCAACGGGTGCTGCTTAAACTCAGTGGCGAAGCGCTTGGAGTCGATGGGGTTGGTATCGACCCAAAGGTCTTGGACAGGACCGCCCTTGAGATAGGTCAGCTAGTCGGTATTGGAATTCAGGTGGGTATTGTTATTGGCGGCGGGAATTTGTTTCGAGGAGCCGCGCTGAGTGCAGCTGGTCTTGATAGGGTTACCGGCGATCATATGGGCATGTTGGCGACGGTGATGAATGCCTTAGCGATGCGTGATGCCCTGGAACGTGCCAATATTCAAACTGTCGTTATGTCCTCTATTCCCATGAGTGGTGTTGTTGAACATTATGATCGTCGACTGGCAATGCGGCATCTGCATCAGGGTGATGTTGTTATATTTTCCGCCGGTACAGGTAATCCTTTTTTTACCACCGATACAGCGGCTTGCCTCAGAGGGATTGAAATAGATGCAGATGTTGTTTTAAAAGCAACTAAGGTTGATGGTATCTATTCAGCCGACCCGGTGTTAGATCCAAACGCGACTCGTTATAGCAAAATTACTTATGATCAAGTGCTCGAAGATCAGCTGGGGGTCATGGATTTGACCGCGATCTGTCTTGCTCGTGATCATAATATGCCACTTCGAGTGTTTAAGCTTGATAAGCAAGGGGCGCTTAGAAACGCGGTTGTTGGTGATGAAGAAGGTACCCTGGTAGTCAATAGCTAGCTGGAGTAAGTGAAAATGATCGTTGAAGAAATTAAGCAGGATGCTGAAACCCGAATGGGTAAAAGTATTGTTTCACTGGAAGTTGCTTTTGCGAAAATAAGAACAGGTCGTGCCCATCCCAGCTTGCTGGATTCGATTTCTGTGGATTACTACGGTACGCTGACGCCACTGAAGCAGATCGCCAACATTAACGTTGAAGATGGCCGCTCGCTGATTGTAGCACCTTGGGAGCGAGGCATGATTCCTCTGATTGAAAGGGCCATCCATAAGTCAGATCTTGGCTTGAATCCATCCAGTGGTGGGGAAAGTATCCGTATCCCCATGCCACCGCTCACTGAGGAAAACAGGCGTGATCTTGCCAAGATTGCAAGGTCTGAAGCGGAAGGCGCGCGCATCGCGATTCGAAATATTCGTCGAGATGCTAATACGGATGTAAAAGACTTCCTTAAAGAGAAAGAAATTTCTGAGGATGAGGCCCGGCGGGGAGAAGATCAGATTCAGAAACTAACAGATGAATTTATCAAGGATGTTGATAAGGCATTGGCAACCAAAGAGGCGGATTTGATGGAGCTTTAAGGCCCATCTGAACCTAACCCTATGCTTAAGCAGAGAATCATTACCGCTCTAGTGATCGCGCCCCTTGGCATAGGTTGTATCTTCCTTCTGGCAGATTGGGGTTTTTCGCTTTTCATTGCGGTTGTGATCAGTGTTTGTGGTTGGGAATGGGGTAATTTTGCCCGACTCGGTATTTGGCTTCGAACCGGGTATGGTGTGTTGACTGGAGTTCTGCTGTTAAAGTATGGAGAACTACATTTGGAGCTGGTCGCATCGCTCTGGTGGGTGATTGCTTTGCTGCTGGTGGTGAATTATCCGCGACTGACGGGTCTCTGGAATTCCCCAGCTGTTATATTGTTGTGTGGCTGGTTGGTACTGATCCCCTGTGGGGTTGTGCTTATTTCCATTAAGCAGTTCGCTGAATCTGATTTTCTATTTGTTCTGTTGTTTTTCCTGATCTGGTCTGCGGATATTGGTGCCTATTTTTGTGGTCGACGCTGGGGGAAAATTAAACTACTCCCCAAGGTGAGTCCCGGTAAGTCTCGTGAAGGACTCTATGGGGGTGCTTGTGTCGCCATCATGGTTGGCCTTGCCATTGGCCAATGGCTGGGGGGGCTGAACTTCACACCTGGCTTGGACATGGCCTACTTTGCTCTGGCCTGTCTTGGCGTTGTTTTGGTTTCTGTCCTGGGAGATTTGACGGTCTCGATGTTTAAGCGTGAACGAGGTATTAAGGATTCGAGCCAACTGCTGCCGGGTCATGGCGGTTTTTTGGATCGCCTTGATAGCCTGTTCTCTGCAGCACCGGCTTTCTATCTGCTGCTGCCGCTACTCACCCAGAGTTCAGTTTCATGACTCATAAGATTAGTATTCTTGGCTCGACGGGCTCAATTGGGCAAAGCACGTTAGCGGTTTTGAAAAATCAACCTGAGTATGAGGTTTTTGCCCTTTCCGGTCACCAGAACATTAAAGCACTGTCTGACCAGTGCCAGGCCTGCAGGCCACAATATGCCGTATTGACGGATCCTGATAGCGCCGCCACCCTGGCCAGGGATTTCGTTGACCTGGGGCTGGATACGGAAGTGTTATGGGGTCAGCAAGCATTGCAACAGATCGCAGCTGAACCGACTGTGGATACCGTAATGGCAGCCATTGTGGGTGGCGCTGGATTAGAGCCGACCCTGGCTGCAGTGGCCGCAGGTAAAAAAGTGCTGCTGGCGAACAAGGAATCCTTGGTGATGGCCGGCCAGCTGTTTATGGATGAAGTCAGTAGGTCCGGTGCAACCTTGTTGCCGATTGATAGCGAACACAATGCCATTTTTCAGTGTCTTGGCAACCAGTTAGAAGTCTCTGACGGCGTCGATAAAATTCTGCTCACTGGATCAGGTGGCCCTTTGTTGCGAAGGGATATCTCGACCCTGGCACAGGTGACACCGGATGAAGCCTGTGCACACCCGAACTGGCAGATGGGAAGAAAAATTTCTGTAGACTCGGCGACCATGATGAACAAAGGCCTTGAGCTAATTGAAGCCCGTTGGCTGTTTAATCTTAACCCTGATCAGATAGACATTGTGATACATCCACAAAGTATTGTGCACTCAATGGTGCAGTATCGAGATGGTTCGGTACTGGCTCAGATGGGGCAGCCGGACATGAAAATTCCTATCGCTCATGCGCTGGCCTGGCCCGATAGAATGGAATCCCAGGCAGCGCGATTAGATTTTTCTAAAATCAGGGATTTACAATTTGAAAGCCTTGAATCAGCCAGGTTCCCACTACTTGATTTATGTCGGCAGGTAGCGGCGATGGATCAGTGTTATGCCATTGCCTTGAATTCGGCCAATGAAATAGCAGTGGAGGCCTTTTTAGATGGCCAGATCACGTTCACGGAAATCCAATTGATTGTGGAATCTGCCGTTAATAGCACCGTCGCAATCGAACTTCTTTCTATAGAGGATGTCTTAACCGTTGATAAACAAACCAGAGCATCGGCTCTGCAACGGATTTCGGAAGGATTATGATTGAGGTCCTGCAAAGTATTTTAGCCCTAATTGTCAGCCTGTCTATCCTGGTGACAGTGCATGAGTTTGGTCACTACTGGATGGCCAGGAAATGCGGAGTCCATGTGCTCAGATTCTGTGTCGGTTTTGGCAAACCCATCTATACCTATCAGACTAAACCGGTCGAAGCCCAGGCCAGACCCGATGGGCAGATCGGCACGCGCAGCAACGAACCCCTGCCCGCCACTGAATTCTGTGTTGCAGCTATTCCGCTGGGTGGTTATGTCAAAATGCTAGATCAAAGGGAAACATTTGTGGCTGATGACCAGATACACCACGCGCTTAATGGCAAGCCCGTATTGCAGAGAATTGCTATTGCAGCAGCGGGTCCGATCGCTAATTTTCTCCTGGCATTTCTCGCTTATTGGGTGCTGTTTGCGTCCGGTGTCACCGGTATCATTCCGGTGATCGGAAAGGTAGCGACGGATAGCCCGGCTCATTTTCATGGTCTCAGGACGGGTCAGGAGATTGTACAGGTCGATGGTCACGATACGCCTACCTGGTCGGAAGTGAATCTGAAATTATTTGAGCGTTTAGGCGAAACCGGCAGCCTTTCTTTTCGGGTAAGGGAAGCGGGGTCCCTGGATACGATAGGTAATTATGAGGTGGAAATTGTTGACTGGCTGGTAGGTGAGGCGGAGCCGCGACCTGCCAGTGCCCTTGGGCTTGTTCCAAAAATACCGACCTATCGAACGGATATAGGCCGAATTGTTCCTGGTGGTCGGGCTGAGCAGGCGGGCCTGCGAGCAGGCGACAGGGTGACAGCAATAAATGGGGTTGAATTGGAATCCTGGGAGGAACTCGTTCGTCTGTTACAGGCAAATCCTGAAGTCAACCTGCAAGTTGATATAGTTAGAGATGGTCTGGCATCTAAGCTACAGATAACACCCGCTTTAGTCGTTGAAAATGGGAAGCCCAAAGGCGTCATCGGCGCAGCCAGACTGGCGGCACCCTGGCCAGAGGAGATGCTTAGGAAAATCCAATACCCTATTTATTCCGCCTGGTTGCCTGCGATTGATAAGACGGTTGAGATTAGTGTATTTACCCTCAGGAGCATCGTTAAGATGATTGAAGGGGTTATTTCTCCAAAAAATCTCAGTGGTCCCGTCACGATTGCCCAGATAGCGAACCAGACGGCACAGTCCGGGTTAGAGAGTTTCATTGGTTTTATTGCTCTGCTGAGTATTTCCCTAGGAATAATTAATTTGTTACCTATACCTATGCTAGATGGCGGCCATTTACTTTATTATATGGTTGAACTGGTGACCGGTAGAGCGCTACCAGAGAAAATCCAAGAGTATGGCTACCAGTTAGGACTAGCTTTAATTCTAGGAATCATGGCCCTGGCCTTTTATAATGATTTTATGCGTTTGTAAGCGAATCCATGTGAATAGACTAATTTTTAAAATAACAACTCTTTTGCTTTCTTCGATGATGGCTTTCAGTCTGAGTATGCAAGCTTATGGCTTCGTAATCTCAGACGTCAGGGTAGAAGGGTTGCAACGAATTTCTGCGGGGTCTGTATTCGGAGCCATCAACTTTAATGTCGGCGATGATATTGATGATGCTGACGTTAGAGTGATCATGAGATCGCTGTTCAGGACTGAAAATTTTAATGATGTGCAGGTGGCGAGAGACGGTAATGTCCTGGTCATTATTGTCCAGGAAAGGCCGACGGTCGATACCATCGAGTTTGAAGGTAATAAGGCGATTAAATCGGAAGCTCTGCTTGAAGGTTTGGCCGATGCGGGGCT
Source organism: uncultured Pseudomonadales bacterium (assembly GCA_964524295.1). GTDB lineage: Bacteria > Pseudomonadota > Gammaproteobacteria > Pseudomonadales > Azotimanducaceae > UBA9926. The sequence goes on from CAZGCW010000182.1 coordinate 5,146, forward strand.
GGCTGAAGGGGAGATATTTAAGAAGGTAACCCTTGACCAGATGAGTACTGAACTTGAGCGTCAGTACGTATTGCAGGGTCGATATGATGCAGGGATTTCTACGGAAGTAGAAGAATTACCAAGGAACCGCGTCTCGATCATGGTTAATGTTGATGAAGGGAATGTTTCTGGTATTCAACATATTAATATTGTGGGTAATACCGTGTTCGATGATGAGACTCTCCGTGAATCATTTGAATTGAAATTACCTAGTTTATTATCTTTTTATACCAAGGACGCCCAGTACTCCCGTGAAAAATTGAAAGGAGATTTGGAGTCACTGGAATCTTATTATCTGGATAGAGGCTATTTGAAGTTCCAGGTGGAATCGACTCAGGTGGCCATTGCGCCGAATATGGAAGATGTCTATATCACGATTAATGTCGCTGAAGGGAAACAATTTAGTGTCTCAAAAGTGGAGATTTCAGGTGAATTAAAAGATATAGGTGAAGATGCTATCCGGAGATTGATCCTGTCGAGAGAGGGTCAGATATTCTCTCGCGAATTAATGACGGTATCGGAAGAGAGAATAGAAAAAGCTCTGGGTAACGCGGGTTATACCTTTTCGAGTGCTACTGGAAGTCCTGCATTGAGCGAAGACGGGGAATCGGTCGTCGTGAAGTTTTTTGTCGATGCGGGTAACCGAGCCTACGTGAGAAGAATCTCGTTCAGAGGTAACACCCTGACCCAGGATGCCGTATTGCGTCGTGAAATGCGCCAGATGGAAGGTGGCTGGGCATCCAATGCTTACGTAGAGGCATCAAAAGTCCGTCTGGAACGATTGGGCTTTTTCAAAGAAGTGACGGTAGAAACGCCGGCAGTTGCGGGCGTCGAGGACCAGATTGATGTTAATTACTCGGTTGAGGAGCAGCCATCCGGTTCTATATCAGCGACGCTGGGTTACGCACAGGATTTCGGTGCGATACTAGGGTTGTCTTATCAGGAATCCAATGTGCTGGGATCTGGCAATAGCTTTAATTTGTCGGCGAATCGAAGCTCATACCAGACTTCCTATAGTGTGTCCTTTTTTGATCCCTATTACACAGTCGATGCGGTCAGCCGGGGATACTCGGTGTTTTATCGTAGTACTTCTTATGACGAGCGAAATATTGCCAGGTTTTCTACAGATTCGCTGGGCGCATCAATAAATTTTGGTTATCCGATCAATGAGGTATCCAGGCTCAATTTTTCCATTGGTGTTGAGAATACAGATATCAAGGAAGGTATATTTCCTGCCCAGGAAATCTCCAGGTTCTTAAATGCGGAAGGCAATCAATTCAGTCTCATGACCATTAGTGCGGGCTATGCTATGTCTGCACTTAATCGAGGCCTTTTGCCTACGGGTGGTAAATCTCAAAACCTTTCATTTGAGATGACGATTCCTGGAAGTGAGCTAGAGTTTTTCAGAATTAATTACTCAGGGCAGATTTTCTTTCCATTATCACGGGCATTCACATTGCGGTTGAGGACAGACCTTGGTTATGGTGGAACCTTTGGCGGAACCGAAACCTTTCCCTTTTACAAGAATTTCTATGCCGGCGGAATGGGTTCTGTAAGAGGTTATGAAACAAATACGCTGGGTCCAAGGACAACCCGGTCCCCCAATGATCAATACGGGGATCCTGATCCAATGGGAGGTAATTTGTTGGTTGAAGCCAGTGCGGAGATCATATTCCCGTTACCTTTTGTCAAAGATCAACGGCAGATGAAATCAGTGTTTTTTGTTGATGCAGGTAATGTCTTTAATACCAATTGTCCGGAAATCGCCACCTATTGTCTGGGCCCAGATGACGGTGAGTTAAGGTACAGTGCCGGCTTCGCGGTGACATGGATTACTGGGTTTGCACCCATCAGTTTTGCTCTTTCCTATCCGTTTAACAGAAAAGATGGTGATGAAGGAGAATCGTTCCAGTTTGAATTAGGCCGAACCTTTTAAGGTGGTCAGGGTTTTTTCTGATTGAAACCTGTTGGCGGTTATGCCAACATCTGCTGCTTTTATGAATAAGCAGTTATTTATCTTAATAATGGTACTAATAACAGGCACCAAGGAGAAGTTTTGTGCGACTAGCTAAAAGTGTATTAACAATAGTGGTTTTGGGCTTAGGTTTTCTTGCCAGCGCAACAGCAATTGGTGAGGTAAAAATTGCCTTTGTTGATGTTGATCGCGCCGTTGCAAGCTCAGAAGCAGCTAAAAAACTTCTTGTGCAGCTTCAGGGTGAGTTCAGCACAGATGAAGATACGATTAAGAGTATCCAGACTGATGCAGCAGCGTTACTTCAGCGATTACAGAAAGATGGTGAAGTGATGAGTGAAGATGAAAAACGACGTCTTCAGCAGGAAATAGAGTCTTTGAATAATGACTTTGTTTATCAGCGCCAGAAGCTTCAGAAAGAAGTCGCAGCCAGACAGGGTGAGTTGTTTGCAGGGACTGAAGTGAAAGTCAGAAAAGCAATTGAAGATTTGGTGCTTGAAAATGACTACGATATGATCCTGCCAAGAGCGACAGCCTTGTATGTTGGAGATCTTTATGATGTCACCAGGAAGGTGACTGAGAAGTTAAATGAGATGGACAAACCTTAAGTCCATCGCAGTCATTTGTAGCACTGGCTCGTGGTTCATACACTCGGACAAATTGCTGAAGAATTTGGCCTGATACTAGTAGGAGACCCCCAGATACCTATATCTGGATTGGCCGCGCTTGCGGATGCGCAAGCCGGCGATTTAGCTTTCTTGATTAATTCTCGTTATCAGGCGAGCGCCGAAACCAGCCAAGCGAGAGCACTGGTTACGACCCAGG
>CAZGCW010000183.1:0-7822 GCA_964524295.1 uncultured Pseudomonadales bacterium
CGACATATTTCCCTATTTCCCGCCGGAACTGTTTGATATCGGCATAGGGGCGATACTCCAGGAATTCGTGCACCATCTTCCTGCTCATACCCGGGATGGTAGCAAATTCCGCTGCCGTTGCTGAATTCAGCCCCAGAGGGACAAATACATACTGTTCATATCGAGCTACCTCGGTAGCATCGACGTACTTACCTATTTCCCGTCGAAACTGCTCTATTGAAGTGTAGGGTCGATATTCCTCAAATTCGTGAGCCATCTTGCGGTTAATCCCAGGCACCAGCATGATTTCTGCTCTGCTGGCGGTATTGAGGTTGATGCTAACGAAGAGCTGAGCGTGGAGATGTGCTTTATCTTCAGCGGAAACGGCATCGCCGAGAATAGCATCGAGATCAGCCGTACTGGCTAATGGGCGCGATTCGACAATGCGTGCTGCCAGCGCCCGGTTTAGACCTGGCAGGGCGGCCAGACGCGCTTCCGCAGCCAGGTTTGGGTTGAGTACGCCCTGACCTTCTGGTACATGGGCGCTGGCGGAACCGACAAGCAAGGTAATACTGATCAGTGCTAGAATTTGTTGTAGTCTCATAAGGACGCCTTCTCTTGGAAATATAAGCAGGACATGATTATCAACAGGCTTAGATTAATTAGCAATAGGCTGTGGTTTATTTGGATTCTCCTGGCCATACCCTTGACGGCAGCAACGGTGCAGTATCTTGCTGGGTACATCTATTATGGAGAATACCTGCATGTCACCGGTGAGTTTTCGGTGCGGTTACTGATGCTTACCCTTGCCGTTACACCATTCCGCCTGGCCTGGCCGGCGAGTGGTTGGACTCGGTGGTTGCTGCAAAATCGGCGATATTTTGGCGTCGCTGCCTTCGTGTATGCACTGCCGCACCTGGTTGCCTACCTGTACAAAGTGGGTTTGCTGAAAGGCCTTGGCGAAGATCTTCTCGAACCCGGGATGTGGACGGGATGGTTAGCTTTGCTGCTATTTGTACCGTTGGCCATAACCAGTAACAAGGTCGCTGTGCGTCGCCTTGGTAAAAAATGGGGTCTACTTCATAAACTGGTCTATGTCGCCGCCCTATTCACATTTCTACACTGGCTGCTGGTTGCCTATGACCCGGTGCCCGCTTTGATACACGCTGGGATCCTGGCTTTACTGATGGGATACCGCGGTTATAAGTCATTATTAGACTGATGCGCATGGCTACTTGTTGTGTACTCGAGTAGTGAAGTCTGTTTCCAGGAATTGAAACTACCGAAATAGCACTTTAGGGAAGTGATCTGCAAGCAAACTGAACCGGTCCTTGGATGGTCAGTGGACATTGCTTGCGCGCGATCGTCCGCCTTTGGGCTTGCTATGGGCCGTTGCTGTATTTTGTTGGTTGTTTCGACCGGATGATGATCGAGTCGTCGCTGTGGAGGTGGACTGGCGGGGTGCGCGCTGTCGTTGGCTGCGGGGCTCGTTGGCGCGACTCAGCGGCGGCGATGACTGCCGGTTGCTGGCGCCCGGGTTGGACGGCTGCCGCTGGGGCGCTGGAGGTCGAATTTGTTGTCTTTGTGCTGATCGTGATGAGGTACGGCGTACCGAGGCGCTCGGTTCAGTAATCGATCTAGTTGAGGTCTGCTGCGAGCGCGTCTGGCGGATGCTTCTGTCAGGTGATGACGAACGGGTAGTCGTGGTCTGTGCTGTACGGTGGGGCTGAACACGGGTGGTTTGCGCTGTGGTGGTTGATTGATAGGAAGATGGTCTGGCTGGTCTGGTAGCATCCCTAACCTGCCTGTTTGAACCTGCTTGCGCGACACGGCTGACTTGGGCGCGCTCACTGCTCGTGACCCTATTGGTTGACCGTTCGCGGAATTGAATAGCGGCGTGATCGTCGCTAGCAGTGTGGCGGCGGGTTTGCCTTTGTCTTGAGCGTGCTTGGTCAGCCAGGCGGTCAGGGGTTGTGATCAAGTTTCGATTGTGACCGTTGACGCTCGCCTGGTTGGCTGATCCATTGGCAGGGGTGCGAGTCGCATCAGATAGGATGCTGGAGTGACTGGCCTCGCCCGATGTGCTGCGTAGGTCCTGTCGAGTGTTGTGGCGGTCCCGGCCACGGATGTGTGTTTGTCTAGAGCGTGCTGGATCTGCCAAGCGATCGGTGGCTGCGATCAAGTTGCGATTGTGACCATCCACTCCGGACTGGTTGGCTGATCCACTAGCAGGGGTGCGAGCTGTAGCGGGTGGTATGCGGGTGCGACCGGGTTCGCTCGTTGGGGTGCGCTGGCGCTGGCTGGGGTGAAGGCGATGACGGCCACGGATTTGTCTAGAGCGTGCTGGATCAGCCAGACGATCAGTGACTGCAGTCAGGTTTCGATTGTTACCGTTCACACTCGGCTGGTTGACCGCTGCATCGACGGTGCTGCGAGTCGTATTAGATGGGTTCTGGGCGCGACCGGGCTCAATAGGTGTGCTGGGCTGGTCCTGGCGGGTGTTGAGGCGATCCCGACCACGGATTTGGGTTTGCCTCGAGCGCCCATGATCAGCCAGGCGATCGCGGGTTGTGATTGGACCTTGAGTGTCACCATCAACGCGCGGCAGGTTGACTGACCCATTCGCAGTGGTGCGAGGCGTATTAAATGGGGTGCGGGTGCGACCGGGCTCGTTAGATGTGCTGAGTTGGTCTTGACCGCTGTTACGACGGTCCCTGCCACGGTTCTCTGAATGGCCGTTTAACCTGGTGTCCTGAGAATAAAATTCATTTCGAACACGGGTGGTGTGGTATGGCGATCGATTGTGACGATTCCGTGAGCGCCATGGGTCTCCATCTCGATGCCGGTGGTGTGAGCCATGGTAGTGATTCTGGACGTACCAGGTGTTATAGATCGAAATACTGGGTCGTCGATAATAGTGACCGTAATAGGTGTGGCCATAGTAGGGATGTCCCCGGTAGCTTCGGTGATGGACATGCAAGTAACGATTTGGCCAGCCGATGGTAAATGCGGTTGTTACGCCCCAGAAGCGGTTGTTCGAAAATGAGTAACCGACGGGATAAGGATAGTAATAAACAGGGCGAGGGACAGGGTAATAAGCATAGACGGGTTCAGTCTGGTAAATAATGACCTTTTCCGGCTCGTAATAAGGGACATAGATGACTTTCTCGTCAACCGGTGTAATTTCGATAATCCCTTCATTATTTTCAACCCGCTGGTATTCATCGGTTTCCAGATTACCCGCGGCGTAGGCACGATCACGAAATGCCTCGATGGCTACGATCAGATCGGCTTGCTGGTTTATCACGGCATAACCAAGACGTGCCGTCCAGTCAATCTCCTCATCCATCATGCGAAGCACTTCGGGATAGTTCAAGAGTGCGACCACAGTTTCATCCCAGGTATCGCTTGGTTCGATTGAGTTGTCGGCGTCATATTCATCAAGGAAACGTGAGGCAAGGACAATGTCTATGGGGTAAGTCGACGCGGGCAAAACAATCGCCAGGAGATCATCTGGATACAAGGCAATAGGCCCGATTAACTTCTCCAGTTCGATTTCGGATAGGGAAATAATATCTCCCATATCGCTGCTGGCCATGCTTTTGCTCGCCTGCTCATCTTCACTTTCAGCCGGCAGGAGTGGCACATTTTTTTTGTTGACGCCGACCTCGGCTGTGAGTTGCCAGGGCAAGGTGATCAGGCACAAAAGCAAACCGGTGATTTTTGGATAGGTCATTAGTTTCCTGAACATAGGAGCCTCCAGACGGTTGGCTGCAGTTTTGCAGCGCAATGCATGAGTGTGGCTAAAAGCATACTGGGTTGAACCTGAATGCTGCCTTAACCGGGGTTTCTTGTCGGCATCGGTGAATATAAGGGTTTGCAGGTGAAGTTAACTGGCTTCGTGCTCGGGCTTTACAGCAAGGCAAAAATCGCAGTCTCCAGAAATACGGAGAACCTGGGGGTGATGCAGGAGAAGAGCCTAATGTGGGATGGCAGGTCAAGAACCGTTCGTCGCCAGACGGTCCGCTCGATTGTCCCTGGGTGCGGCCTCTGACAACTCGAGCATCAAACTCGTGGAATTTGGGTGGATACAAAGATGCTGCTTATTCTATAGTGTTTAGGTCAGTGAGCCTTATGGGGCGCGTAAGCAGCGACATAATCGGTCAATACGAGTGGGCATCCATATGAGTAAAATGACACGCCGAGACTTCATAAACGGCACGCTGCTGGCCTCTGGGGTTTCTTTATTGCCCTTCACGGTTGAAGGGCAGGCAGCAATGGCCGGACTGGAACCATCTTACTATCCACCTGCGCTTACGGGTCTCCGCGGCAGTCACCCAGGCTCTAATGGTCACGCGCATGCGTTAGCCTGGGGAGGACGAGGGGCAAGCTCACTGTCAAAGCTGACTGATACTTACGATCTGGTCGTGGTTGGGGGAGGAATAAGCGGCCTGACTGCTGCATATTTTTTTCAGCAGCAGCACGGTGCAGACAAAAAAATCCTGATTTTAGATAATCACGACGACTTTGGTGGACATGCTAAACGCAATGAGCATGTGATAAATGGCAACACCTACATTAGTTATGGCGGATCCCAGAGTATTGTAGAGCCGAAGTATGCTGACCAGGTGGTCCTGGATATGTTCGAAGACATTGGTATTGACCTGAAGCGGTTCAGCTCAGCTTATGACCTTGACTTCTATCAACGCCATGGCCTGGGTGGTGTCACGTATTTTAATAAAGAAGTTTTCGGCCAAGATAAGTTGGTGCAACACCCCTACTGTAACTAGCCGAACTACGTCGAAGGGTTATTAGGGGGAAGGCTTTCACATGAAGACGCGGCAGCAGAAGCGCCCCTGAGTGAAAAGGGTAGGGCGCAACTGCTTCGAGTACTTAATGGGGGGCTACACACACTTAACCTACAGGACGCGGATTTAGAGGACTATCTAAACAATCATTCCTATTTTGATTACCTGAAAAACACCCTCGGTGTTGATGATCCTGGGGTGCTGCGAATGGCCAGGCATTCCGGATTGGACTGGGGGAATTAGAGTACTGAATTGATGTCCATCGCCGAGGCGAAAAGTTGTGGTGCAATGGGCTTTGCCCCTAAAGCTGTCTATGACGAGGATCATCCGTACATCTACCATTACCCCGATGGCAATGCCAGTATTGCTCGAGCGCTGGTTAAGAAATTGATTTCCGGGGTTGCCAAGGGAAGCAGTGCGGAAGCGCTGCTACTGGCTCAGTTTGATTATGCTGAATTGGACAGGCCGGGCAATTCCGTTCGCCTTCGGCTTAACAGCACCGTTGTGAACGTCAGGCATGGCAGTAATCCTGCCAGTGCGAGTGAGGTGCTGGTCAGCTACATCAAAGGTAATCAGTCTTTCCAGGTAAGGGGCCGTAATGTCGTGATGGCTTGTTATAATATGATGATTCCCCATATTGTGTCGGATCTGCCGCAGGAACAGTCGGCGGCATTGAGTTTGCAAACCAAGAGCCCTTTTGTCTATACATCAGTTGGCTTGCGGAACTGGCATGCCATGAAGGAATCCGGCATTGGCGTTGCCATGTCGCCTGGCAAACTGCACCAGGCGGTTCTCATGGATTTCCCTGTGAGTATGGGTGGGTATAACTTCACAGATGCTGCTGATGAGCCCTGCGTGATTCAGATGGTCAGTTGTCCTTTTGGTACTTTTGGTGCCGAGCCCGAAGCGCAGTTTCGAGAGGCACGTTACCGAATGTTGTCTCTGCAGTTCGACGACTATGAACAGGAAATTCGCCGACACCTAACCGGCATGCTGGGAAGTGGTTCGTTCGATTTTGATCGCGATGTAGCGAGTATCTCTGTTAATCGTTGGGCTCACGGTTATACATTTGCGGGGCCGGGCGACTCGGTACGCCAAGGTCGGCAGCCGGCCGGCCGGATTACCGTGGCTAACTGTGACTCAGCGCCCGGGGCTGATGCGAAAACGGCCGTAATGATGGCGCATCGTGCGATCAGCGAGCTGGCGTGAGCTGGCACTGCACACATTGATGTGGACAAAGGACCCACCCATTGTTCGAGTCAGGTAGTTGTCGGCCGTCGGCGAGGTGTGGTGATGCTTTGCTGGCAGATTGACCCCTTTTTCTTCTTCAGATTCAGTTGCCTTGACTTCATGAACCTGACGCAGGTGTAGGCTCTAGGGGCTCGAAAAAAAGGTTACTGATTTTTAGTTTTCTTTCTTAATCCAGGCGCCAGGTCATATAGGTCCCAGTCCATTGGTTCAGGCGTATTACCCAGTTTCTGTTGGAATTTGCGCTGCTTTCGGCTGATGCCGAAAGCCTTCTGGTGTTCGGCATCGATAACACCCTGTATCTCGTCGTGATGGATTAGCTTGATCAGAGTCCCAGCCTGAATGAAACCACTCAGTTCGTGACTGAGCTCGTCTCTGGCCGGTGGTCTGGCATCACCATAGGAATAAAACTCTGCTATTTTCTCCCTGATTGATTCCAGGAACAATTCTTTCTGTAGCGCAGTTGATAGGACGGGCATGGTTTTTTGTTCTCAAGATCAGGTTGGTTGAGATCCTAATTTACAGTATTCGGCCTGCCGAATCAGCTAGGTAATCGTGTCGCTGAGCTTCGCTGCATGGCGTAGTTTGCGATCGTATCGGCTTAATTCGATTACAGTGAAGTCCTGCTGCTCCAGTATTGAACCGCTATATTTTCTAAAGGGAACGGGTCCGCTACTTAGATCTGCTGTTCCTCATTAAGGGGCTGCCAGAGGGGTGTACCAGCGAGGCTTATCTGCCTATCTCAGGACGACACAGGCAGAACTTCAAGTGCCTTGTTCATCGCACACCAGTCTGGTGCAGTCTCTGGTCGATGGTTGTGAGTCGGATTAAAATGAGTTGGGTCATCCAGCGCCATCCCGTTAACGCTGGCAAAACCGCTCTCAAGTTCGGCCCAGAGCCGGGTACCGCAATCCTGGCAAAACCGCCTGAGGTTGTTGCGGCCTTTGTCGGACTTAACGGCAAATCCGCCCAAAGTACCTTGCGTCAGCAGGACACTGTCTAGTGGCACAATATAAGCAGTGTAAAATGCAGATCCACTGACGGTCTGACAATCAGTACAGTGACATAGCAACTGCATCACGGGTTCATTCGTGGTTTCAAATCGGGTTTTTCCACATAGGCAGCCGCCTGAAATTTTCGCTGGCATGGATCACTCCTTGAATTCAATCTCTGTTGATGGGTTAACTAAGATGTCATGTCGGCTGGTTTTTAGCTACTGAAAGCAGTTCGACGTTCTGGAGAAGGGTTTAGTGAGGCCCGGCCTTAAGTGCTCCTATACATTGTCTACCTGATTCAGATACCTCGGAGATCATCGCTAAAACGGGGGTAATAAATTCCATATTGACAATTATCTTCTTGAGGAGGAAAGTAATTACTCTGAGATGAAAGAACGTGTAAAAAACAATGCACCGGTGCATAAGGGGATTGCTTATGAAATATCGTTTAATTCTTGCCTTTACTTTTCTTTTCTTTGCGAGTTTCTCTCAAGGGGAACCTGATTCTGTAGTAACTTCAATCAATGCGGCTCCGGACCAATATAAGGTTGTGTTTGAAAATGATTATGTGAGAGTGATCAGGGTACACTATGGACCAGGTGAACAGTCTGCCATGCATTCCCATGAACCTTTTGTCGGCGTCGCGCTCACTGGAGGCGGAGGCGTTTTTACCACATTAGATGGGCAGTCGGAAAAACGTGCAAACTCACCCGGAGATTTAATTGATGGCGATTTGATCCCTCACTCAGTCACTAGCGAATCAAAGTTAGACCAGATAAGTATCTTTGTAGA
>CAZGCW010000184.1:0-7656 GCA_964524295.1 uncultured Pseudomonadales bacterium
CAGAGAGTGACATGGAAGAAGTAGTGGTTAAAGGGGACTTGGGCAGTTTGCCAGGTGAGCGAGTTGAATCCACTTTTGGGTTTGATAAGTCAGTACTGGAAACGCCGCGATCGTTGAGCACCATCAGTGAGGAAATGATGGATCGGTTTAATATGCAGGATATTGATGAATTAATCGTCGTTTCTCCTGGGTCGTTTACGCAGTCATTTTTTGGTGTTGCAGGTGGTTTGGATGTCCGGGGTACGCCAGGCGAAACTTATTTTCGGGGCGTTCGCAGATTGGATAACCCGGGTAACTATCCTACACCGATTGGTGCTTCTGACCGAGTCGATATTGTGCGAGGACCGGCCTCTCCCATATATGGACCCGCTAAAATTGGCGGGTACCTGAATTTCAACCCGAAATCAGCACGAATTGAAGAAACCGGTTCCTATATCGAAGAAAATACCGGTGCAATGTCTTACACCACGGGTAGCTGGGACAAAAGTATTCTAACCGCTGAAGTGGGTGGCCCAGCTGAAGTAGGTGGGAAACCGATGGGCTTTTATCTTTATGGCGAACTGGAAAACTCGGGAAGTTTTTATTCCAATGCGCCTGGTGTTGAGCAGAGCCTGATACAGGCCAGCTTCGATATCGACCTGAGTGACAATGTTCGCATTCAGTTCGGTGGTATGTACCATGACTATAAAGGTTCTCAGAATGCGGGCTGGAATCGATTGACCCAAGACCTGATCGATAGAGGTACCTATATCACGGGTGTTCCAATACCCCTTGACGCAAACGGAGATGGCAAGATATCTCATCAGGAGTTTGATGTGACTGGTGATGGTTTCACTGACCTGAACCCTTTTGCATGGTGGGTCGGCGCGCTTGGGCCAGACTATCAAGGTACATTTGAAGAGTTCATCCAACCTCTGGGTCCGTTTGATATGTTTGATCGGGACTTGATGGCACTGCAGAATGTAGGCACGGCAACATTAGACCCTTCGGTTACTTTGATTGCTGCAGATGACACGCTGGAAAATCAAGTGATGACACTCTATTTTGATATCATTGTCGATGCTGAGTCTGGGTGGCAGTTTAAGAATCAGTTGTTTTATGAGAGTTATGAAAACCTGAATGAAAATGCTTATGGTTTTTCGCAGTTTCATGATTCTTACGTAGTCGAGGATAAATTGGTGATCAGTCGGGTATTCGAAAGTGATAGCCTGACCACTTCAATCCAGTTCTCGCCATCAATCCGGTTTACAGATTTTGCGCATGGAGACGATTATACCAATGAGTATTTCCATAGAAGAGATCTGACCGGACCGAGTACGGCGCTGGATGCACGCTTATTGGCGACTCGAATTGATGACGACTATACCGAGTATTATCTTGGCGAGTATACTGATATTGGCGTCGCCTTCCTGGCAGACCTGACCTGGCAGAACGGATTGTCTATACTGTTAGGTGCTCGGTATGATTCCATTGACATGGAAAGCCGTCAGCCAGCAGATAAGCTGCTGCTAGCCAGTTCAAATAACTTTTGTACGGATGGTTCCTGTATTGACCTGGAGGCCGATAATGATGTTTCAGGTACTTCCTGGACCTTCAGCATATCCTATGAGCTAGGTGATTCTGGTGTGATTCCTTATGTAACCTTGTCTGAGCAGGCAACGGTAATTGCAGGTCAAGGTGCTGAACTCACTGTCAGTAATGTGGCTTCTGGAGAAGCTTTCGATACGTCTGAGCTCACCGAGTATGGGATTAAGGGCCAAATACTTGATAGCCGGCTGTACTTCTCGTTGTCATCTTATGAGCAGGAAAGAACAGATTTTTCTGCGCAGTCCATTGTAACAAACCAGGCTGTTCGAACTGAAGGTACTGAATTTGAAGTGCGCTGGTCAGTTAATGAATCGTTGCTGATCGGTATGACTTACACCGATATTGAGGCTATCAATCTAGCCAGCATCGAAAATGGACGTCGATTTAGCTTTTTTGGTGCTGAAGATCTCCCCAACATTGATCCCTGGTTGTTGTGGGGTGGTCAGATTGGCGGAAATATCAGTGTTGAAGCCAGTGGCGGAGCACGTGCCGGCATGCCGGAAAACATTTTGTCGGTCTACGGAACTTATTCTTTTGGCGATGGCTTTAGTATAAGTGCCAGTGTTGCTGATGTTGATTCCGTCTTTTCAGGATTCTCCAATGGCGTGGTATTGCCCGCATATAAGCTCGTTAACCTGAGCCTAGGTTGGGAGAGTGAGAAGTGGAGTGCCACGATCAGTGGTAAGAACCTGACAGATGAAAGGTACTTCAGAGCGAACTTCCCGAACTTGTTCGGTAGTGCGATTGTGCTTCCTGAATTACCCAGGCACTATCAGGCCAGACTCCAATATAATTTCTAATTGGATAAGGTTGAAGGAAAAGGGGTGTAAAGCACCCCTTTTTTATGCCGGGAGATAAGTGAACGTGAAATTATTAATATGCATTGCAATGATGTTGGCTGCTCTTCAGCAGGTCCAGGCGGGTACGGACTCACCTTTGGACGTCAAGGTCGTCATAGTGACTATGTTTGAGATAGGTGAGGATAGCGGTGATCGGGCGGGCGAGTTCCAGTTATGGAAAGAGCGCCGCTACCTGACTCAGCAGCTGCCTTTTTTGGCCGGTCGTGATCTTCATTATGATCCGAAAACCGGACTGTTGGTGGTGGTAACGGGCATTGGAACGGCACGTTCCGCAGCCGCTACCATGGCGCTGGGGCTGGACTCCAGATTCGATCTGAGCCAGAGCTATTGGATTGTCTCTGGGATTTCTGGCTTTGATCCTGCCGATGCGTCAGTGGGCTCTGCAGCCTGGGCAGAATATCTGGTGGATGGTGATTTATCCCATGAGATTGATGCACGGGAAATTCCGGAAGATTGGCCTTTTGGCTATTTTGCTCGTTATACCAAGCGACCGTTTGATAAGGATAAACCGGAACCGACTGGGGAGATGTATCAGTTAAATACCGGCCTGGTTAACTGGGCCTATGAATTGACCAAAGATATTCAGCTTCCGGACAACAGCGGGATAAGGGCGTATCGAAAGCTATACACCGATCATCCCATGGCGAGAAAGCCGCCATTCGTGCTTAAGGGAGACCATTTAGCCGCGTTGACATTCTGGCATGGTGAACGATTGAATGACTGGGCGAACCAGTGGGTGCGCTACTGGACAGAGGGGAAGGGTGAATTTGTCTCTTCGGCAATGGAGGAAACAGGCACTTATCTTTCCTTGAGTTGGCTTGATCGAATAGGCCGAGTTGACAAAGAGCGTATGTTGGTGGTCAGGACAGCCAGTAATTATACAATGCCGCCTCCTGGTATCAGTGCGGCAGAAAATCTACAGGCGGAAAATGAGGGGTATTCCGGTTTGGATGTTGCCTTGGAGTCCGCTTATTTGGTGACCTCGAAAGTAGCCGATAGCTTGATCGCTGGCTGGCATAATTATGCGGAGAACCTACCTGGGCAGGGAGAGTAATGGATGTCAAAAGCGGGGTTACAGTTTGTTGAACGAGCGCCGAAGACGGAGTTGCATGTTCATATTGAAGGGACACTGGAACCAGATTTATTACTTCGACTGGCTGAAAAAAACGCGATCTCTCTACCCTATAGGACGTTAGATGATGTTTCCAGGGCCTATCAGTTTGGGGATCTGCAGAGTTTTCTCGATCTCTATTACCTTGGTGCCAGTGTCCTGGTCGAAGAAGATGACTTTTATGAATTGATGTGGCGCTATTTGTGTCAGTGCAGGGATGAAGGCATCGTCCATACCGAAATCATGTTCGATCCACAAACCCATATCCACAGAGGGGTCAGCCTGACCACCGTGTTATCTGGATTCTCCAGAGCGATTGCAAAAGCTGAACAGGATTGGCAGCAATCTGCATTATTGATTCTCTGCCTGCTTCGTGATTTACCTGAATCTGAAGGGCTGCAGGTACTGACTCAGGCAGAACCCCTGCTTCAGCATATAACCGCGATAGGATTGGATAGTGCAGAAGTGGGTAACCCACCGGGCAAATTCAAACAGGCCTTTAAGCTGGCTGCTGATTGGGGGTTAAGAAAGGTGGCGCATGCGGGTGAAGAAGCTGGCCCGCAGTATATTAAAGAAGCGCTTCGAGAGTTAGGCGTGGAAAGAATTGACCATGGTGTGCAGTGTACTCATGACCCCGAATTAGTCCTCAGCCTGGCGCAGGCTAAGATGCCATTGACAGTCTGTCCGCTGTCAAATGTCAGACTTAACGTGTTTAAACAGCTTGAACAACATCCTATTCTCAGTTTACTGGATGCAGGTGTCCAGGTGACCGTTAATTCCGATGACCCAGCCTATTTTGGTGGTTACCTTATGGAAAACTTTAATGCCCTAGAGCGTGCATTGGGTCTGTCTGACTCGCAAGCACGCCATCTAGTGAGAAATAGTTTTTTAGCTAGTTTTTTGAGTGAAGAACGTAAGGCGTTCTACCTGGATCAGTTACAGTAATAACCATAAGCCTTCAATCCATGTACCCCACCGTTGGGATAGTGCAGATAGAGTAAGTGACTTAGTTCTGTAGCCGAAGTGATTTTAAAGTGGTGATAAGTGTCAGGGCGAAGTTCTGCAAAGGGAATTAACGACAGCCAATAACCATCATCACTGGATAAATCGATGTTAAAGCCGGCCGAGTCTTTATTCAGATGATTACGATAGCGTTGGCTGCTCATATACTCAGTGAAGTTTTTTGGAATGACTTGCCGGCCATCCTCGAAGGTAATGCGCCACTTGGGTAGATTTGCCTTGGCCTCTTCAATAGGCACACCGCTGGGTAGACCCAACAGGTAGCAGGCCAATGGAGCGTTCAGTCGGTGCAAATAGGTATCGACAACCATCGCTTTGATGATGGCATTCTGCTTTAGTGTAAATATCGCCTGTTCGCCAAAACCGGTTCGAGCAGATTCCCATCCAACCATATGGGATTCGAGCCGATTTCCTCTGATTGCATCGGCGGGATGGCCATAATGTTGGTTAGAAACATGGGAAATAGTTGCGTCAGTTAGTAGGTTAGTTTTGCTTTCAAGTTCATCCAAGGCCTCACCTAAAAGCTGGACACGAGCAATCCCGCCTTCTTGATGACAGCGGATCAGGCATTGATCTGCTTTGGATGGTTTAATCGGGAAACTGTGATTTGAATCTGGATTAAGGTTCTGTCGCTCCAGGATAGTTTGCCGCTGGTCCTGGTAGATCAGTTCGACAGTGACTGCCTGAACTTGATTTCCTGTGAACCAGAGGGTGCTGATATCGATTTGGCTTATGAGAGCAGGTTGGATCAGGCCAATGAGCAGGTAGTGCTCCGCGTCGGGGTTATAGTGGAAACCTTGGCGTTGTCTGTCAACACGGGTTCCAATATGGCGAGCAGTTTCAAAGCCCCAGTACTGAGCGCCCATGTGAGAGTACTGGCCTTGGCGGTTTTTCGGCAGTTCAGGCCGGGTAATTTCGTGCGGATTTGTAAATGATGAGTCACTGTACTCTAGTAATCGTGTTTCGAGAATGTTCATAGCATCAATTGTCGCGGTGTTGATAATGTAATTTCGTTACAATTTGATTGTTCCATCTGGCTGTCAATAACCAGGAAATCAGATTCTTCTTCAAGGGCTAAACTGTAGTGATGCCAGGTCCCGGGGTAGTAGTTCACGCCCTGGTCTGGGCTGGCAAGAAAAGCGGCTATTTGACGCTCATTGAGTTCTCCTGGTGGCGCAACCACGACAAGGTAGGGTCTTTTCGACAGTGGGAAGAAAGCCTGGCTTGCCAGTGGGTGATTTTCTAAAGCATAGATTGTTATGGGTAAGGGCAAGGGGTTGCTCCGAAATATACTCAGGCAGGGATTCCCGTTTTCCGAACAGATACTCAGCTTCGCTAGATTATCAAAGCGTTGCGTGTTGCCCTCATTTATCTTGATAACGTCCATTGCCTCTGCGGTAGAGATAACATCTCCATAGGGAGCAAACGCGTTACGGGTGAGTGGCTGGATGTTCAGTTGCCGGTCGTTCATAACCATGTAAAGCCCTGTGAGCTGTGGTGGCTGAGGCTGGCTGGGAACGCTGCCAAGATGGTTTGACCTCAGAGGTTAACCGAGGATAACGCATAAACAACGGCTTGCCACCCGTTATGGCGGGAAATGTGGTTTCAAACAGACGGTCGTGGGTGTTCCTGTCGGCAAGCAGGCCGGTAATCGTACCTGATCTAACCTCTGGGACGGAGGTATTGTGGTAGGTTTAATCTAGAGCCCCGGGTTTAGTCTGTGCGGGCAACTTGCGCACCAAACATCGCATTGAGCAGGTCCTCAGGTAGAGGACGGGTTAATTTTGACACCACGAAGGTCAGCGCAATGGAGATGATTTCCCCCATGACAGCACAGGAATAGGGGTTGGGTCCCTCGCCGTGTAGCCAGGTAACCGCAGCAAATAGTGGGGTATCGATAAACCAGGTTGGCTCGAGTATCTGCGAGTGCAGGACAATAAATACGCCAAAGCCTCCGAGGAGACCCGCAAAAGCCCCTTTGGTTGTTACGCCGCGCCACAATGCACCGATCACCAGTGGTCCAGCAAATGCAGCCATCATGCCACCGACACCAATCCAGACAATGAGTGCGACATTGACCTCCATTAAGGACCAGGCCATGGCCATGCAAATAACCAGAACGACCAGGGTAGAAACTCTGCTGATCGCAAGGACGCGTTGGTCTAGTTGCTCCGCTGTTAAATCCGGACGAGTTATGGGGACAATGGTCCGGCGATACAGGTCATTCGCTATAATCTGAGAGGAAGAGATCACCAGGCCATCTGCTGTGCTCATAACGGCAGAAAGTACGCCGACACCAATGAGTGCTGCCAGCCAGGTGGGGAATAGCTCGATGAATAACATGGGAAGAGATTGATTAGGGTTGGCACCGGCTGCGTATAGAATGTCACCGAAGTGGGCCCGCGCGAGTAGCCCACCCACACCCAGCATGCCCAGTGTTAAGCCAAACAGTGCTGCCAGTTTTACAAATTGCATTTGGTCACCCTTGGAATCAAGCGCCCACAGTTTATTGCCCAAATGAGGTAGTAAACCAAGGGGCATATGGGCAAAAGCAATGACAAAAATGGACCACCAGGAATGGTACAGGGGAGTGGCTGGGTTGAGTGGGGTAGTCAGGTTTGAATCCTGTTCCTCGAGATTATCCAACATTCCACTAAAGCCACCGTCAATACCGTAGCCAGTCATCGTCAGGACAATGACCACAACCGCGAGTAAAAGCATCATCGCACCCTGTGCACCATCGGTGAGAATGTCTGCGTGAGCACCTCCCAGCAAAATATAAATCAGCAGCACTAGCGTTGTTATTATCAGCGCCCAGTCGGAGTCCAATCCCAACATGATCTCAAACATGACGACCCCGGAGACCAATTGTCCAGCCAGATAAAAGAATAGGACCAGTGAAATCAGGGATACTAAAAGGCGCATCACATCAGACTGGTATCGGTCACCAAGATACTCAGGGATAGATCGATTACCAAAGCGATTGCCTGACGTGGCGATTAGGCGCATGGATATTAGGATCCCGAAATAGACCCCAATGGGATAAAGGAAATTCCCCCAGTTAGCGGCAAGTCCCCA
>CAZGCW010000185.1:0-7654 GCA_964524295.1 uncultured Pseudomonadales bacterium
GATCGGAAATTGCACGCCTTGATTCTGGCCAATCGGTCGCCCAAATACCATGCGGTCGCGTGCATAGGCTGTCGCTTTGTCAATAAAATACCGGCCATCACCGACGCATTCCGCACCAATTAGGATTCTTTCCGCATTCATGCCATCGAGTATGACTTTAAAACCCTTGCCTTCCTCCCCTAAAAGGTTTGCTTTTGGCAGAACCAGATCATCAAAAAATAGTTCACAAGAATGATGGTTAATCATGGATTCAATGGGCCGAATTTCCAGGCCATTGCCTACGGCAGCGCCAACATCAACAATAAATGCAGAAAGGCCATCGGTTTTCTTTGTCACTTCATTTTTATCAGTTGTCCTGGCCAGCAGCACCATGAGATCTGAGTGTTCGATTCTACTGATCCAAACCTTCTGACCATTAATAATGTAATTGTCACCGTCGCGCCGGGCCACGGTCTTTAGACTGGTGGTATCCGTCCCGGTGGTTGGTTCTGTAACACCAAAGCTTTGTAACCGCAGTTCACCGGCGGCAATTTTTGGGAGATAGGCTTTTTTCTGAATATCACTGCCATGCCGCAGGACTGACCCCATGACATACATTTGTGCATGGCAGGCGCCGGCATGGGCACCGGACCGGCATACTTCTTCCATAATAATAGAAGCTTCATAGACCCCTAATCCAGCCCCGCCATATTCCTCGGGAATCAGTACGGTAAGGAAACCAGATTCGGTCAGCTCACTCACAAATTCTGTGGGAAAGCCCCTTTCCCGGTCCAGTTGGAGCCAGTAGTCTTCACCATACTTGGCACAGAGTTGCCGAACGGATTGTCTTATTTCAAGAATGTCATTTGATTCAGGCATGTTTTATCTCTTTAAGTGGGGGCGGTTGCAGTGATCATCTTTACATTGATGTTGTTGAAGGGTCAGCACCATAACATAAAGTTGACTTAAGCTGTTTAGTATTGACCCCTGGTTTTAGGAGAAGGGCTAATAACGCTTTTGATATTATAGAATTTTCTTTTCTTGCAGGGACCTGATTCTCTCCTCGAGGGGTGGATGGGATAAAAACAGTCTCTTGAATCCAGTCACTCGTTGTCCGGATATACCAAAAGCAGCAAACTCACCTGGTAACTCGCTTTGACTGGTACTGCTGGCCAGTCTTTTTAAGGCGGCGATCATTTTTGTTTTTCCAGCGAGTGCTGCGCCGCCTTCATCAGCTCGAAACTCCCTTCTTCTGGAAAACCACATGGCAATGATACTCGCCAGAATGGACAGGAAGACCTGTGCGATGATTGATGACAGGTAGTAGCCCAGGCCGAATCCGGATCTGTTTTTAAGTACCACCCGATCTATGAAAAAGCCAATGATCCTGGAGAAAAAAATAACAAAGGTATTGAGTACGCCTTGAAGCAGGCCCATCGTCACCATATCTCCATTGGCAATATGCGCGATTTCGTGACCGAGAACAGCCTCAGCTTCATCTTCCGTCATGGTATTTAATAGTCCGGTACTGACTGCAATTAGTGCACTGTTTCGAAACATTCCAGTAGCAAAGGCGTTGATCTGGTTAGAATCGAAGATGCCGACTTCTGGCATTGCGATGCCGGCTCGTTTAGCCAACTCGGCGACGGAGTTCATGAGCCAGCGTTGTCTCGCTGTTTGCGGCAGCTCTATTAGCCTGACGCCCATACTGCGCTTTGCCATCCATTTGGACAGAGCAAGAGAAATAAATGAACCAGAGAACCCGAATAGGGCAGACATAACTAATAGTGCCTCCAGGTTTATATCGACCCCATTTTCCGACAGGATGGAACCCAGTCCGAGCAGACTGAATAGGATGCTGATGAGTAGACAGATTGCCAGATTGGTCAGTAGGAAAAGTAGTAAACGGCTCATGTGGTCATGCCTCTTTTGTCTTTATAATAGGGAGCTGGGGTCGTAATGATTTTCTTCAAGGCCATCGCGGTGTTAAATTAGGTTAGTAGTGGCGTGCAGTCTGTTGGAATGGGACTTGAGTTAACACTGGGCAGAAGTGAATCCCCCAGGTGATGCTGAGTTTTTGCAGAGAACAGCCCCTCGCGTGACTTGGCCCGGGATGGTCTTTGATGGAGAAATAAATGCGGATACAAGAGCGATTCAAGAGTCGGTTTGGCTTTCTCATGGCGGCAACGGGCTTTGCCATTGGTTTGGGTAATATCTGGCGCTTTCCCTATGTTACCGGCGAAAATGGAGGGGCTGCATTTGTACTGATCTATTTAGGTTGTGCCATATTGATCGCACTGCCTATTCTCATCGCTGAGATAGCCATTGGTAGAAAGGGACGGGATGTGCCACCCCAGGCGATGGGATCTATCGCCAGTCTATCCCTGGGTAGTCGTCATTGGCGGCACGTCGGGCACTGGAACCTGATGACGGCATTTCTGATTATGGGAACCTACTCTGTGATTGCTGGGTGGGTGCTATCCTATTTATTTGAGGTGACTTTTTCTGGGTTTGGCAGTGCCGCCCTGGATTCCGCAAGTGACCGGTTTGGGATCATTCAATCGGATATATCAGGGATGGTGACCTGGACGGGTATCGCACTCCTGATTACCGGGACCATCATCTCGGCAGGGGTAGAAAAGGGTATTGAGCGGTCAGTGGCTGTGCTGATGCCAATATTGTTTTTCCTGATGGTGGGACTCGTTATCTATAATGCGATTGCCGGAGGTTTCCTTGAGGCGGTTAATTACTTGTTTGCTCCTGATTTTGGGAAGGTCACTGGCGCAACTTTTCTAGCTGCTGTTGGCCAGGCATTTTTCTCTGTCGGTGTCGCCATGGCTGGGATGATGATCTTCGGTTCCTATCTTCCTGAATCGCTTTCAATAGTGAAGTGTTCAATCCTGGTACTGTTAGCAGATACCTGCATTTCCTTGTTAGCAGGTCTGATGATATTCCCTATGGTTTTTCGGTTTGATCTTGACCCTGCAGGGGGCGTTGGTCTTATCTTCCAGGTCCTGCCCGTCGCATTTGCCCAATTGCCCGTGGGAAGATTGCTGGGATCAGTATTTTTCTTACTGCTATCGGTTGCTGCCATCACGTCCATGGTTGGTTTCGTTGAGCCATTGGTCGCCTGGTTCAGTCAAAAATTCAATAAATCCCGTTTTCAGAGTACCTGGGTCGTGATGGGGGCAATCAGTTTGGTTTCCATGATCAGTATTCTGAGCTATACGCTGATTGCAAACTGGCAAGTGGCAGGAATGAATTTCAATGGAGTTGTCGACTTTGTTTCAAATCAGATCATGCTACCCATTGGTGGCTTGCTGCTGGCTCTGTTTGCTGGTTGGGTCATGTCGCCGGAAATGATTCGTTCGGAACTTGGCTTGGCGGGTTCTGGATGGTTTAAGGTTTGGCATTACCTGATTCGCTTCGCAGTACCGCTGGCGATTGGCGCTATCCTGATGACTGGGCTATTTGATTTCGGTTAACGCTTGGGTTTGTGTATCCAACCAGTGGCAGAGCGCTTGATTTACTTCTATTGGCTTTTCCTGCGCCATCCAGTGCCCACTATCGATGATCGTTTCTGATAGGCGAGAACAGGACTGTCGCATTTTTGCACCTAGGGGTGGAGTAATGGCCTCGCAGGTGTAGTCATATCGGGCTGCTATAAATAGCACTGGCATGTCCAGTTTGCCGCCATTGACTGATCTTTGCGCATATTCGAAATTCAACTGGTGATTCATGTACCAAGAATTGGGTCCGAAAAATCCGTTATGAGATAGTGCCTGGGCGTACAGGATCAATTCCTCCGGCTGGATAACAGCTTCATCTATCGTGCTGTCAGGAGGCTCGGTTTGTCCTCCGAACCAGCCGTTCTGAATGCGTGTAAAAGCTGTGGCGGCCGGTTGTCCCGCACCAGAAGGGTTACCCTGACGGAAGATTAATTTAATAAAGTGATCCGGGTTTACGTCCATTTGGCTGGTGGCGCGTTGAAAATTTTCTTCATAAAAGCGCATATATTCCCATTGTCCAGCCGGGAATTCCTGTTCAGGATAGACGTCTCGATCCACGCTCCGGACTAACGCGTCAATACCGAGTTCCACCGATTGATAGGGTACGCAGAGTGAGGCAATAGCCTTACAGCAGTTTGGGTGATGGCTGGCGATACTCCAGACCACTGGACTACCCCAATCGTGGCCTACCCAAATAGCGGCTTTCCTGCCAAGGTGCTCCAGCAGGTTAAGCATATCCTCGACGATCAATTCCAACTGATATGCTGAGTGCGCCGTATAGACCGAAGATTGACCATACCCTCTCATGTCAGGTGCAATTGCCCTGTAACCAAGGTAGGCCAGGCAAGGTAGCTGACTACGCCAGCTAATGGCCAGTTCTGGCCAGCCATGCAGAAATAAAATGAGGGGACCCTCTTCAGGCCCTGCGGCCAGATAATGGGTTTTGTGCCCGTCCTTTTCTAGAAAGTAGCTTTCTGGTTCGGCATTAATGTTGGTCATAATTAATGTTTGTCATACATAAACGCTGCGAGGATGGCTGAAGGCTATGCGACCAAGCTCGTTTCAGCTGTCTGTTTGGCCCATTGATAGTCTGCCTTGCCGTTGGCAGCACGTTGTACCAGGTCAACAAAAATAATTTGTTTGGGTAGCTTAAATCCGGCGAGGAATTCGCGACAATGGTCTATTAAGCCCGCCTCATCAAGATCATTATCATGAGCAGACACGACGGCGACGATCTTTTCCCCAAACCGCTCATCCGGCATGCCCACCACCAGACAATCGTCAGTCCCGGCATGCCGCTTTACGACTTCTTCGACTTCTTCGGGGAACACTTTTTCGCCTGCGGTATTAATACACATCGATCCCCGACCCAGCAGATTGATCCGTCCATCGGCTTCGATGGTGGCGTAGTCTCCAGGAAAAATCCATCGAGCCCCATCTATAATCCTGACGGTCTTGGCCGTTTTTTCTTCATCTTTGTAATACCCGCGCATGGCGCTCTGTGTAGCAATCATACCCATCTCTTCCGAACCGGGTTCGACCCGTTCGTTATTATCTGTAAACACTTGAACGCCGGGGCTGAGTTCAAATTTAGCCGTATTTGAGGATGCCCCTCGAGTCGAGATTGAACTACCCATACCACCTTCACTGGATCCTATGGCATCAAAAAGAGTCATCTCATGCTGCGCAAGAAGTCCATCTTTCACTTCCTGTGACCACATGACCCCTGAAGAAATCATCATTTTCAGCGTGCTTAAGTCGTAGGGTCTTTGCTTCAGGCTGGCATCTTCAAGGGCATTGAGTAATGGCCTTGCGAACGCGTCGCCGACGATGGTCATGAAGCTAGCACGATGTCTTTGTGCTTCGCTCCATAGCAAGTCTGGGTCTAAACCAAGTTTGTCTACTGTAATTGCTGCGCCGCCGGCCAGATGCGATATCATTGCCCCGATCCAGATTCCTGTGCCGTGCATGAGTGGACAGCAGATCATGCCTCTGGGAAGCAGTTCAAGTTCACTTGCCTGTCGAATGGCCGCAGGTAGCTCGTCAACGTCAGTAACGGGGTTGATACCGAAGGTTGCGCCAAAGCCAACCAGCCCCGCGCAGTGTTCACCATTGGCGTACATGACCCCCTTGGGCATACCCGTTGTGCCACCGGTATAGAGCATGTACAGATCAGAGGATTTTCTTTCAACACGCTCCATGGGAGCGGCAGTATTGATACAGGCTTCGTAATCCAGTGCACCTGGGACAAGACCGTTTCCAGTCGCATCTGAAACCTGAATGAAGCATTTAACCTGATCGAGTTTATTCATGATGGCTTCTATTCGGCGAGCGTAGGCTGACTGATAGATAATGGCTTCAGCATCGGCATTATTGAGTAGGTAAACCAGTTCCTCTTCCTGATAGCGATAATTAACATTGATGGGACAAGCGCGTAATTTCATTATTCCATGATGCGCTTCCAGATATTCATTACTGTTATGAAGGTAGATACCGACTTTGCTATCGGTGCCCAGGCCATGCTGCCTTAGAATATTTGCCAAGCGCGCAGATCTATTGTCGTACTCAGCCCAGGTGGCCGTCTTATCACCAGAAATTAACGCGGTCCTATCGCCAATTGTGTCCGCTATTCGTTCATAGGCGGTAGCAAAGTGCCAGTCTGTCATAGTGAGTTCCTCATCTGTTAAAAATGTAGCTAACCCGGCATTGATTTTTAGATCGAATAGGGTCCGAATGAAGGCTAGCTGGACAAATTGTATTCGGAGCTTTGACTTTCAATACTGACATGAAGCTGGCGTCTAGCCAAGTGATTCAGCCGGACCGAATTAGAGCCTGACCTAAACAGGTTTTTAGTGCTTAAATGACCTTGTCTTAGTTAATTTGATCGCTAGTTATCAGTGAAATGATCATTTGGAGGCCGCTGAAGACGCGAACGCTGTTCTCTGAATAGACCCGCGGACGGCTTGCATAGTGACCTGATGGGTAGAATGCTAGTATGACATCAAAATACAGGACGATTAAATTTACACCTGTCCTAAGCGGGATCCTGCCGCAGTTGCTGCTAATGGGAGTTGACAATCGTTCAGGTAGGGATATCTAGTCTGCGTGGCAGGTAAATTGAAAGGCTCAGTTAAAGGATTGAAATAAGATGACACGACGATCGCAGTTATTAGTTGGTCTTATAGTTGGTTTGGCGCTGATTTTTGTTGTCTGGCAACAGGAATTATTTGAGCCGGCAGAGACGTTGCCGGATTTTGCTGGTTATAGTCAGGTAAGCGAAAAGAAGCAGGCATTTTTCGACTACTTATTACCCCGTGTCACCGCGGCGAACCAGCAGGTGAGGGCAGAACGCGTCAGACTGCAAACGCTTAAACAGCAACTAGAAGAAGGGGATGGTTTGTCTTCAGGCTTGAGCACAGAATCAGTCGCTTTCATCCGGAAATCATCTTCGCGCTATCGCGTTCCTAATCGCGATAGCTTGTCTGAACAGGAGGTATTGAATCAGTTGATGGACAGGGTTGATGAGATACCACCATCTCTGGTCCTGGCGCAGGCTGCGAATGAGTCTGCGTGGGGTACTTCGTCCTTTGCCCGTCATCAGTTGAATCTGTTTGGTATATGGTGCTATACCGAGAATTGCGGGGTGGTTCCCAGGCATCGTGCTGACGGTGCAACACATCAGGTCGCTGCGTTTGAGTCCGTACAAGATTGTATCGACTACTACTTATTAAATCTCAATAGCCACCCGGCTTACGCCACACTCCGAGCCTTACGCAGTGACTTGAGGACAAAGCAAGAAATTCTCAGTGGAGAGCGCCTGGCTCCGGGTTTATTGAAATATTCTCAACGGGGTCAACTTTATGTCGATGAACTCATAGAGATGATCAGGTTCAATCACTTGGATCGGTTAGATAAAGCCTGATCCGTCTTATTCGTAACTGACCCAGGGCAAGCGTTAGGGTCGTGCGGTTAGAGAAAGGGGCTTCGGTCTCAAGTAGAAGTATCGTAACCCTAAGCAATCGGTACATCAGTTCCAGGCTGGCAGAGGCTGATCATTAGCGGGTCATCCGCTGAAGGTCAGTAGTTAGGCGGATAGAAGGGTATTTATCCAGTTAGTTAAGTCGGTATTTATCCAGGTAGATAAATCGGTATTTATCCGGGTAGAT
>CAZGCW010000186.1:0-7653 GCA_964524295.1 uncultured Pseudomonadales bacterium
AAAAGGCGATAAAGTGATACTGCATTATCCAACAGTGAATTTAGATGAACAGGTATTTGGTGAGGATGCGCACCAGTTTGACGTGACCCGTGCTGCCCGACATCCGACTCTTGCAAGGGATTTACGTAGTTTCGGTACAGGGTCACATTATTGCCTGGGTACTCACCTTGCCAAGCAGGAAATGCAAATTATGTTTGCTGAACTGTTACCCAGGATTCGGCAACCAAAATTTGCAGGCCCAGTTAAATACATGCGGTCCTTCTTTCTCAGTAGTATACGAGAGATGCCCATTACATTTGAGTCTGTTTAATCACAAGGAGCGTTCCATGAGTGATGCCCAACCACAAGGTAATCCAGGAGATATACTTAACTGGCCCATGCTGAAAATCGTTTATCGAACCGATGAGCAGAGCATCTCTGCACTGTTACCGCCAGGGCTCAGTCCTGCCAGTGAACCCCTGGTCACACTGACGATATACAATTTTCCTGTACAGAACGAGCCAGAGTTAGGCCTCGTAATGAATGTTGCAGCCACTTATGACGGCATCGAAGGAGATTATGCCTTAGGTTATGCCATTGATCAGGAACAAGCGGTCTATATCAGTCGAGAACACTGGGGACAGCCAAAGTATCTTGCTGATATACGCTATTTTCGATTGATGGATCAGGTGGAGGCATTGGTGACTCATAAGGGTTATACCTTTGTTGAGTTCAAAGGTGCGGTGAGTTCTACTGACGAACCGGGTGAAATTTTTGAAACCAATGAGTGGTGGATTAAAAGTGCCCGAGCTGTGAGTATGCAGCCGGGTGAATTTGATATGCCACCACAGGTCGTTCGTGTTTACGCCAAATACCGTACGGCTTTTCGCCAGACGCTTAAAGGTCAACTCGTGTTACGCGAAAGTCCCTGGGACCCCCTTGCTCAGTCATTGCCGATGCTTGAGCAGGTCGATGCTTATCTATGGTGGCCAGAATTTCTGGACCGGCAGATAACCGCAGCGGGTCCACTGGATGCACAAGCATTCTGGCCGTTTGCAGACACCATTGGCGGAACTCGTTTTCCTGGATCACAGGGTGGCCCTAAATAAGGATTAATCGATGCAGGATTTTACTGACAAATTGGTTGTGGTTACGGGTGCTGCGAGTGGGGTTGGACGCTCACTTGCCATTGCGATGGCAGAGTCGGGTGCAAGGGTGTTAGCTGCCGATATTGATGATGAAGGTTTACAGGAGACTAAAGCGGCGCTTGATGCCAGAGGCGCTGTTAGTTATATCGATAAATGTGATGTGACCAGCCAGGACAGTGTTGACGCATTAGCTGCCAGAGCATTTGATGAGTTAGGTGGTGCCCATCTCGTTTTTGCTAATGCCGGTATTGCTGCTGGCGAAGCTGGCCCATTGTGGGGTTATGCGGAAAGTGACTGGAAATGGACTTTCGACGTTAATCTTTGGGGTGTCGTTCATACCATCAACGCTTTTATGGCACGACTGCATGATCAAGCTGACGAAGCCCACTTCGTTATTACAGGCTCAGGGAATGGCGCCTTTATCGTCTACCCGGACCAACCTGTTTATACAGCGACTAAAGCAGCGGTGCAGGCAGTGACCGAGGCGTTATATCTGCAGACGGCCGCACAAAACAGTCCAGTCAAGGTGCATGCTTTGTTTCCTGGCCCCTATATTGTTGACACGGGTATTTTTGATTCGGATCGAGTCCGTCCTGAGCGGTTTGCGAAAAGCGCCGATGCGCCTGATTCCGGTATACACTCTGCAGATGACATGCGTCAGATGATGGAAGACTACGGTATGGAATTGAAAACAACCCATCCGGATGAGGTTGCCCAGATGGCGTTGGAAGGCATCCGTGAAGATAAATTCTGGATAATGTCTCTTAATCCCGGCAGTCAATCACAGATCAAAGCACGCATGGATTCTATCCTCAGTCGTCAGAACCCACCCATACCCTCATTGGGTTAAGGAGCATATCATGGAACTTCCTATTCCCTTTGGCTGGTACGCAGTTGCTTATAGTGACGATCTCAGTCCGGGCGATGTCCAGCCGCTGTATTATTTTAACGAGCACATGGTGTTATTCCGGACCGCGACCGGTGAAGCAACCGTTTTAGAGGCGCACTGTCCGCATCTGGGCGCTCACCTTGGTCATGGTGGTAAAGTCACTGACGATCGTATTGCCTGTCCGTTTCATGCCTGGGAGTTTAATTCCCAGGGTGAGTGTGTGAACGTCCCCTATGCTACCAGCATCCCAAAGCAGGCGCAGGGCAAACAGTGCCTGCACAGTTACCCGGTGCAGGAGCGAAATCGCATGATATGGGCCTGGTATCATCCACGGAAACTACCGCCGCTATTCGATTTAGATGATATAACAGAACTTCAGAGCCCTGGCTGGAGTGACTATGACCTCTATGAGTGGGAGATAAATTCCTGTATTCAGGAGACAGGTGAAAACGGCGTTGATATCGCCCATTTTGTCTACGTTCACAGCGCGCGTGAAATGCCGAAAGCGAAGATCAGCCTCGATAAGCATAGACGAGAAACTGAGATGATAACGCGTGGGCCGGCTATTGATGAATTAGGTAACCTTGATTTTGACACACTTGAAGACAGCCATTTGATTAGTAAGAATTGTGGCCCTGGGATGACAACCCAGGTGTTCAGTCGGGCCTTTAAAACGATCATGCTGGGCACAGTCATACCGATTACCCATAGCCGTCTCAAATTGCGGTTTGCTTTCAGTAAGCCAAATGATATCTCTGACACATTCAATATACTGACGGACGGTATGATTGCTGAAATTGTACGTCAGGTTCAATACGATATCCCAATTTGGGAGAACAAGATTTATCGAGAATCCCCATTGTTATGTAATGGTGACGGGCCCATTGCCAAATATCGTAAGTGGTTCAGTCAGTTCTATGATGACCCGGATGCCGACATCATTAGGGGGGTTCCGTTTACGGATAATGTGAAGACAGCAGGCCTGGAGTAATACGAATGGATCGATATACAGTTATTTCATCAGATTGTCATGCTGGGCTACCGCCGGCGGCCTATCGGGATTATCTCGATCCGAAATTCAGGGAAACGTTCGATATGGCCCTGCCGATGCAGAAGGCGATGACAGATAAATCAGAACAGATCTTTTTGTTGAAAGATATTAATGATGATTGGCGAGCCGGCGTGGAAGCTCACCTGACCGGCGCCTGGGATTACCCGCAACGCTTGAATGTCTTGGATGGGGATGGCATTGCTGGCGAAATTATATTTCCGGACGGGATCACGCAACAGAATGCGCCTCCATTTGGCGCGGGCTTGGCCCTGCCTACCCAGAACATTGTCGCTGAATTGCAATGGGCTGGCGCTAGAGCGCACAATCGATGGCTAGCTGAGCTGTGTGAAAAAAATCCGCAGCGGCACTTTGGCGTTGCCGTCTGCCCGTTATTGTGGAGTATCGATGAAGCTGTCAAGGAAGTGGAGTTTGCATCTGAAAATGGGCTCGGAGGGGTATTAATTCCGCTTTTAACGCAGGGTTTTAAACCTTATCACCATCCGCATTATGATCCGTTCTGGCAGGCTTGTGAGGACCGCGGCGTGATCGTTTGTTTTCATTCAGGTGCGGCACCCATGGACGAGTTTTTTGGGGAAGGTTTTCCGGAAAGTGATCAGAGTCAGCATCCGGGTGCAGTCGGGATTTATATATCCGAAGTGTTTTTCTGGACCTATAGACCCTTGATTTTTATGCTTTGGGGGGGTGTTTTTGAACGCTTCCCGAAGTTAAAGGCAAGTATCACGGAAACAGGCCAGGGGTGGTTATTGCCGCCCATGTTAAGAATGCTGGACCATCATTTCACAGACAACGAGTTCTCAACGAAATTAGGGGACTATCGGGGTCATCTGTCCATGTCCCCGACCGCGTATTTTAAAAGGAATTGTGCCATAGGGGCTTCTTGTATGCCTCGAGCTGATGCGGAAATTCGTCATGAAATGGGGGTTGAGCAAATTATGTGGGGAAGTGATTATCCTCATCCAGAAGGGACCTGGCCGTATACTCGTGAGCGCATGATCGAGACCTTTAAAGCGCTACCAGGAGATGATGTGGCCGCTATGTTAGGTGGTAATGCAGTCAAATTTTATGGTTTTGACGAAATATCTATGAAAGAAATTGCGGCTGAAATAGGACCGCTATGTGCCGACTTTTCGCAGTGATTCTGAAAGGCGGCCGGTTTGTAATTAATTTCCAGGTTAGATAACTAGACATGGGTGGCAGGCATTCTTGTTTAGTCAAGATACGGGCAAGTCTCCTGAGGAAGCATAACGGTGAAGATTATCCTTCTGGCCAATCAGGACTATGTGAGTCATAAGGCGTTGATCACCCTGACGTCAGCACTGCGATCTCATTCTTGCCAGGTACTGCTTTCCCCAAGAGTAGGACCTGCCAAGGAAGCTTTAGACCCCGCCCTTGTGGCATTGTCCCGGTTTGATTCCCAGCAGTTGGAAAATGACCTGAAGTCGCATTCAAAAGAGCCTGAGGGAAATATGGGTTCTGATTTGTCGGCGGCGTTAAGTCATTCTTATGGTGTCCCGGTTTATCCGGTAGAGTCAATTAATCGTGCTAAAGGGTTACAATTGGTGCAGCAGTTTCAGCCTGATTTAATACTTTCCATTCGCTTTGGTTTCATTCTCAATACCGCGGTAATCGCCATTCCTCGCTGCGGCGTAATCAATCTGCACTCTGGCTTGCTGCCAGAATATAAAGGCATCATGGCTACCTTCTGGGCGATGCTGGATGGTTGCTCTTCCTATGGTAGTACCTTGCATTATATAGACGATAAACGTATCGATAGTGGCCCGATCATTGAGCGACTTGAATACAAGCTTGATTTAAATCGTTCATACTTTGACAACCTGTTAGTCTTATACACGTCAGGGGTAACGGGAATGATCCAGGCCGTTCGGGCTATTGATGAGGGGGGTTCACCCAGAACCTGGCAACCGATTGGCGTGGGAAATTACTTTTCAGTACCGAAAAAATCGGACGTCCAGCAGTTCCTCGATTTGGGATTAAGATTGTTTGATCCCGATACTCAATCGCCGTTAGCGGAATAGCTGTACCTTATAACAGGTCTTGGATCGATAGGCTTGTTCCAGTCGGGGTTGGTTGTCTCAGGGTTGGGCCTGAGTGGGTTAGAAGCGTTTTCCAGAATCCGCTTTCTAGGCTGCTATAGAATAGTTTTGTGACCAAGCGATCAGCGCTAACCCGGTGTACCACTGAAGGGTAGGTGACATGGGGCTGGCGGGAATTGGATAGTGTCGGGTAATGATCGAATTCCCGATAGTGGTTTTTTTCCGCCCGGCGTGGGAGGTTTTTAGCCTGAAGTGTCTGTCAGGTATGAATATTGTAAATTTTTTTATAAATAGGGGGGTCTTATGGTGTCTCCGCATGGAAATTTTAAGCCGATTCTTGCATGATGCAGCCATGCTAAAATCCGTCGTCGTCAAATCGTTTTTCTATACTCTTTTTATGGTGGGTTGCTTTTCTTCAGGGCCAGTTTTGGCGGGCGGGGGTCTGGTGTTGGAAGATGATGTCTGCATATTAACCATTGATTTTTACAGTGCCCATTTTACCGCGTACCAGCCAGAAACCAATGGTGATACGCAGTTCTGTAAAGCGTTTCCCGACGCCGGGCTCACGGTCATTGTACTGGATTATTTGCATCAGAGCCTGAAACTTGTCACGGTTGAAGTCAGGATTATAAAGGATGTTACCGGCTTGGGAACGTTTGCTAAAATTGAGCATGTGCAGGCCATAGAAAATCTCGATGCGCATACGGTATTTTATCAGCCGCCTGTAGTGCGGCCGAACGCATCCCTGACCCTTGAACACACCTTTGAGGCCGAAGGCACTTATATTGGGATTATTACTGCGGCTCACCCAACACAAGACACCTTTTCTACGGCAATCTTTCCTTTCGAGGTCGGTGTTAGTCAGTTTGATTACACCTGGTTATTGGTATTGGCTGTAGCCGCAGCCCTCTTGTTTTGGCTTAAAAAGTTCCGGGAGTCTGAACCATGACCAATAAGAAGCTGATTGCTGCCGCAGTGGTTTTGGCATTGGTTTGCTGGCCACCGCAGTGGTATCCCAAGTCGGTGCGGTTACAGCTTACCCAGTGGTTCGGAGCATCTTCTTATCGTGCGCTACCGTCTTCAACTGATACGGCAGTTCAGCCAGGTGAACCGTTTTGTCCGCAGGATCCAGAAGCCTGGCGAGCCCGGCAGACAATCGAAAATGTGGAGATTTCTGAATCTGCCAGTTGTGTTGCTGATAATCCTTTTGCAATCGCTGCTTTTGTCCGAGGAACTAATAATGTGACTCAGGAAACGCTGCTGAGAAGTGGATTGTCTGCAGATGCGGTTACCAAGGGTCGGGATCTTGATGGCGATGGGGATCCGGATGAGATTCATATCCGACTCGAGGTCGCTGAGCTCAATGGTGGTTCTGATGTTGTCCAAGCACCTGTTACGCGCTATGAGTTAGCGCCTGGCATACGTCCTGGTATATGGGTTTTTTCACCAAAATTTGTCGGTATGTCCGTTGAAAATTTTGAATCGAATATCGCCAGGCCAGGCCTGCGATTGCCTTCCCCTGTGATTCGTGTTGAACAGGGTGACAGGGTGAAAATCACGCTTGAAAACAGTCACTACATGCCCCACACACTGCATTTACACGGCGCTGATCATGGGTTTGTTGATGCCGGTGGAGAAGGTAATGATGGCGTGCCTATAACCAGTGAAATTCCGATTTTGCCTGGCCAGGCGAGAACCTATGAACTAACGCCGCGGCAGACGGGCACCATGTTTTACCACTGCCATGTGCAGCCCCATGTGCATGCCATGATGGGCTTGCAGGGCCTGTTTGTGATTGAACAGAATCGTCCTAATAATGCGTTGCAGACGATGAATATAGGCGCAGGGCTGGTGCGTGTGCCATCGGACTCGTCGCGGCAATATTATGACCGGGAATATGATTTGCACTATCAGGATTTTGATAAGCAGTTAGGACAACGTGTGCAAGACGACAATGATCCGCGGCTGATAACCCGTTCGATGCACCGAGACTACGATATCACTGATGCGAGTATGGATTATTTCTCGCTTAATGGTCGTTCCTTTCCGTATACATTCAGAGAGTCATTGTTGGTTGGCACTGATGATGACGTTATTAAATTAAGAGTTGTTAATGGCGGTGCCAAAGGGATTGCTCTGCATACGCATGGTCATAAATTTACCATTACCCACCGGGATGGGGTTGCCCTGCATGAAAGTGCCAGAAGTGTCCAGGATGTAGCCTGGCTGGCAACGTCACAACGCCTCGATCTGGCATTGACCCTCAAGAACGATGGCCAACACAGTTATGGTCCTGGGATCTGGCCGTTTCATGATCATCAGTACCAGGGTATAACCAATGACGGTATAGGTCCTGGGGGTAATATCAGTGCCATTGTATATGACCCGTATCTTGATGCCAGCGGCTGGCCATTGACTCAAGGTGTTTCCTGGCAGCCGTATTTTACAGAAGCCTATTATCGAAAAGAAGTTCCGATTTGGGAGTCTTATGCGCCGGGTTTGTTTTCGGAC
>CAZGCW010000187.1:0-7585 GCA_964524295.1 uncultured Pseudomonadales bacterium
AACCCAACTTGGGTCTATAATGTACGGGCAAATCCAACGATAACCATCGAATACTGAAACAGATCTTTTACCGCAGTTATTTCCGAATTACCTCAACCACAAGCACAGGAAAAGCTCATAGTGCAGGCAAAACAAAGTTCACAATTAAGAGATTATTTGAAAACCGCACACGCGCGCTCAATCCCAGTGTTCAAGATACAGCCTACCTAAATTAAATCTTGGTCTGCTCCTGGAGGAGATATCACTTTATCTTCCTGGAACCGGTGCGACACCAACCCAGCCTGCAATGATAAGCGCACTGCAAGGCCTGCATTACTAACCCTCGACCCGGGTATTAAGATCACACTCATGGTTTAAACTGGAAATCCTGCCGCATCACATGATGCACCATTACTGAATAAACCTCTGTTGACGATACAAATTATGAGGAAAACATTAATCTTACAGATAGTGCAGACACTGATTAATACGCCATTATTAATCTTACTGGAAGGCCCGTGCACGCCTCACTCGACCCAGTCATAGTCTGGATTATACGATCTGCTATGGAGTACTTTCTGGCTCTAAGCTGGTGATATAAATCGTGTGCGGGCGCATCGGTAACTGCCCTGTATGAGCCTACCTTCCCCTGCCGAGTCAGCTTCAACTCAGGTTGCTCAGCCAACTTTTCTATCCAAAAGTCGCCGCGACTACCGTGTTCAATCCATGCCTGATCCCCGCGCTCAACTATCCAGAGCCGGACAGTCGTGTATTCACCTTCTGAGATTGGCTTAGTTAATATAACGACTTCACCGCCTAATTCAGAGACAGCATAGACAACAGCGACAAACAATCCAGCCGTACCCAAAAGCAGCGCTACCAAATAATAAACATATTTCATTAACTTCTTCCTTAATCAACTGATCTGGCTAACGTCACTCAGTCAATAAACCCGCTCTAACGTTCTTTATCCAACCCCGCTGATGGGTTAGCATTAATAAAAAAAGGAGTTATGACAATAGCACCATGTGCTAATGCAAAGAGGGACTATCTGTGTATCAATACTATTACCACCGTAGGCACAAGCTGTTGGTTTTTCGCCACTTTAATGATTTCATCGGAGCAGAAAGCACCCGAGCGCTCGTGGAGATTTCTCAGCTTTTACCAGCAGGAGATTTCAAATTACTCAAATATATCATCATCGATTTCAGAAGCGTGTCCTCCGCGACCTTATATGATACAGATCGAGCGCTGCATACTATATTACATTCCAGATTACCCGTTATACCTGAAAACCCGCTGCTGGTTCGACTTTATGATAGAGACAATCCAGCGACAAAAACGCTCATCGAAAGAGTTACCCGGACCCATGATATAATCAAGCGTGACATTAAATCAAAGATACGGGACTTAACCCTGTACAATGAACACGAAATAGATGCTTTTCTAGAGGACCTTCCGCCGGCGGAAACGTTTCTAGGCGATGACCAGAACTGGCTGGCTCCGCCATAAAACCCAAGCAGCGCTGGATAACCTGCCTCGGTCCCTAATTTCAGGTCCCTTGAATATCGCGGTCAGTCGATTTCGCTCTCGCGTTAAGTTCACTTTGCACCTCAGCATGATAGGCCTTATCGATTCTGTAGCCGGCATAGATTGCAGCGGCTATCAATCCCCAGATCATAGCAAATGGGCCATCAATGATGCCCAATGCCGCTATCTTATCCGGATGTATCTGGTTGGCTGGCACCCCTTGGGGGAATTCAATTACATCAAGGGCAATACCTGCCACCACATGGCCAATGCCATTGGTAACCTTTGCAAAAAATGTCCGGGCAGAATAGAAAATCCCCTCCTGTCGCCGCCCTGTTTTTAGCTCATGGTCATCGGCAATATCTGCTAAAGCAGACATGACACTGATATTCAGAATCGACCCGCAAGCCGATGCTATAGTTCCGAAAAAAATCACAAACGCAACCAGTGTGAGCGTTGAATTTTCCGGAGCAAGATCAAAGAGCCGTAATGTGACCGCTGTCGACCAAGATACACTCAGTCCTGCAGCCGACCAGACAATAGCCCAACGCTTTTCAATCAGTTGATGAACCCGTGCCGTCACTATAAAACCTATGGCATAACCGAACACATTCGATAGGATCAACAGACCAATTTGTTGATCCGTAAACTCCCAGTAAAAAGTGCCCATATACAGACCCAATGTCTCATGGGTGCCAATAGTGACCGACAGGAAAAATAAACCGAAAAGCAGGTAGCGATAATTCCGATTCTTTAGCGCGTCAGACATTTCTATCAACAATTGCCGCACAGAGAATGCGGGCAGATCCTCGGGTACTTTTTTCATTCGAGGTATCTGCCTTAAAGTCAGCGCTGCAGATGCCAGCATACTGACCATAATTAAGCTGATACAGAATACGACCACCGGGCTATAAGCTGACTGATTCATCCTGCCATTATCAAAAAGCGGGAAAATAAAGAACCAGACCACCACATGCATCACAATCACACCGAGATAAGTGAAAATGTTGTTGTAGCTCATGATGGTGGTTCGTTCGATATAATCATCTGTGAGTTCGGCCCCCATGGCGAGATGCGGCACGGCAAAAAAGGTTGAAAACACACGCATAATCACTGTAAACGTGGTGAACCAGGCGAAAAGCTCTATTTCTCCTAAGCCCGCTGGTGGATTGAAAATCATAAAAATGGTCATGATTAAGGGCAAGGGCGCGACAAACATAAACGGATGGCGTCGGCCGAGCCTGGAGCGCCAACGATCTGAAATCGAACCTACCACAGGGTCAGTAATCGCATCCGAGGCGATCCCAATGGTGACAGCGGCGGCAGTCAGTGTTCCCGATAGTCCAATAATCTGATTATAGAAAAAAAAAGTCAGGGCATTAAATATCCAGTTGGACGCGGCTTCCCCGGATGCACCCAGCCCAAACGCTAGTTTGGTCGACATTGGCAACAACGATTTTTCCATATTCACCAACACCCTCAAACCAGTAATTGAAATAAATCATGTTTCCAGTGCAGATACAAACGCACGAAAGCGCTTTGAATGCCACCGACAGCTTCAAGTCACCCAGGCTGATTGCAAGCCGGTAATGTCGAAACCATTGCCAGCATCGCCTTTAGCTTCTCATCAGCGTAATCGAGCCTATAGATAATCCAGCGCTTTGTAATAGAGCATCCCAACTGCAAAGCCTGGGCGGCGCAAATAGCGGCCTCCCGGAAAGGCCCGATGAGCAATCTTGGCAAAGATATTAAAGCGACCGGCACTGCCCGCAATGGCCTCAGCGGTGATACGCGCCATCATATGAGTCGGTGCCACACCATGGCCGGCATAGGCCTGCATAAAATAAATGTTATCTGCAAGTTTCCCCAGCTGCGGCATCCTGTTGATGCCAATCCCCATCTGTCCATCCCACGCATAGTCGATACCGACAGACTCTAGTTCCGGGAAAATCTTCAGCATTTTCCTTCGCATGACCTGACTATAATTATTCGGCACCAAACCGGTGTAATTAGAAAGACCCCCAAACAGCAGGCGGTGGTCCGGTGTCATACGGAAGTAATCCAGCGCTGTTCTAGGATCACACGCCGCCACATCCGCAGGCATAATCTTACGGGCAAGTACTTCGCCAAGAGCTTCAGTCACCACGATGCAGGTACTGGCGGGTAACATCTGCTGAGCCAATTGAGGGACGAGTTGCCCCATATAGGCATTTCCGCACAGAACCAACTTCGCAGCATTGACACAGCCGTTATCAGTAAACAGTTTGACGCGATCGCCTTGCTGGATACTGACCACAGAGGACTGTTCAAATATCTGCGCCCCTTGTGATACCGCTGCTTTAGCTTCCCCTAAACACAGGTTCATGGGATGGACATGGCCCGCACCTGTGGCGTTGTATAGTCCGCCCAGATAGGCATCGGAACCTACAAATTCTTTTACTGAATCCTGATCCAACAGCTTCAGTTGGTGCGGGTAGTCCAGGGACTCTTGCTCTTCTAGCGTGTCTTCCAACCAACGGAGGTGACGCCTTTTTAAAGCCACATCACAGTATCCCCAGCGCAGGTCGCAATCAATGCTGTACTTGCCCACCCGTTGACGAATAATTTCCACGCACTCAATACCCATGTCATGAATCGCCTGGACACCTTCATCACCAATTGAATGCCTAAACTGCGTCGCATCGTGACCAATCCCTCCGATCACCTGTCCTCCATTACGGCCACTTGCTCCCCAGGCGATTCGATTAGCTTCTAAAAGAACCACTGAATAGCCTCGCTCTGAAAGTTCAAGCGCAGTATTGACCCCGCTGAAGCCCCCGCCAAGAATCACAATATCGGTGTCCACCTCTCCTTCTAGTACAGGGTAGTTGCCCACATTAGCGGCGGTGGCCGCATAGTAGGAGGCGGTGTGTTCGCGACTGTTTTCAGGGAATTTCAATCCAAACATCAGCATTCTCGAAGTATGAAGGGGTATCGTCGCACGTCAGCAGGTTCGCTTAGTTGAAGGGCTTGACCTGCTATCTAATATGTTTAAGCAAAGTGTACGTTGCCAAAACTAACATTAAAACAGCCGTGAGGGCGGATAGGCCGGTAACCGCCCCTTGACCATTTGATTTAAACGCCTTGCTGCTTTTTTCGCAAAAATTAGGCCATGCAATGCTAGCTGCGACTCAGAATCTGCCCAAGATCCCTCCTAACCCGACTGTTTTCTACATGCCCCAGCGTCAGACTATGGCAGCCGAGCTCGCGTTGAAATCGTCGCAGGGACAGCGCCAGCTGTTTAACAAGGCGATCGGAAACCACCGTCGTCGATTCAAGCCAGATATTATTAATGCACAAGTTGCTCGATTTCCTATCCGCCTTACAATCTAATCGACCGATCAAGGTATCGCCGAACAACATGGGCAAGGTGAAATAGCCAAACTGTCTTTTCGCTCTAGGAAGATAGCACTCCAGTAGATAATTAAAATCAAACAGCTCACGCAAGCGTCGACGATTAATAACCAAATTATCAAAGGGTGAAAGGATAATGATACGCTTGCGTCCCCACTTTCCCGGATGAAGCAATGATCGGCTCAGGCAGTAATAGGATTGCTGTTGGTACTGAACAACAGCCACTTCACCACTTTCCAGCATCTCGTTTAAACTTTGGGCAATACAAGACTGGATATTAAATCCTGAAAACCGTTTAACCGTCGCTCTCGAATAAGCGATATCGGCTAACTTGGCAACACCCAGATTTGCCAGCATGCCACGGATGTAAAAGTGACCCCGTTCATCTTCTGTTGGTAGCCGGGTATCGACGCCTGCCGGCAGGACACGCTCGGCAAGATCATACACTTTCTGGAATCCCTTTCTTTCAGCTATCATCAGGTCCCCTGCCAAGAACAACCGCTCTAACGCAATTTTTGCCGGCTTCCAGTCCCACCAGCCATTTCGCGATGGTCCTTGCACCGGTTCAAAATCTCTCGACTGCAGAGGTCCTTCGGATTTAATACGGCTGATAATGTCAGAATAACCCCGGATCTCAAGTAGCCGCTTTTGACGATAGCCCTGCATAATCGGCAAATAGAATCGATAGTTAGCCATATCTAGATAAGCGGCCGCATGAGACCAGTACTCAAAAACACGTTTCTCGACACATTGCAGCTGATGCAGCATGGCAGGTGTGTAATCAGGAATACGCGTTCTGAGAATGTGATGGTGCGCGCGATCAACAACAGAGATGGTATCAATCTGCACTGAGTGCAGGTGTGCGACCGCGCTTTGCACGGCACTGATACCGTTACCAAAGGGATGGGACCGCAACAAACCCTGGCTTTCCAGTACTATTCTTCGCAACTGCCGGGCAGTTAATTCAGTCAAGCAACCCTCTTTGAACTCCTATCCTTTCACCCCATACTAGCATTTTAAAAAATCCGGCTCCGCATTAATGGGGTTACTTTTTATGCCGGATCAAGCATCCCACCCCTTTTCAGCCCTGGCCCGCGTCGCGGCACCTTCAACGAGACGATCGGACCAGAATCCCCGGACTAAGATTGACAACCCGTCCAACTCAAAGCAATCAGTCTATCCGGTAACGGTTTTAACCGATAACAGTAGGAAGCTGCCAGATCATCAGCCTGACTACGCAAAACTGGGGTTCCTCAATGGGAGACCTTGATCTCCAGACCAAAGCAAGAACCCACCCATTGAACTACCCGAATTTTTTCTTAATTACGCTTTAACCGACTACTAAATTCCTTTAGGATATTGCACATGCTCGTCAATGGGTAACGTTGTCTTTACCCTAGACTCACATAACTGGATGCTGTATCTCCTTAAAAAAGCAGCACCAACTAATGGGAAATTAAAATGTCATCGAAAATCACTGGCTACAAAACAACACCATTTCGACGTACTTTATTAGCTGCCGGCGTTGCAGCTGCGCTGGGAACATCGGCGAGTCTGACTTTCTCTGCTGAGATTGAAGAAATTGTCGTCACGGCCAGACAGCGAACTGAATCTTCGCAGGATATCCCGATGATGATTCAATCACTCACCGGAGAAGACCTTGAAAAGCAAGGTATCACCACTCTGGAAGATTTTTCCAGATTTGTCGCCGGCCTTAATATCCAAACCTCAACACCAGGCCAGAACACGATCGTTTTCCGCGGTGTGAGCGACGGTGGCGGATTCCTGGTTGACCCAACTGCAGCGGTCTATCTGGATGAACAACCCATGTCACAAACATCCTGGGCGCCCGATGTATACCCGGTTGATATCGCCCGGGTCGAAGCTCTTGCCGGTCCCCAATCAACCCTTTACGGTGCTTCTTCCCAGAGTGGCGCAATCCGGGTTATCACCAACAAACCCAACACCGAAGCCTTCGAAGCCAACATTGGTGTGGGTATCACGCAGGTAGAAAATGGCGGTATCGGGCATGACCTCGATGCGACCGTTAACATACCCGTGAGCGATAGCGTCGCCATTCGACTATCTGGATTCAGTGCAGAAGATGCGGGCTTTATCGACAATGTATTAGGAACTACCGTATTTGACGATTACTTTGGCACGGGTATGGGTGGCCTCAAGGATAATAGCGCACTGGTTGAAGATGAAATCAATTCAGTTGAATGGCAAGGTGCCAGAGCAGCCATCCGCTGGCTCGTCAACGATAACTGGACGGCGACATTAGGCACCAATTACCAAGACCTTAAAGCTAACGGCTATAGCGATTATGACCCAACGGTAGGTGACTTGAGCACGGTCAAATTTTCCGACGAATTCCGGACTGATGAATGGACTCAGACTAGCCTGGTCATTGAAGGCGATCTTGGCTTTGCCCAATTGGTGTCGGCGACATCCTACTATGATCGCGATTTCCTGTACCAACACGATACGCAATCTTATGCAGCTTACTTCCACTACAATTTTGGCCACTGCTATTACACGAATGCAGTTACCGGCGCCTGCGAAGGGGGTTTCCCAACTTATGATTTTGGCTTAGACCCCACCGGGTACCTGATCAATGATCAGTGGCACAAGAGCTTTACCCAAGAAATCAGGTTAACCGGTTCAACTAACCGGACTAACT
>CAZGCW010000188.1:0-4317 GCA_964524295.1 uncultured Pseudomonadales bacterium
ATCTGCTGGTTCAAGTCGGTGGGGAGGAAAATGCCAAGCGCGTACTGGAAGCGAGTCTTCATCGAAAAGGCTTGTTACTAAAAATCACCTCCCAGATCCAACAGGTTAGCAGGATGACTCAGGATCCTGAATTAGCTGAACTGACGATCAAGCTGAGGCAAGCCAGAGAGTCTCTGGCATTGCTTACGTTATCGGGCCCCACCACAGATACAGCCGGGCAACATATCCAGATGCTGCACAAGCTCGAGCAACAGGTGAACGAGTTGCAAGGTGCATTGGGTAGGGCCAGTGTTCAATTCCGGTCCACTATTTCTCCTTTGGATGTAGATAAGCTGCAGCAGGCGGTGACGGTTGA
Source organism: uncultured Pseudomonadales bacterium (assembly GCA_964524295.1). Taxonomy (GTDB): domain Bacteria; phylum Pseudomonadota; class Gammaproteobacteria; order Pseudomonadales; family Azotimanducaceae; genus UBA9926. The sequence continues at coordinate 356 of CAZGCW010000188.1, forward strand.
TAAAGCTCTGGTTGATTTTCTTGCCTATAGGGCTCAAGGCGAGGCCGGCTATGTGGCAGTGGTTTTGGTGAATAATGCGGGACGCTATCAGTATCACTTGATTGACTATCCGCAGGCGACTCAGATTGACGAACGGATTGTTGATTATCGCGATGTGATCCAGGATTTATCCATTGAGGATGAAGAACTGTTTGAGTATGGCCAGGAAGCCTATATTGCAGTTTGGAAGCCCGTCGATGCTGTGCTTGAAGGCTTGGATTACGTTTATCTGGTGCCGGATGGCTTGTTGAATGTCCTGCCTTTCGCTGCGCTGGTGACCCTTGAAGAAGAGTATCTGGTACAGGTAGTTGACTTGCATATACTGACTTCGGGACGAGATTTACTGCCCAGCGATATTGTCTTGTCCGACGGAAATTATCTGCTCTTTGCAGGGCCAGATTACGATAGCAGTGAATTGATCGGTGCAGAGCAGAAAAATGAGGTTGCGATCCGTTCGGATTTCACGAGTGTTACTTTGAGAGGGTCAGGATCGGGATTAAGAGGGTTGAAATTCGTGCCTTTACCGGGAGCCGAAAAGGAAGGCGAGATTATAGAGACTAGAGCTGCGAGTCATAACATCGGGCTTGATAGTTTTACGCTCGCGAAAGCGCAGGAGCGTGTGATTAGTCAGCTCGACCAGGCTCCTTCAGTCTTGCATATTGCCAGTCATGGGTTCTTCCTCAAAGCCGATGAAAATCTGACTAAGCGGTTATTAAGGCAACAGAGAGGCTCAACAACCCAGATTCCTCCACCCGGTGATAACCCGCTGTTGCGCGCGGGTCTCGCTTTTGCGGGCATTAACGCAAATGCGCCGTACCTGGGCCGTATTAATACTCAAAATGATGGTGTGCTCACCGCGCTTGAGGTTCTGGATTTGAAACTATTAGGTACCCAGTTAGTGGTTTTGTCTGCCTGTGAAACCGGCCTGGGTGAAATTCATGAGGGCGAAGGTATCTACGGCTTGCGTCGTGCTTTTCAGGAAGCCGGGGTTGCTGAGATCGTGAGTTCGCTTTGGGAGGTGAGCGATGCTGGAACCCAGGCACTCATGATCGGGTTTTATGACAGAGTGCTGGCCGGTATACCGCCGAGAGAGGCTTTACGGCAGGTGCAGCTTGAACTCATCGGTTCGAGTGAGTGGGGTTATCCCTATGTTTGGGCTGCCTTTACGATGGTCGGAAATTAACGTTTATTTGACTGTTAAGATTCATTAAGCAGGTATAAAGATTGCGTAAACTTGAGTATACTCAATCTAGATATCTGGAGAATTTTTATGCCCATGATAAAATTTTTACTTCTTTATCTGCTTATTGTCAGTCATTCAGCGTTGGCGCAATCGCTGACTGAAGTGATCGAATTGACATTGAAATCCAACCCGGCCATTCAATCCAGTAGCCAGACAGTTAAAGCTGCTGCAGCCATGAAGCGTCAGGCTATAGCAGGATACTTGCCTGTTATTGACCTCACCATGGCTAGCGGAACGGAGTCTTCCAATAACACCACTACGAGAACCATGGGGGCGATGGATGACCGTCTCACGCGAACTGAGCGGCGCATTAGCATTACGCAGTTGCTTTACGATGGTTCGTCTACTTCGAATTTAGTCAAGCAACAGGTATCGGTATTAGAGGCGACTGAAGCCAGGCTGGCAAGACATCGTGAAAGTACCAGCCTGCTGGCGGTTCAGGCCTATGTTGAATTAGTTCGACTCGATAGAATTGTTGAATTAGCACAGGATAATTTGCTGTTTCACATCGATACTTTGAACAAAATCAACACTCGATTCGAGACCGGCGTGGGTACTAAAGTGGATGTCGTTCAGGCCCGGGGACGTAAAGCGCAGTCTGAGTCGAACCTTCACCTGAGTAAAAATAATGCCATGAACGCCAGGGCTCGGTTCTTCAACGTTGTCGGAGAAAATGCTCAGGATCTGGCGATGCCCGAAGAAGCCATTGAATTGCCGTCTACACTCCAAGAAGCAATACAACTTGCTTATGGTAGTAACCAGAACATTCTGGCCGCAGAAGCAGATGTGGCTGCAGCCAAAGCCGCTAACGAACGCACCCAGGCAAGCTTCAAACCGCGTTTAAATCTAAAGTTAGGCGCCACCCGAAATGATAATATCGATGGTGTGATGGGCGCCAATGATGATGAAACAGCCGTCGTTGAAATGAGCTATAACCTGTATCGGGGAGGCGCGGATAGGGCCAAGAAAAATGAGGCCCAGGCGAGAGAGTTTGCTTCCAGGGAAACGTTGCGCTCGGTTAAGAATCAAGTGGTAGAGGAGGTCACCGTCTATTGGAATGATAAAGAAGATATCCAGGGCCGGTTAACCTTTTTGAAAACCCATGTTGATGCGACGGAAGAAGTACTGGAAGTGTACAAAGAACAGCTAACGCTGGGTAAGCGCTCTTTACTTGATGTGTTAGATGTTCAGAACGAATTGCTGCGGGCGCAAGCCAGTTTTTTGTCAGGAGAGACAAATTTACGATTGGCCCAATATCGGCTACTGACCTCGACCTCCTCATTATTATCACACTTCGGTCTAGAATAACCTTTATCGTCGGTGTTTAACTGGTCTGCCTCCAAATGGGCTTTTACGAGCAGTGCGGCGCTTTCATGCATAGTACTTCTGCAGCTAATAGCACTCAATTCTGCATCATACTTACTCTTATAAATTCACTGGCCTTGATGACAAGAAATGGGAAGATCTCATCAATGTCGATCAGTTGCTGATATTGAACAGGCATGCTTGAATCAAACGCACACATCGGATAAAAACGCGTGATGATTGGAATTGGTATAGATTTTGGTACTTCAAATTCAACGGCAGCTTGCTTTGATGGAGAAGAAATTCGATTTGTTGAATTGGAAGAGTTAGCCGAGGTCATGCCGACTGCATTACACCTGGATCAGGCCCTGGTCACCAAGACAGGCCTTGCTGCTGTCGCACAGTATATAGACGAAAACCAGGGTAGAATCGTTGAGTTTACACCTGAGGTTATTGCTAAGTCTCAATTAGTGACTGAGGGGAAAAACCCTAACGATCCTTCTGGTCAAGCTGAGATTAGATCCGAGACCATTTATGGTGCGGCTGTGATTGATAGAGGTTTACCCGGGCGGTTATTCCGCGGAATCAAGCGACTTTTAGGTAACCCGGATATAAAACGTCTCATGGTTTTTGACCAGCCTTTCAGATTGGTCGCACTGATTACACCTATCTTTTTACACATCCGCAAGAAGATGGAAAAGATGTCGATCTCAGACGCGCATAAAGTCGTTGTTGGTCGGCCAGTTCTATTTGAAGGGGCACGCACCGGTGCCAATCAACTGGCGTTATCAAGACTTGCTGAAGCGGCTGAATATGCAGGATTGGGTCGTGTGCAGTTTTATCCGGAACCACTGGCGGCGACCATCAGCTATCTAGCAGTCGAAGATCGTTTAAGACAAGCAGGTGAGGCAGGCCAATCCATAGCAGATAAGCGAGGCCGAGCCCTGACTTTTGATTTTGGTGGCGGTACATTAGATATGAGTATTGTTCGCTATTGGGGCCGGCACTTTGAAGTGTTGGCGACTGCGGGAATCGGGTTGGGTGGAGATCACCTAGATCAGTTGATTTTCAGGGAGTTGCTTTTTCCATTACTAGGTAAGGGAGAGCGCTGGTCCAGAAGGGTTGATGGTAATGATATTGAAACTGATTTTCCTTTCGAGGAATTTGAAGGACCGTTGTTGAATTGGGCAGTGACTTATACACCTAATCATAATCATTACCGGGCAAAAATAAACGATTGCATAGACTGTGGCCTTTGTACATTTGTCTGCCCTTCAAAAATTGAATTGGGTAAAAACATTGAGGAAGGCAAACTCTTAATTGCAAAAGAAGGGTAATCTACAAAAATGTTTTATCGCAGAATAGAAAATTTACT
>CAZGCW010000188.1:4327-7547 GCA_964524295.1 uncultured Pseudomonadales bacterium
GTTCGACTAGATGAACTGATTACCCATAACTATAGCTATATCGTTTTCCAGGCAATTAAAAAAGCGAAAGCACAACTATCTGAATTTGAGCAAACTTATTTGGATATTGCAGAATTAGATATCAGTCTGTTATTCACCAGAGAACGGTTTGAGTTTTTGCTTTCGAATCAGCTCATTCGTATAGAGCAACTGATAGAAACCATCATGGGCGAAGCTCAGCTCGACTACGCCGATATAGATGTAGTCATTCGAACCGGTGGGTCTAGCCAGATAGCCTCGGTCAAGAGGCTGCTGGAAAATCGATTCCCAGGGAAGGAGATTGAACATGATCCATTCAGGAGTGTTGCGGCAGGGCTAGCTGTGGCGAGTTATTATAGTTATGACTATGTAGACAAAGACGTTCAGTGACTGGATTAATCTAACGTACATTCAGTTTTGCGCTACCTTCCCATGTAGCCAAGTTAGATGACATGGGTTGGTCAGATTAGGGTTTTTTGCGACAATGCAGCTCGCATTCGTTGTGATAGAAATTAAAAGGAGTCAGTCATGCAGACAGATAATATTGCTCGGGAAATGTTCCCTTTGATGGAACTATCGGAGATTCCAGATGATATCGCCTCACGGATTATGGAAGTTGAGCAAAAATCCGGTTTTGTGCCCAATATATTTGTTGTTCTGGCCAGGCGGCCTGACGAGTTTCGTGCTTTTTTTGCCTACCACGATGCGCTCATGGAAAACCGCTCTGGTAATCTTACCAAGGCTGAAAAGGAAATGATTGTGGTGGCCACCTCGGCTCTCAATGATTGCCAGTATTGCGTCATTGCACATGGTGCAATTCTGCGAATTCGAGCTAAAAACCCATTGATAGCGGACCAGATAGCGGTTAATTTCCGCAAAGCAGATCTGCCGGCTAAGCAGGTTGTCATGCTGACGCTGGCGTGCCAATTTGCCGAGTCTTCGGGTCAGGTCTCTGAGGGTGAAATTCAGGAAGCCCGGGATGCTGGCTGGACCGATGAGGATATTTGGGATATTGGCGCGATTACGGCTTTTTTTGCCATGAGCAATCGACTAGCCAACATGGCCAGCGTCAAGCCAAATCCAGAATTCTATAGCATGGCGCGATAGCACCTTAGTCGCATTCGGGCTGGGCCCGGTCTTGAAATGTTTCCATGGGAGTGGGCGTGTGGTAAGACATCATGAAATCAGCGGCTCCGATTGCCGTCTAAGGGTTCAGACCGTCGGATCAGAACAGGGCGAAGCGTTCGTTTTGTTACATGGTATGAAGGATCACAGTGGTGGCTTGATGCATATCGCAGAAGCTTTTCCGGAGCACCACTTGATTATTCCTGATTTACGCGGACATGGCAGGAGCGACCACCCGGGTTGTTACACACTGAGTTATTTCCTCTCAGATTTAATGCAGATCCTGGATTATTTTGATGTAAAGAAGTGTACTCTGTTGGGGCATAGCCTGGGTGGACATATTGCGTCCTGGTTTACGGCACTGTATCCCGATCTGGTAGAGAAACTGATTATTGTCGATGGTTTCGGTCCCCCTCGATCCAGGGAAGGCGATGACCTGCAGGTTTTTCTGCTTCGTCAGCGACAACAGGTGACTATGCTAAAATCGCTAAACGCGACGGGTCGGCGAATGTCCGGTTTTCAAGAAGCGCTCAAACGCTTCCAGCAGCACAATCCTAAACTGGAGGATAGCTATGCCCGTCGTATTGTAGAAGAGGGCATTCGCGAACTCGATAACGGAGAGGTGATCTGGCGATGGGATCCACGAGTCGATATGGTGTGGGGTACTTTCTCCCATACTGACAGTGAAGGTTTGTACCGGGAGATAGCCTGTCCGACAATGGTGATTACCGGGTCTGAAGGTCTGGCCTACTGGCGCTTTAAAAATAATCGATTGAAGGATGAGCAGACCTGGTATCAATCAGAGATTAGTCGGCGAGTCGATTTGTTTAAAGACGCAGTGCATTTGGAAATTGAAGGCGCGGGTCATATGGTCCAATTTGATAAGCCAGGCGAATTGATAACGGCGGTGAGTTGCTTCCTGTCGCCATCCAGTAGGTCTAACTGAGACCCTTTGCCTCAGTCTTGGGCATGCCAATGGGGCTAGTGGCAGGCTCCTCTTTGAATACGTCCGCTCCAAAGATCCATACAATGGCTTTGTTCACTTGGTTTAGCAAGTCATCGAGCATTAGATACAGGCTAGGCACCAGTAGAAGCGTGATCACCGTTGAAAACAGGACGCCGAAGGCCAGCGAAATGGCCATGGGTATGAACATGAATGTTTCCGGGTCTTTATTGGTCATCAGCGGAATCAGCCCAACGAAGGTGGTAGCTGAAGTCAAAATAATGGGTCTAAAGCGAATGGTGCCCGCTTTACTGACCGCTTCAAATATCGGTACGCCGGAATTGCGTTGCCGATTAATATTGTCGACCAGTACCAGAGACGCGTTTACGACAATGCCTGACAGGGCAATAATGCCGAGCAGAGAGAAGAAAACCAGCGGCCAGCCCATGACATAGTGGCCGATGATGGCGCCCACGGCGCCAAACGGAATGACGCTCATGATAACCAGGGGTTGCAGATAAGATTTAAGGGGCACGGCCAATAGTGCGAATATCACGAGAAGGGCAAGAGGTACGGTAGAGAAGATGCCGCCTATTGCCTTGGTTCTTTCTAACCCCTCTCCGTCAAGCGTATAACGAACTCCTGGGAATTGACTGTTACGGCACATATTTTTTAGGTCAGAGAGACTGGTATTATTTTCACACATGCTGATCTGTAGCGCATTAAATACGGCTTCAGGCGTAATAACGTTACGATTGACGTCACCCCTCACGGAGATAATGCGTTCCTGATTCTGTCGCTGTATTGATGAGTAACTGTTTCCATAGGTTACTTTTGCAACACTCGTAAAAGGAACTTCGCTGCCATCATTACCACGGATATACATGTCTTCCAAGTTGCCGAGAGAGCGCCGTTCGTTCTCCGGATAACGTACCATTACTTTCAGGTCATCGGTGCCACGTTGAATTCTCTGTGCTTCTTCACCATAGAATGCCTGTCTGACTTGTTGCGCCAGGTCTCTGAGGGTGAGCCCAAGTGCTTTCGCCTGGGGCAGGATATCAAGCTGAATTTCCTGCTTGCCAGCACGAAACGAATCTGACAAATCCAGGACGCCGGGAAATCGCATGAGTTCCG
>CAZGCW010000189.1:0-7490 GCA_964524295.1 uncultured Pseudomonadales bacterium
TGGAACTGGTATAGAAATAATCGAGTAGGGTCAATACCGAGCGCAAGATCAGCTTGCTCTCCTAGTATTCGATAGAGGAAGTAGCCGTTGCCGGTGCCTACATCGAGAACTCGACGTCCCGCGAGTGGGCTTAAATGAGGGCGTATGCGTTGCCATTTTCTATCGGAACGCCACTCTGCTTCGATTTCGACACCGAAAAGGTTGAAAGGCCCCTTACGCCAAGGGTGTAGCCCCATCAAGACTTCTCTAAGGGCACCCTGGTCAACTCGTGTTGTGGTACTTAGGGTGACCTGGTCAACATTAAAATCAACATCGACCTTGTTTAACTGCGGTAGCCGATTGAGTAGTTCGAACCATTCCTGGTCTCGGCCATGGGGACGTAAGCCTAATCGGTTGATTAATGCGTTGCGGAAATCAGTGTGATATCGGCTTAGTTCTAAATGCTGTGTTTGTTCAAAGAATGTTTCCAGGTCGATACCTGGCATGGTTTGCTGATAGGTCAAGATCTTAACTCTAAAACGTGCCTTGGGCGGTCCAGGTCGTATTCGAGGGGATGTGATGACGTCATGTTTTGATACCCATGAAGGTTGTGAAGTTCAGAGCCTTGTTAATGATGGTGACTTGATCAAAGCCAACGCTGGTAATCCTGGCTAGATGGTCTTCTTCAGTCTCTGCAATGAGGACATTTTCCAAGGAGGAGCGCTTCTGAGCTATCTCCATTTCACTGTAGCCCTGTTGGCGCTTGTAATTGATATGGAGGCCGGTCAAAACCTGTTCTGTTATTGGGTTTTTATGGCCTATTTTTTCAGACAGTATCAGAACACCCTTTTTACGCATGCCCCGGTGAATTTTGTATAGCAAGGGTGTTCTCATAGACTTTTGAATGAATTGCAAAGTGTAATTAAGGACCACGACGGAGGCATTGGAAATAGGGGTTTTGTTGATGTCCTCGCAGTGTAGTGCTATCTGATCAGCCAAGCCCAGGTTGGTTAGTTGCTGTCTGCATTGGTTGATCATTGCTGATGAATTATCAACGGCGATTACGTTGCAGTTGCTGGTTGCATATTGTTGGAGTTTCAGGGCAGAAGCGCCTAGAGAACAACCGAGATCATAGCAATTGCTTGAATCTTGGCTGTACTCGGCAGCGACCTGGCCGACCAGTTCCAAAACCAGGGCATAGCCAGGAACAGAACGGCGAATCATATCCTGAAATACATCTGCAACTTGTTGGTCAAATTCAAACGGTGCAACGGACTTTCTTGATTTTGCGTACAACTTGTCCGTTCTATATCCAGTGGTGGCTTGCTTGCGATTCATTAATGTTGGCCCGGCTGCAGTGTTTGCCTAGACATTATAGCCTGAAGTACCGAAATTCGTGGGGATACCATTGGCAATGTTTGAGCTCCTTGTTTCGGTCTATTTAAATGTAGTTCCCGGTTTGTTGATATCAGATACTCTCTATAGGGTGTTGAAGTAGGGGATCGCTACAGGACCATGAATCGTTGATTCATATGCTGCCTCAGCGGGCTCTAACGTGATCTTGATAAATGCGGGAACTAAGACCAATATGAAAGACTAGCTTCCTAAAGATAAGCTAAACGCCGGACCAGTGAGTATGAGACAAGCTGATTCCTAAGTCAGGGGAATGAGGTTTCATCACCATCTGAGAAAAAGGAGACCGTGACAGTGACGCTACAGATCCTACGCATAAATCATGCCGGGCTTCCAGTTGATTGGCTGAGTTGGCAGGATGCTGTCTGTCTGCATGCGCGAGATAGGGTTAGCTGGAGCTATGGAGAAACCATCATGTTAGTCAGGGGCGGGTTGTCTAGATTAACCCGCGCTCGAACGGTTATACCGTTAAATAGTGTCATTGCCTGTCATGGCAAAGTTGTAGACAGTAAAAGATCAGAGCCACCGTTATCTAATAAGGCGCTTTTTCGACGAGATCAGCATACTTGCCTTTATTGTGGGAAACAGTTACCGGGTTATTTGCTTAGTCGTGATCATGTTCATCCTTTGTCAAGAGGGGGAAAGGACAGTTGGACGAATGTCGTTACCGCTTGTAAGCGCTGTAATACCCGAAAGGGGAGTCGCATGCTAACCACCGCTTCTATGCAATTGCTGGCATTACCTTTTGTACCGAACCACGCCGAATATCTGGCATTGACGCATAGCGCTCGGATCAGGGGAGATCAGATGCTGTTTTTGAAAAACCAGTTTTCGAGTCATCGTCGGATGCGCGATTTTGAGTCACTTTAGTCAGGTCTATGCCTGCACTGAAGGTGTTGGAGGTTTTTTTTTGCGGGTAGGTTTGGCCAGGAAAATCACGGGTTATCCTGATTAAGGGATATCAGGGGTCGGTTTTAAGCACGAAAATTTAATGAGGATGTTGACTATGACGGATGTAACCTACGAGGTGGATGGCAGTACGGCGATTATCACCATCGATAGAGAAGAGAAATTAAATGCACTAGATGAAAATGTCATCCAGGGCTTGCGAGGTGCTTTTATGCGCTATGACCAGTCTCCTGAAAAGTGCGCTATTTTAACGGCCAGTGGCGATCGCGCTTTTTCTGTAGGAGCTGATATAAAGAACCCGCCAAAAGAAATGTGGCAAGGTGTCCCTGGTGTGGGTGTGCTGACAGACAAACCGATTATTGCTTGTGTCCATGGCTACTGTGTCGGTGGTGCATATATATTGGTTCAGATGTGTGATCTTGTCGTTGCTGCCCGAAATACTATTTTTAAATATCCTGAGGCCCAGGTCGGTTTTACGGGTGGGCTGATTGCTGGCTGCGCAGCGCGAATTCCTCATAAAATAGCGATGGAATTTATGTTGCTAGGTCAGGATTTAACCGCTGACCGAGCCTATGAAGTCGGCATGGTCAATAAAGTGGTCGATCCCGGTGAGCAGTTGGGTGCAGCACTCGAATATGCCCGAATCTTGGAGGTAAGTGCGCCTCTGGTGGTACAAACAATCAAGGGTTTCGTCGCAGAAACGCTAGCGAGAGGTCCATCAGAGGTCGCAGCTTTAGCCCGTGACAGGTTGCTGCGAGTGAGTAATAGTGCCGATGGAGCAGAAGGCAGGCAAGCATTTAAAGAAAAGCGCCCACCCCAATTTACAGGGCAGTAGTGGGCCAGTATGCGCTGGTTAGTCCCCTACATCGTGAAGTGAGAGCGTCGAGTGTAGGCAGGTTCTCAGTCCAACTCGGGATAGGTTACGATCTGTTCCGCTGCCGCAGCTTGAATTTCCTGTTCACTATAGCCAAGTTCCGAGAGAATTTCGATGGTGTGCTGACCATGCAGGGGTGCCCCACTCATCGTTTCCTGCTGTGAATGACTGAATCTGGCTGCGGGGCGAGCTTGTCTTATGTTTCCTGCCACAGGGTGCTCGCTTTCAAATAGGAGGTGGTTAGCTTCTACTTGTGGATGGTGAATCATTTGCGAGCGAGTGAGCACAGGTGCGCAAGGTACCCCGGCTTGTTCGAGAATCACCAGCCATTCTTCTGCACTTTTCTCAAGTAACTTCTCCTGCGTCATATTTAATCTCAAGTCTGCATTGAGATCTCTTTTTGCTGGAGTATTAAAGCGGGGATCTTCCTTCCATTCGGGTTGTCCAAGGGCATCACAGAGTGCAAGCCATTGTTTATTTGCCATGGCGGATACCGAGATATAACTCGTTTTTGTTTGGTAAATTAAGTCAATGAAAGTAGCTGCTCTCTGGGTGCTGACTTCCTTGCCAACAAATGTCTGCCCCCCCATGTCAGAGGACCATAGAAATGACACGACAGCATCTAGCATGGATACACGTACGTGTTGGCCTTCACCGGTTCGTTCCCGATGAAAAAGCGCGCTGGTGATAGCCTGGGCTGTAACGGTCCCGGTTAGTTTGTCAGGAAGAATCGTTCTTACCAGACGCGGCCGAAGTTCATCAGAACCGGCTTGAACAGTGGTAAGGCCGCTGATCGCCTGAATGATTGGATCATAGACCGGTTTGTGGGAAAGAGGGCCTTTCTCACCAAAGCCTGAAATGGAAACATAAATGATATCTTGTTTATGGGAACGGACTTCCGCTTCACCGACGCCCAGCCGCTCGACGACCCCAGGCCTGAAATTCTGGATGAATACATCGGCTGTTGCCGCCAATTTCAAAAGCATGGCTTTGCCCTTAGTGCTTTTGAGATTTAGCGCCAGTCCGCGTTTATTACGGTTATTGTTGAGGAAAATAGGGGTAAACTGGTTTTCGCCGAAACCGGCGCCACGCGCATGGTCGGGCGCACTAACGGATTCTACCTTGATGACTTCGGCTCCCTGATCTGCCAGTAGCATGGTTGCCGATGGTCCTGAAATGACCGTCGTTAGGTCAATAATTCTGATACCGGTTAAGGGTCCTGGCATGACTTGCTCCTGATAGCAAAATATAGCAATGTACTTTAATTGCACGGTTCTTTCCATGGTAGCCTAAGGCAATGTCAAGGCGGGCGGTCAGAGGGATGTACCCGGGTTCCATTTGCAATGGAGAAGAGGATTGATATGTTAAAAATACCGGCCAATAGTGAAGATTTCACCGTCAGCTGGCTAAATAGTGCTTTAGCTGATTCAGGATATCTGCAACAGAGCAAGGTGGTGACGTGTTCCGCACAGGTTTCCAACGAACCGGGTCAGACTGCTGAAGTTATTTTTCTCACGGTAGCGTATGATTCACAGGACCCTGAGTTACCCCGACACCTGGTGGCGAAAGTAACCTCTCAGAATCCTCAGGTTATTGACGAAATCATCGCCAATTATGACCAATATCGCCGAGAAACCAGTTTTTATCGAGACTTTCCTGATGCCGGGATCGCGGTGCCTGACTGCCTGTACCAGGCTTATAATCAATCTACTCAGGAATTCGTCATATTGATGAGAGACCTTGCGCCAGCAGAGTCGCCTTCGTGGGCTGTCAGCGAAGATCAGATTGTTGTGGCATTGTCACATTTACCCGCTTTCCATAGTAGATGGTGGAATCAGCAAATACTCAGAGAGAAAGACTATCTGGTTCAGTTTGATGACGCTGATTTTTTTGGTCTTGCTTTTACCGGTGCACAGTTAATTAGTGAAAACCTATCAAGTGTGTTTTCAGATTGTGAGGTCACCATGGAGTTAATGGCACGGACCCAAGAAAAACTCCCCCAGATGCTGAAATTTCTTTCGAGCCGGCCCTATACGCTTGTCCACGGGGACTTTCATTCAAAACAGATGTTTTTCCCTACTGAAAATGGAGGCCAGTTCAGTGTCATAGATTGGCAGTTTCCTTTTGTTGCTCAGGGCGCATGGGATTTTGCCCGATTGCTAAACGTGTGTGGCGCCACATCGTTTAGACAAGCCCAGGAGAAAACATTGCTGGCAGATTATCTCACGGGATTAAAAAGGCACGGCGTAGCGGGTTATTCGATGGACCATCTGGAGGAGGATTACCAGATAGGCCTCATTATCAGCCATATGATTAATACCATTGCTGTTGGTAGTACTGATATCAGTATCGTTGTTAATGAATGTGCTGCCTTGGGTATGGACTGGCAAGACCTGTTATTTTATCGAACGCAACGGTCAATAGTTGACTGGCAGGTATTGCATCTGGTTGATGCTTTATGAGCAGCGTTGATGTTGGGTCAAAGCGAGGCGGGTTTTAATCTCAAATATAAAGGCAACGTTGTATTAGACGGGTTCCTGAATCCGATATTGATAGTGTCAAGCGGCTTTTTAAGAGAGGTGACAGAGAGGTCAATCGTTAGATCTCGTTCAGAGCAGACTATTGCCTAGGCTTCAACGTACCCTTCTAAATCGAGTCAGGAAAGTGGGCCACCGTAAGCAAAGGCGTGAATTCTCCAGAAGAAGTAAACAGAATTCCTGTGGTTTCCCTCGAACTAGAGTTGTATTATCTGGCAGAAAATAGGGGCTGAGGTCGATGCATGGAGTAGCTCAGAATGGCTTACCGTGACTGAGCAGACTGTGTGGTTCCAAGTTGAGAAAAACTAAAGATGTTTAATCGCGCCGCTGAATTCAAAACCCTGTTGAAACTCGCTCTACCCATGATGGGAACCCAGTTTTTTATTATGGGGATGGGTTTCATGGATACAGCGATGGCAGGCCATTACACTTCTCTTGATCTGGCCGGTGTCGCCCTGGGCGGGATTGTGCTTTGGCCCTTGTTTATGGCTGGGGCGGGTATTCTTATGGCCGTGACACCCATGACGGCACAGTTGAGGGGAGAAGGTAAACAGGCTGAAGTAGGGTCGCTCGCCCGGCAGGGGTTATGGCTGGGATTATTCGCAGGAATCCTGCTTTGTTTGCTTTTACGGGTCAGTGGTCCGATATTTCTAGTCTTTTCTGTTGATGAAAGTGCGATTGCCATTGCTGAAGATTATCTGAAAGCGGTCACTTGGGGTCTGCCGGGTGGCATGCTATACATTACTTTACGTTATACCAGTGAAGGCTTGGGTAAGACCCTGCCGCCTATGGTGATCGCCGGCACAGCCCTAGCTGTTAATGCGGTTCTGAATTACGTTTTCATTTATGGGAAGTTGGGTGTGCCGGAGATGGGCGGAGTCGGATGTGGTTGGGCCACCGCGATTACCATGTGGTTTGAACTTTTTGCCATTCTCATTCTGGCCCAGCAGTCATGGTTTAAAAAAGCAGCGATATTCGCTAAGTTCAGCCTGCCCAGACGGTCTGGAATGCTCAGTATACTCTCCATTGGTGTGCCTATCGGCGCAACCATGTTTTTGGAAATGTCGTTTCATTCTTTGATTAGTTTGATGATAGGCTCTCTTGGTATTGTGGCTTTGGCAGCCCATACGATTGCCGGGCATATCAGCTGGGCGGCTTTTGTCGTGCCCATGACGTTAGGTTCAGCCGCTAGTATCCGGGTTGGCTACTATGTTGGTGCCCGTCAATTTGATAAAGCCAGAGCTGCTGGTTGGTTGGCGCTGCAGGTTGCTATCGTTTATGCGGTGTTGGCAAGTGCAGTGATCTTAATCGCGCGAGACTGGCTACCCGCGATTTATAGTCGTGATCCTGAGGTCGTCGTTCTAGCCGCATCCGTATTGGTTGTAGTCGCTGTTTTCCAGTTGTTTGACAGTGCTCAGGCTTCATTGCTAGGGACCTTGAGAGGCTATAAAGATACTAAGGTCCCTTTGATTATATCGATAGTGGGTTATTGGTTGTTAGCACTGCCCTGTGCGGCCGCAATCGGCTATGGGTACTTCGGTATAGGGCAGGGTGTTGTTGGATTTTGGATAGGATTATTGATCGGCTTGCTATTCGTCGCTGTATTAGCCGCATTTCGACTACAACAGACGAGTCTTAATCATGCGCGTATACGGCGGTTTGCCGCAATCTGAATAATGCGACCCGCTAAAGCATGAACAACAGCGGAGCTGCTGTGGAGCTGATTGCGCCAGGTAGAAGCCGTGTTGTTAAAACGGGTGGTAGGGCTAGTTTCAGTT
>CAZGCW010000190.1:0-7487 GCA_964524295.1 uncultured Pseudomonadales bacterium
ACCGAAATCAAAGCGAGGGGCAAAACTGCAGCGCGACAGTATTGCTGACTATGCGGGATCACAAGCAACGGTGCAGCGAACCATTGTTGAACTGATGTGCAGAGGTGTCTGTGAACGACACCCGAAGCTAAAGATCGTGATTGCCGAGTTTAATGCCGGCTGGATTGCCCATTGGCTTGAACGAGTGGATCAGGGCTTGCAACGGGAACTGCGGCAGACCACAGAACCCTATCGTGGCGCTTCACCCCAGGAAATCTGGAATCGACAGTTTTACGCAACCCTGGAGGATGATCTGCCAGCGCTGCTCACCCGTCACTTGATTGGTGAATCGAACCTGATGTGGGGCTCGGATTATCCACACACAGATTCAACCTGGCCTTGTTCTCAAGAGGTACTCAAAGAAATATTTAAAGATTTTGATGACACCGTTAAAGCTAAAATCACCCGTGATAACGTAAAACACTTGTACCAGATCTGAGCAGTGAACCCTCCAGGATGGCTCTGCTGCAATTCACGCCACAAGTCGGTAAGTCTGTACCCGTACGCTAGGACATCAATACAACGCTTGACTCAACTAAGCTGCTTTTACTCTAAGCTTAAGGTTCCTGAGTAGCTCCAGCAATACGAACTGCAATCTGTTAAGAAATCAAGAAGCGTGTTTACCAATCTCAACAAGGATCGGATTGAATTACCACCATAGCTTTTAAGCCCCAATTCGGCACATTGGTGTAAGCTGCCAAATTGGTCCAGTGTCGATTGCCGTCTAGTGTCAATTGCCGTAAAGCTGACCTATTATGTCACTACAATTTGTCTTCATAGAATCGATTGCCTATTATGAATATTTTCGTCCTAAGCACCGGTCGCTGCGGCTCAACAACATTTATTAAAGCTTGCAAGCATATTTCAAATTACTCATCTGGCCACGAATCCCGGATTGGATGTCTTGGTCCAGAACGCTTGGCTTACCCTAATAACCACATTGAATCTGATAAACGTATTTCATGGTTTCTAGGACGATTGGATAAGATTTTCGGCAGAGATGCCTGCTATATTCATCTGATGAGGGATGTCACGGAGACTGCAAAAAGTTATTCCACAAGATTACGACCCGGCATGATTCTACCCATTTATGCTAGGGGAATTCATATTAAAACACCTGCAAAAATGAACGCTCTTCAGGTAGGCCTGGACTACTGTGAAACCGTGAATGCCAACATAAAAATGTTTTTAAAAGACAAACCTCTAAAAATGGATTTCCAGCTGTCTTCGGCAACAGAAGACTGGCAGAAATTCTGGCAGAAGATCGATGCCCAAGGTGACTTTAACGCTGCTATAAATGAATGGAATATTTTCTATAACAAATCACCCGAACAATCATGATCAACCACACATAGGCTTTAAACATGCTTCGATTAGCCTCGCTCACGCTTTGCTGCACTCTGATACTAATTGCTTGCACAGACGCTGATTCACCAGCGAAGCCCCTCCTCGTCAGTCATTCCCAGTCCTGGCCCGGCGAACACTGGCAACTGTCCACGCCCGAACAGGAAGGCCTTGATGGGAAAGCGATCGCAACACTAGACATGGAATTCCGGTCTGGACAGCACGGTTACGTTGATTCCATGCTCATCATTCGCAACGGTCGTATAGCTTTTGAAGCCAACTACAAAAATGACTATCAACAAATGAATGCACCACTAATAACGGATGAATCCGGACCCTGGAATTATTACGACACGCGCTGGCACCCTTATTACCAGGAAAGTAAACTGAATACCGTGCAGTCGAGCACAAAGAGTTTCATGTCTGCACTGGTGGGCATCGCCATTGCACAGGGAGATCTATCGGGTACCGATGCCACCCTTGGCGCGCTACTGCCGCATCGAAATATTGTCGATCCCGACAAAGCGGCCATTACCCTGGATAACATCCTAACTATGAGACCTGGCTTCGAGTGGGAAGAAGATGTCTCCTACTGGGATCCCAGCAACGATGCGATCCGGGTTGAGTCAAGCGATGACTGGGTAGCGTACCTACTTAACAAACCCATGGCTCACGAACAGGGAACGACCTATAAATACAACAGCACTAACACGCAATTGATGTCCGAGATCGTATCGACTGCAACGGGGCAGTCGCTTGACGCTTATGCCGAGCAGCTGTTGTTTCGGCCTATCGGCATAGGCCATTATTTCTGGAAAGACGCACCGGAAGGATTCAAGGATGTCGCAGGCGGCCTGTATTTCACAGCACAGGACTTCGCCCGTTTTGCCCTGTTATACCAAAATTATGGACTCTGGGACGGTCATCAAGTCATACCCAGAGCGTGGGTGGAAGCATCCATGCAGCCGCACGTCATTGACACCTTCCCTAATGACCCCGACTTTGATGTCGGTTACGGCTATCAATGGTGGGTATTCAATGATGGTGCTGATGACAACCCTATTATGTATGGTAGTTGGGGCTGGGGTGGCCAGTTTGCATTGATTGTCCCTGAATTAGACCTGGTTGGCGTTTTTACGGGGTGGAACATCTATGAAAATCTCGATTACACCGATGCATATGAGCTGTTCTACGATCGAATTGTGCTCCCACTCACACACTAAAGAGACCAGCCGCCGGTTCGCAGCCAACGCTAAGTCTGACCGCAAAAAAACACCACCCAGAGGTGACTGCATGAGACGGCAACAAACCGATAAAATGTCTCAACCTGAAATGAGTTCAACGCCGGGTATCTATATCCTGGTGATGCATCTAGAACAACCCATTCCTATGGCCATCGGTTAACAACCATCTCAACCATTCCTGAGCGGCTATTATTTAACTATGGGTAGCGCTTTCGGTTCCGTTGGCGGTAAAGCTCGTGTTGGTCGGCAGCTGCGATCCAAGAAAAAATACGATGGCACATTGACTATCTACTAGCGCACACGTCCATCACCGCGGTCTGGTTTCTGATCAACCAGCGTCTAGAATGCAACTGGTCAAAAACGAACGCATCCCATGAGGCTGCAACTTCTATCAAGCATTTCGGTGCCAGTGACTGCCGTTGCTTATCGCATCTGTATTATTTTGAAGCACTGCCAGACATTGATTTAATCTCGAGTTATCGCATTGTTTACCCGGCCATTAGCTCGCAGGCAGACGCCCCTCGATATAGTCATCTATGAGTTCATGTAATCGTCTGATGCGACTTTCCTGATTTGACAGATAGACCCCTTTGAAACCCCGCGATCGAAACCCTCGCTGCTGCGTCACAAAAACCGACACATCATCTTCAATACCAGGACCAACAGAATCTTCCGGATACTTCAACCATGTCTTTTCAACATCCGCATTTAAGCCTGTCCCCAATGTACCGGTGGGTTGGGCTGCTTCGACGGCGGCAGGACTCGCGTACCACCAGTTGTCGAACACGCATCGTTCAGGGTCAGATCGATGCGGTCGGGCCCTTAGAAAATGAAAACCATCTGCCCATACTGACACGGCAAAATTGGGGAACAGGGTATAGTGGAAGGCATCAGTAAGCTGCTCATCCGGCACCCTATCGTAATGCGTATAGCCCCGAGCTGGCCCGAGCGCACGTTTTGCCTGCTGCAGCGCTTCCCGGGTTGCTTCCGGCTTACCCTTGAAGTCAGCCGGATCTAAGTCCCAATAACGTAACTGACTGGCCAAAGCAT
Organism: uncultured Pseudomonadales bacterium; assembly: GCA_964524295.1. Taxonomy (GTDB): domain Bacteria; phylum Pseudomonadota; class Gammaproteobacteria; order Pseudomonadales; family Azotimanducaceae; genus UBA9926. The sequence continues at coordinate 3,678 of CAZGCW010000190.1, forward strand.
CCTTAACATTACCTTCCGAGTCCAATTGTCCGACGCCAAACCCGCCTTTCATCACCATTCGGTTATGCCCTTCATCTGACAGATCAAACTGGGTTTCTTTAAAGTAGGTATCAATATGACCGCGGATTTGTTTTCGATCGGTGTCCGGTGTTGCACCCTGATGAACCGTCGGCACATGATAGGACTCATTAAAATTATCCAACACGACTTTCCAATTACAGGGCAATTCAATGGCGTTAGCCGAGGTACGCGTCCAGCTCTGAATATCGCGATTGTGCCAGTCATCCCAGATCGGTCCGAGAAATTCCCTTAGGGGCATACAGTCCGGATTCATATTCACCCAGACAAAGCCTGCAAATGTCTCGCAGGCCAATTCCTGCAATCTTAACTTGCCACAAGGATTACCTTCCGGAAAATCTTCTTTATCAGGTGCAAAGTTAAGTTCACCATCCGGGGTATAGGCCCAACTGTGATACTTACAGACAAACCTGCGCAATACACTGCCCTTGTCTGTGTCCACGAGTGGATTGCCTCTATGCTGGCAGACGTTATAAAACGCTTTGATGCCACCCTCCTTCTGGCGAACCATTAGGATTTCTTCCGGCCCGACGGCCTCCATCTGCCAATCTCCAGTATTCGGTATTTCTGAGGCCCGACCCAACAACAGCCAGACTTTTGTCCACATCCCTTCCCACTCCCTGGCAAAGAATTCAGGCGAGGTATACCGATCACCGGGAATAGCGTGATTACCAATTTTTTGCTCGGGCCAGCTATCTATAATTCGCAGATGATCAGACATTGGCTCCCCCCCTGATAAGTGTACTGATAGTGAGAACTATGAACTAAGCAGGACCGGGTCTCAAGTCATGATCTAAAAAATCCCAGCGGCAACTGACAAATCAACTTAACATCAAGCCCACCTGCCAAATCGAATCTATAGAATGACAAGTCTACTAAAATTTGATTTCGTAGCCTGTTAACGTCAAAGTAATCTATCAATTCTCTGGAGACTACCATGCCTAGAATCGAAGAAGCGGGGGGATTAAACGGCTTCGCTGGGGTTTATGCGCACTGCCCCGATCTATTTCAGGGGTTCATGTACCGTTACGGGCTTTTATGGTCACACAGCCATCTGGATCCCGTTCTTAAGGATCTGGTTCGCCTCAAATCAGCCAACCTGAACGGCTGTCTTTACTGAATTCCGGCTCGATCTTCTGCGGCGCAGAAGAACGGTATGAATGAGGAAATGATCGAAAAAATGAAAGATCATCAAGACTCAGATCTTAGTGATCGAATAAAAATGGCCCTGGACTTAACCGAAGACTTTATTATGAACCATGCCAAAGGCGTGGATGACCCCTACATGGCTCGCCTCAAACAGCATTTTACGGATGCCGAGGTGGTCGAACTGACCGTTGCTATCGGTATCTGGGATTCGGTGCACAAATTCAATACTGTTTTCGATGTACATCCACCGGTAACAGATGGGCTGTTTACCGTTGATCCGCCTGACGTACCAGAACCCATGCGACAGCACATCATAAATCCGGGGAACAAATACTGATGACTCAAACTACAGTAATAATTTGAACTAAAGCAAAACGAAGGCCTGACCAGGGTCAAACCCCTCGCACCTTCACTAAGCCATTGATATGATCTTCACCGGATCTGAAGATAACTTTAAGGAGGTTTTCTTATGGGGTTTGCACTATCAAGCATACAGCTCACAAGCTCTGCATTTAATCAAGGCGAGTCTATTTCCAGCCAATATACCGGAGAAGGATCGGATATTTCGCCACCACTCGCCTGGTCCGATGCCCCGGAAGGAACTCGGTCATTTGCTATCGTCTGCCACGATCCGGATGCGCCCCTGGTGACACCTCAAGGCACTTACGGTTTTGTGCATTGGGTTTTGTATAACATACCCGCTTCAATCTCCCATCTGGCAGAGGCAACCTCAGCGCACACCCATGGCAAGAGCGACTTTGGCAAGGAAGCCTATGGTGGCCCCATGCCCCCCAATGGTCATGGCCTGCACCAGTATTACTTCTGGGTGCTTGCCCTTGATAGCAATGAGAACCTGGAAAGCGGTCTGACCTTATGGCAGTTACTAGAACGCGTCGAGGCCAATGTCCTTGGGATGAACCGGTTAGTGGGTACTTACCAGCGCGATTAAGGTAGACGATAGAAAGCAGCACGTTTTCACTGCGATAAACGCTATTAAGGTAAAGGAATCAGTCAATGGACTTACTGCCAAAATCAGTGATCATCACTGATGACACCATGCGCGAAGGCTTGCAAATCGAAGACGCCAGTATCCCCGTCAAGGACAAACTGCGATTACTCGATGCGCTCGGGGAAACCGGGGCCAAAACCATCTCCATCGGTTCTTTTGCTCATCCGAAATGGACGCCGCAAATGGCCTGTATTGATGAGATTGCTGAGAAGTTCGTGCCCAAGGACGGTATAGAATACACCGCCGCTGTGTTTAATCAGCGCGGTTTTCAACGCGCCGATGCTTATTACCCTAAAATTAATGTCCGTCGCAAACGATTCGGCACCCATGTGGAGTTGTGCGACACTTTTTCTCGCCGGAACTATAATCGCTCCCAGGCACAGCAACTGGCCTCAATGGATAGCACTATCTCTGCGGCTAGAGTAGCCGGAGCTGAATATGGCGCGGTCGCACTGGGTAATCCATTTGGCTCCAATTTCGAAGGAGCATTCGCCTTACAGCAACGTTTGGATATGTTAAAAATCATGCTGGATAAATGGCACAATGCCGGATTCAAAGTTAAAAGATGTTCCTTTGTTGAAGCCATGGGCTGGAACCTGCCCCATCAAGTCCGCGAAACCATCATCGCTATCCGCGAAACCTGGCCAGAAATTACCGATTTCCATTGCCATATGCATAATGTCAGGGGATCGACTATGACCAGTTACTATGAAGCGCTCCAGCTCGGCGTTCGAGAGTTTGATACCTGCCTGGGCGGCATGGGTGGATGCCCATACTGCGGTAATGGACGGGCTGCAGGTCATGTACCCACGGAAGATTTCGTTGACCTGTGTCATGAGATGGGTATCGAAACCGGATACAACCTCGATAAACTCATTGAAGCCGCTATCATTGCTGAAGAAGTGGTAGGCCACCCCCTTTGGGGACATGTCTCCAAGGGCGGACCTAGGCCCAGGGGTGATCAGATTTATCCGGCTCGAATGCCTTTCGTGGAAACCCTCGAGGAAGCCGCCCACTTCCGCAGCGGACCCGATGTCTACGCTGGGCAGCTATCACCCTGGAAAGAAGGAGATGCACTCAGTGGTCTACCTGAATAAGCATCGAAGTCGAAACTCAGACTTCAATCCGATGCTGCCAAGCATTAATCTAACTGGCTTCATCCCGCCTAATTTGGAGGATCAACATGACTCTCACCATTGAACCTCTCACGCCCCTGATCGGTGCAGAGATCAAAGGCATTGATGTCACTCAAATCACTGATGAAGAATTTGCCGATCTGTTCAAGGCATTTACCGATCATTCCGTCCTATTCCTGCGGAATCAGCCGCAGATGAGTGCTGAACAACATCGCACTTTCGCACAACGATTTGGCGAGATTCATATCCATCCAGCGGCACGCGGTAAACCGGGCGAACATCCAGGCGCCATGAAAATGCGCACCAACAGCGAATCCAAGGTAGCCGCAGGCAATCGCTGGCACTCGGATGTTTCCTGTGACGCAAAACCGCCCCAGGCTAGCATCCTGCAATTGCACCAGATACCACCCCTGGGTGGTGATACTTTATTTGCCAGCC
>CAZGCW010000191.1:0-7445 GCA_964524295.1 uncultured Pseudomonadales bacterium
CCGGTGCGAATCCTAAGAAATGGACAGGCTCAGTTTGTCGCCATAAAGATAAACCCATAAGCTTTACGGCAGTCGTTTGAGATGAAACCGTCCTCGCGATTAGCTGGATTAGATGCCTGCTTTGGATAGCTAATATTTTCATTATCTATTAGACTGGCGCGCTGTCTCGTTTGCTGGAAAAAATAGTTTGGTTCAGCCAAAGTTTATTCGAAATTTTTCTATTATCGCCCATATTGACCATGGTAAATCGACGCTGGCTGATCGATTTATCCAGATGTGCGGTGGCCTGACTGAGCGGGAGATGGCCAATCAAGTTCTTGACTCGATGGATATCGAGCGAGAAAGAGGAATCACGATTAAAGCCCAGAGCGTCTCTTTGCAGTATCTTGCAGACGACGGCAATACTTACCAGTTTAATCTCATAGACACCCCGGGCCATGTGGATTTCTCTTATGAGGTGTCTCGGTCAATGGCTGCTTGTGAAGGTGCACTGTTGGTTGTTGATGCAGCCCAGGGTGTTGAGGCTCAATCTGTAGCAAATTGTTATACCGCGGTTGAGCAGGGCCTGGAAGTGCTCCCGGTCCTCAATAAAATTGATCTTCCCCAGGCTGATCCAGGTCGGGTTTGCCAGGAAATTGAAGAAATTATTGGTTTGGATGCAACCGGTGCTATGTTCGTCAGCGCCAAGAGCGGACAAGGTGTTAGGGAATTGCTGGAAGAATTGATTAATGTCATTCCACCACCTGAGAATTATCGTGATGAGCCATTGCAGGCACTGATCATTGATTCATGGTTCGATAATTACCTTGGCGTCGTCTCATTAGTCAAAGTGGTCAAAGGACAGATCAAATCCAAGGATAAATTTATCACTCGGACACTCGGAAAAGTCCATCAAGTAGACTCTATTGGTACGTTTACGCCGCGAAGAGAGGTGACGGGCATACTCCGTTCTGGCGAAGTCGGCTTTGTGGTGGCCGGGATAAAAGATGTTAAGGGTGCGCCGGTAGGGGACACCATCGTGTCGGCTGGCAGTGATATTGAGGCATTACCGGGTTTTGAGAAGGTGAAGCCACAGGTCTTTGCTGGCATGTTTACGGTTAATGCCGACGACTTTGATAATTTCCGTGATGCCTTAGAAAAATTGACCCTCAATGATGCCTCGCTTGTATATGAGCCAGAGAGTTCTGACGCGTTGGGAAGTGGGTTCCGATGTGGATTCCTGGGCATGTTACACATGGAAATTATTCAGGAACGTCTGGAGAGAGAATATAACCTTGACCTGATCACTTCTCCGCCCACGGTTGTTTATGAGATTCTGAGTAAGGCAGGCGATGTTCTGCAGGTAGATAATCCCTCTCAATTACCTGCTATGGCTAGCATAGACGAGATGCGCGAGCCAATCGCTCAGGTTAATGTTTTGGTGCCATCAGAGCACCTAGGTAGTGTCATTGTTCTCTGCGAACAAAGACGGGGTGTACAGAAAGATATGCAGTTTGTCGGCAAGCAAGTATCGCTGACTTATGAGATTCCCATGAATGAAGTCGTATTGGATTTTTTCGATCGTCTAAAGTCAGTATCCAGGGGCTATGCTTCCCTTGATTATACTTTTTTGCGGTTTCAGGCTTCCAAGCTGGTGCGTTTAGATATGCTCATCAATGGTGATCGAGTCGATGCGTTGGCGCTTATCGTCCATGCAGATGATGCGCGTAGTAAGGGGCTTTCGCTGACGTCCAAAATGAAGGAATTGATTCCGAGACAAATGTTTGATGTCGCTATTCAAGCCGCGATAGGCGGACAGATCATTTCCCGGCAGACCGTGAAAGCACTTCGCAAAAATGTAACGGCGAAATGTTATGGTGGTGATATCACTCGCAAGAAGAAACTACTGGAAAAGCAAAAAGCTGGAAAGAAAAGAATGAAACAAGTCGGCAGTGTAGAGATTCCACAGGAAGCTTTTTTGGCAGTGTTGAAAGTGGAGCGATGACCTTTCTGGATTTGGGTTTTATGTCTGTCTGGTCAACGCTATGTTTGGTCATAAGTAAGGATTTATTTAATATGAGCGTGAATTTCCCTTTGTTCCTGGTTTTGGCAACGGGTATAACAGGATTAGTCTGGTTGCTGGAAGTAGTCTGGTTGTCACGGCACAGGCAAGCAAAAAAAACAGCCAAGGATCTGTCTGAATCATTGGATCAACCACTGGTGGTTGAATATTCTATTTCTTTTTTCCCGGTTTTACTGTTCGTTTTAGTCTTGCGTTCTTTCCTTTTTGAGCCCTTTCAGATCCCAACAGGAAGCATGATTCCAACCTTGAATATTGGTGATTTTATTTTGGTGAATAAATACACCTACGGCATCAGGTTGCCCGTGGTGGGTACCAAGGTGTTGGATATCAGCGATCCCAAACGTGGTGAGGTCATGGTCTTTATCCCGCCTCATAAAGACGAATATTTCATCAAGCGGATCGTAGGCTTGCCGGGTGACCGGGTTCGTTACCAGGACAAGAAGCTTTTTATTAATGATGTTATGCAGGAGCAAGAGTTTGTTGAGCGATTGACAGGAGAAAATTCCCAGAACATGCTTTTTGAAGAAACCCTTGGAGAATTTGATCATTTTATTTATCGTAATCGCTATAAGGACCCTCGCTCTCAGGCATGGTTAGTACCGGAAGGCCACTATTTCATGATGGGGGATAATCGAGACCGAAGTAGCGACAGCCGGTACTGGGGTTTTGTCTCTGAAGATAAGATCGTTGGTAAGGCGATTGCCGTGTGGCTACACAAGGAACCCGGTTTAAATTTACCGGAGTTTTCTCAGAATCGATGGATTCAGTAACGAGGTTGCGATGAAACAATGTGTTAGCAAGTTAAACAATGCAGTGGCGGGTGGTGGTCAGGCTGGCGTTGGCCTCATGGACATTATTATCATCATTATTGTTGTCACGGTACTGACCACCGTTGGCTTTAAGGTGATTCCCCCTTATTTAGAACATCGAACCATTACACAGATACTGTCTGGCATAGCAGAAGACCAGTCTTTGGGCCTCAGGAGTAAATATGAACTCCGTGATCTTATTGAGAAGCGGTTTGATCTCAACCAACTGGGATCATTTGATATTGATAGGAGCATTAAGCTGGAATCCTTTTCTCGTGGTACGAAAATCAACCTGGAATATGAGGTCAGGGAGAAGCTTGTTGCCAATGTTGATATTGTCATGAGCTTTAATGATGATTTTTTTCTTTCCCATCAGTAATCTTGATTCATGGCTGACCTGATCGACAAGCTGCAGAACAAACTAGGTCATTACTTTTCGGAACCGGCTCTGCTGGAGCAGGCACTGATTCATCGAAGCGTTTCCGCAGTTAATAATGAAAGGTTGGAATTTTTGGGTGATGCTGTGTTGGATTTAGTCGTTTCACAGGCGTTGTATTTGAAATTTCCTACGGCAGAGGAGGGTCAATTACACCGATTGCGGGCGGCTCTTGTTCGTAAAGAAGCGCTGGCAGCCAGAGCCAGGGAGCTGGAACTTGGGGATTTCCTGGTCCTGGGCCAGGGCGAGAATAAGAGTGGAGCACGAGATCGGGACTCGATTCTTGCCGATGCGTTTGAAGCCGTCACCGGTGCTGTTTATCTCGACGCAGGATTTGAAGTGGTGTCTTTGAGGGTCAGAGCCTGGTTCAAAGCCTCAATTGAGTCATTATCGCTCAAAGAAACCGGAAAGGATGCCAAAACTCGTTTGCAGGAACACCTGCAGGCTCGGTCGTTGTCTTTACCGGTCTACGATGTGGTTAGTATTGAGGGTACTTCGCCGAGTCAGAATTTTACGGTCAATTGTCATTGCGAGTCGCTGGCTAAACCTGAAACTGCGCAAGGCTCATCCAGAAGACAGGCAGAACAGCGAGCTGCACAGCAGGCCTTGACCGTTTTATCGAATAAAGTGATTTTGTAATGAAAAACACCCGTTGCGGTTATATTGCCATTGTCGGCCGGCCTAATGTGGGTAAGTCAACCTTGCTCAATACCATCATGGACCAAAAAATCAGCATTACATCGAAGAAACCCCAGACTACGCGGCACCAGCTGCTGGGGATTAAAACGTTCAACCAGTCGCAGTTTCTCTATGTTGATACTCCTGGTATTCATAGCAATGAGAAAAAAGCCATCAATCGCTACATGAACCGTAATGCGCGCAGTGTTATCAGGGATGTGGATGCAGTCATATTTGTTGTTGATAGAGGCTCCTGGAATAAGGAAGATGAATTAGTCGCTGAAGCTTTAACCGGACAATCCGGGCAGATCATTGTTGCGGTCAATAAATTTGATCTGATTACACCGAGGAATAAGCTGTTGCCAGTGCTGGAAAAATTACAGGCTCGTTTTCCTGAGGCGGAGGTAGTGCCTGTTTCCGCTCTAAAAGGCGAGAACATTGAGCAGCTTGAAAAACTAATTGAACAAAGCATCCCCTATAGTGAGTTTTATTTCCCTGATGATCAGGTAACTGATCGGACTGAAAGATTCATGGTGTCAGAAATTATCAGAGAAAAACTCATGCGCCAGCTAGGTGATGAAGTTCCTTATGCGGCCAGCATTCAAATCGATCAATTCGAGAAAAAGGATAAAATCGTCCATATTGTTGCCACTATCTTCGTCGAAAGAGCAGGACAGAAAGCCATTCTCATCGGTGCTGGAGGTAAGAAACTGAAACGAATAGGAATCGATGCTCGTGTTGATATTGAGAAGTTGTTGGCCAGTAAAGTGATGTTGACAAACTGGGTTAAGGTGAAATCAGGTTGGTCCGATAGTGAGCGTGCACTAAAGAGCCTTGGTTATGACCCAGTCTGAGACCAAAGACATAGAGATTTATATTCTTCATACACGAAAATACAGGGATACCAGCCTATTAGCTGAAGTCTTTTCTCGAGAAGAAGGTCGATTTAGCTTGTTGTTCAAGGGGATTAGGCGTGAAGCTAAAAAGGCTTCACGCAGTGCAGGGCAGATTCAGCCCTTCGTTCCCATTATTGTATCTATTTATGGGCGTGGAGACTTGAGAACAGCGGTGTATCAGGAGACAGCGCCCTTCGGTTACCATCTGTCGGGAAGAGCCTCATTCCTTGGATTGTATATCAATGAGCTAATGTATCGTCTTATTGGCAAATATGAACCATTACCTGAGGTCTTTGATAGCTATAAACAGGTACTAATCGACTTGGGTAGTTCTGAATTTGATTTAAGCATGCTACGGAATTTTGAGTTTACGCTGTTGATGGAATTAGGTTTTGGTATTGATTTTGGCTTTGATGCAAAAACAGGCATGCCGATTGACCCGGCTGGTTATTATAGATTTGTACCGCAAAGTGGGTTTGAAGGGGCCGGTCCCACTGAACCAGGAACCTGCAGCGGTGAAATCATTAACCGGATGGCTCTAGGTGATTTCTCAGGAGCGGGCGCGAATGTGTCGAAGTGGATAGTCAGTGAATCGGTACGACCTCTTTTAGGGGGAAGGCCTTTAAAGTCCCGAGAATTGTTTTCAGCGAGGATGGGATGATTATATCCGTAGGCACGGACCTGGTAAAAATAGCCAGGATTGAACAGGCTCTGGCGCGCTGGGGCCAGCGTTTTGTTAAAAAACTGCTATCTTCCGAGGAATGTTCATTGCTGGAGAGCAGGTCGGCTAACCCGGCGGCATTTCTGGCTAAGCAGTTTGCGGCCAAGGAAGCCGTCTGCAAAGCCTTGGGTACGGGTATGAGGCAGGGTGTGAGTTTCCCGGCAATAGGAATTGGACGAAATCCATATGGGGCTCCGCTGGTGCAACTTTCTGGAGCGGCACTGGCCAGACAGAATAAATTGAATATCGCTGCCTGGCACCTGTCTATATCAGACGAGTCAGGATACGCCCTTGCTTTTGTTATCGCTGAGGGCAGGCACTGAAACATGTTTAAATGGCTCTGGCGTTGTCTCTAGCCAAATCAGCAGATTTTCAGCCTCAGAGATGACCTGTTTGGTTGCTTGCATCATATTACCCTGCGCGGGGTGATTGGCAATTTGATCAGCTTGGCGGGTAAATTGCTGCAATCGGGTCGCAGCAGTGAATTCAAGAGCGCCTTTAAGTTTGTGAAGCAACCGTTTTATGTCGTTATGTTTGCCTCGATTCCAGGCCAATTTCAATAGCCTCAGATCTTCCGGTAGGGTGGTCAGCAGTATCGCTAATACTTGAATAGCGAGTTCAGTGCGGCCATTGGCTGCCTTGATGGCAGCAATCGAGTCAAATATCGGCAGGACAGGCTCGTCGTTCAACTGACCCTGGGTTGCTTGATCATCTGAAGGGACCAGGTGGACTGCTGGATATTGCAGAACTCTTTGCAAGCTGGTTGTGCTGATCGGTTTTGAAAGTATTTCAGAAAATAGCGGGTGGCGCAGTTTATTAAGATGGTTCCCGGGTGTATCAGTCAAGCCAATAATTTTCAACTTTGGCTGTCGGGATTTAATTATTGCGGCGATGCCAGCGCTGCTCTCTCCTGGTTGCTGCATATTAACCAAGGCCAGGGAAAACTCCATCTTGTCCATTAAGGCCATGGCCTCATCACTATTTGAGACAGTGAATAAGGATGGCTGCTGATCCCCCAGGTAGGCTTTTGGAAAAACCAGGGTGATAGGTTCATTGTCCACCACCAGAATACAATGGGGTTTAAGGTCGTGGGGTGACCATTGTTGAAACCGCTCAGTAAGTACCTTTTGCAGATTGGAGAGGAGAGGAGGATTATCAGAATCGTTTAGCTGCTGGCCAAGCAACCAGACCTGGGTTGGATCTTTGATATAGGATTTAAATCGATCAAAAAAGGCACCACTCGATGATGTGGCCAGAAACAGGTCGATATGTCCCGAAGTAAAGTCCGGGCTGATGGTGCAGCCAAAGTACTGGATACGCTGTTTTAGTGCCAATCTTTGTATCGGATCAGCCGCCAGCACCATAGCAGTTTTGCCTTTTCCTGGAAGCAATCTGTTTTCAGTATAGCTCTTCAATGGCAGTTGAAATTCAGGATTAGTATGACTCATTTGTTTTTCAGTGAATTCCTCAGCTTTAGTTATGAGCTGTAGCGAGCAGAGATGGTCCTTACCAGGTGCGTTGATGACCAGGCCCTGCGAATTTGGTTTCCCCTGGCTCTGCAACGCGATATCGATGACGAAAGAGAGCAGCCTTACCAGATTGATTCGATGTACTTCGATGCGGCCCGGCATCAATGGGTCGATAATGATATTAACAACCCCATTGTGAATTGGATTGAGTAGTTCAAGCCAGTTGTCAATGGTCTTGATCAAGTCAATTGAGAGGATAACTTCGTCAGCTTGTTCTTGTGAAATTGAATCAGACAGTAATTGTATTTGTTCGTGTAGGCCGGCAGTTGAATAGGACGTAATTGAACTTTTTGTTTCTGGTGGGATTTTGTCCA
>CAZGCW010000192.1:0-7394 GCA_964524295.1 uncultured Pseudomonadales bacterium
GCTTAAGCCGATTTAGTAGCTTAAGCCTGTTGATGCAGGCCTTATCAGCTTAAGCCGATTTAGTAGCTTAAGCCTGTTGATGCAGGCCTTATCAGCTTAAGCCGATTTAGTAGCTTAAGCCTGTTGATGCAGGCCTTATCAGCTTAAGCTGATTTAGTAGCTTAAGCCTGTTGATGCAGGCCTTATCAGCTTAAGCTGATTTAGTAGCTTAAGCCTGTTTATAAGCCTAAGCCTGTTTAAAAGTTAAATAGCGGTTTATAGCGGCAGTCAGGAGGCATACTGATGAGAGCGAGGGTCTGTTCATGGCGTCGATATTAGCGAGTTTGCAGGTATCACTGAACATCCTTTCTTTCTAGAAGGTTAAGGTGGTTGGATGGATTACTGCTGAACTCATTGTGTTTAGAGCCTACTTGAAGGCCTGTTATTGATGAAGGTCAGGTGCTCTGAGCCTAGGAGCGGTTGACTCAGCGGTCCTTGCGGTGGTTGATTTTAGTGGTTCTCTCGTTTTAATTTCGATCAGTTAGCGTCATTCAGATACGATGGTATGACCAGACAATGCTGGGAGTATCATGGTGACGGTGGTCCCCACTCCGAGTTCACTTTGAATATCTAAAGCGCCCTTGCTTTGTTTTGTAAAGCCATGAACCATACTCAGTCCCAGGCCAGATGCTTCTGTCTGATTCTTTGTTGAGAAAAAGGGGTCAATGACTCGGATAAGGTTGTCGGGCGTAATGCCATTACCATTATCCTTCACCGAAATAAAGACATATTCTCCGGCATCAATTTGCAACAGATTAGCCTGCTCTGAATTGATTTCCTTCTGGTAAGAAGAGAGTTCTATAACTCCCTTACCATCGTTCATGGCATCTCGAGCATTGATGCTTAGATTAATCAGGGAGCTTTCCAGCAGGCTGGTATCTACTGCAGCAAACAGACTTTTCTCTGACAACTGCATTGAAACGGTAATAGAAGAACCCAAGGTTCTGACGATCATACGTGACGACTCAGTAATTAATTCATTTATATCAATTTCTTGAGGTATGAGGGTTCTTTTACCAGCGAAAGCTAACAGTTGGGAAATCAAACCAGCACCGCGCACACAGGCTTCATGCACGTCCGTTATGATTTCTTCATTATCGCTTCCTAAGCCTCTGACACGTTCTTTGAGAAGTTCAAGGTTACCCTGAATAACGGTTAACAGATTATTGAAATCATGGGCTATACCGCCTGTAAGTTGACCAATTGAATCAAGTTTTTGAGCGCGAACTAACATCTCCTCTTTCTGCCGCATCGAGGTAACATCCTGACCTACGCAGAGGACACCGAGCACATCTCCCTCTATATTTCTTTGGCAACTCGTGTTGATCAGTAACTCGATTCTCGGCGCGGATTGCGTTGTAAGTGCCGTTTGAAAGCTATGGCTTTCCAGGCCTTTTAGTGTATCTTCTATGACCTTGGTCAGCGCCTGCTTGGAATCTCTTGTCGCAAAATTTTCTACAAGGTTTTTACCCAGAGCATTGACGCGGTCAACCCCCAAGATTATTTCCATGGAGTGATTCCATTGGTCGATAATACCTTGTTGGTCCACCCTAAAAATGGGTGCATTAGCAAATTCTAGCAGGTTGATAATTTCAATTTCTTTTTGAAAAGCGTGTTGTTCTAAGCTCACAAAATTGGTAGCGTCTTGTGAAAGTTTTATTACAAACTGCCGTAAGCCAATTGCAAAGGTTATGTAGACAGCCGTTATCGCACAGGCCCTGCTCCAGAGTAGGTTAGTCTCTGAAAGCCTTGTATTCAGATTCAAGAAACTCGGAGAGTAGATAGAGACAAGCGAAGCCGCCCATACAGATGAGACCAGAAAAAGTACTATCCAGATGAGAAAGCGGATGGGAAACAGGACTGCGCTTATTATAATCGTGCCCAGACCTAGGACTGGGCCGGCGCTAAATAATCCCCGGTTTGCAAACACTAGCATGGTCAACGTGAGAAACAGGCCTAAAAGCAATTTTGAAAGGACTTTGATATCGGTTTGCTTGACCTTCAGGAATACTGAATAAGCGACGAATATCGGTAAGATATATAGCAAAAACTCATGAGTAAGGCGACCGTATGATTGCTGAATGAGCAGGATCAGCCAAAGAATGAAAAGGCCTACTAAGGAGGCCGTTAGCGTTGTTTCCACAAACAGTCTCTGCGCGGGCTCGGATATCCCTATTGATGAGTAGTTCGATGGCGCTGGCATTATTTAGGCAATAACGGGTTTATTATCTAACATCAGGTTCACTCACGTAATCGATCAAATACTAATTAAAAACTGCTCATTGTCAAATTAGAAAGATATCTACAACGGTGATCTGGAACGGGAGAAAAATGCCAAATCCAGTGCCTGTGTCGGTGTGAACGCCCGTCACTAATGGACATAGAGCGTCTTTGATAACGCTAAGGATAGTGAGCTACAATTTCAGGGAACGGACTCGGGTTTTATTTCTATGAACAATCAAATTATTTTACCAAGAATTTTACAGGTAGGTGCAGGCGCACTATCAGAGATTGGTAATGTAATGGCGAGTTTGGGGTGTACCATGCCACTTATCGTGACGGATAAGATGATGGTGCAGTTGGGTTATGTTAATCGTTTACAGGACTATCTTCCTCAGAGTGATGTTTATCATGATACTTTGCCAGAACCCTCTGAAGCTTCGATACTAGCCGGGGTAGAGAAGGTGAGAAGCGGAGATTTTGATTCGATTATAGCACTGGGTGGAGGTAGCTCGATAGATAGTGCCAAGGCGATCGCTATTCTGGGTAAATATGGTGGTCAGATGCGTGATTATATGGTGCCAAGGATTGTTAATGAATCAGGGTTACCCATCATTGCCATACCGACCACGGCGTGGACCGGTTCATAAGCGACTCGGGTGACGATCATTAATGATGATGCTGTCGATGAAAAAATGCTCTGCATGGGGATGGGGTTCATGCCAGTTGCTGCTCTGGTCGACTATGACTTGACCTTGAGCCTCCCTCCCAGAACCACAGCCGATACGGGTATTGATGCGCTGACCCATGCAATGGAGGCTTATGTTTCTCAAAAAGCGAACTTGTATTCGGATAGTCAGGCAATCCAGGCCATGGGGTTGATAGCGCCCAGCTTACGTCGTACTTACCATGATGGTAATGATAAACAGGCCAGGGAGGCCATGATGCTTGGAGCGACACTTGCAGGAATTGCTTTTTCAAATGCATCGGTTGCACTGGTGCACGGTATGAGCCGGCCAATTGGTGCTTTTTTCCATGTCCCCCATGGCCTTTCTAATGCCATGTTGCTTCCGGCGATTACCGTTTTTTCAATTTCAGGCGCGGAATCCCGATATGCTCAATGTGCCCGAAGCATGCAGGTTGCCAGCCAGTCGGATTCAGATAAGGTTGCAAACGAGAAATTAGTAGCGGAATTAAGGGATCTCAATGATGAGCTCAGCGTACCCACGCTTTCGGCTTTTGGGGTCGATAAAAAACACTATTTTTCGGTTATTGACGTTATGGCAGATCAAGCCATTGCTTCTGGGTCACCGGCTAATAACCCGAGAGTGCCTAGCAAGCAGGAGATTGTTGAATTGTATAAGTCCGTATGGGCTTAGGCTATTTTCCGTCAGTTAGAATTGTGGAAAAAGGTTGTCCCGACTGGTTTTACAGTTGGTCGTTAAGGTTTCTGTGCTGCAAAGGAGTTAACGAGTCAGGCCTAGTTCTGTCTTGGGCTTGCCGCTGGAAGGTCATCTCCACTGCTGAGGTGCATTATAGAGATTGACAAGTTATTCTGGATTGAGGCGGTCATGGTAGCCGCATAATATTGAGAAGGTTGGAAAAGCTGATGTCCATTCGAACAGACCCGCAAACCGGGCTAAAAATCTTTAATACCCGAGCCGGCAAGTCCACTGAAAAAATAACCGGCCGGGGTTATGCCTTGGTCGAAGATGAATCACTAAAGACGTTACCCCCGCAGATGCCCGGCGCCGTTTTTAATGCTCAAGAACAGGAAAAATATCGAATATTTAAGGAAGCGAGAAGGGGTGCGGCTGATTATATGAGGATGGAGGGTGAATTCAGTAATTACCTTGATGATTTGTATTCAACGACCCCAGTGGCCAGGCCGGCGCTACTCGATCAATGCGAGATTCTTGTTGTTGGAGCTGGGTTTGCGGGGCTTCTGCTATGGTATAAATTGAAACAAGCTGGATTCACTGATGTCCGGTTTTGTGAAAAAGGAGGCGATGTAGGCGGGACTTGGTACTGGAATCGCTATCCAGGCATTGCCTGTGACGTGGAATCCTATAGTTACCTTCCCCTGCTTGAGGAAATGGAATACGTTCCGTCCATGAAGTTTGCCGGTGGGTTCGAAATCATGGAGTACTGTCAGAAGATGGCGGAAAAATTCGGCTTCTATGAACATTGCCTGTTTCATACTACAGTTGAAAAGACTCAGTGGCAGGAGGAAAGCCAGCGATGGATCGTAAGTACAGATCGTGGCGATGAGATGAAAGCCCGATTCGTGATTCTGGCTAATGGCTTATTGACGACACCAAAATTGGCCCGAATTGATGGCATGAATAAATTTCAGGGAGATTCATTTCATACATCCCGATGGAATTATCATCTGGATCTGACAGATAAAAAGGTTGGGATTATTGGTACGGGTGCCACGGCGGTGCAAATGGTTCCGGAGCTTGCAAAAATTGTGGGCCAACTGAATGTCTTCCAACGCACTCCTTCGTCGGTTGATGTGCGCGATCAGAGAGAAACAACCGAAGAGGAGATGCGCACCTGGGCGGAAGAACCCGGCTGGGCTAAAAAGCGTCGAGCTCGATTTGCCAAGATTTCGGCCGGGCGTACCGCGATGAAAGCCAATGATGATTATCTGGCTGGCAAAGTCAGTGATTTTAAAGAAGTAAAAAAACACGCTAAGCCGCTGTCAATGGAGGAAATGGTCGCCAAGCAACTAGATACAAACTTCAGGATAATGGAACAGATCAGGGCCAGGGTTGATGCCATCGTTGAAGATCCGGTAACTGCAGCAGCCCTGAAACCTTACTACCCGTATGGGTGTAAACGGCCCACTTTTCACGATGAGTACTTGCCTGCTTTTAATCTGCCTCATGTCAACCTAATCGACACAGCACCTCGGGGGGTGAGCGAAATCAACTCACGGGGTGTCGTTCACGACGGGATTGAATATCCTCTGGATGTGCTCATTTATGCAACCGGTTTCGAATGGATGGCGACCTCTACGTTTAATATGATTACCGGAAGGCAAGGCCAGACGCTCAAAGACAAATGGGCAGATGAGGGAACCAAGACCTTCCTGGGTATACACAGTCATAACTTTCCGAATTTATTTGTTGTTTCCGGTCCTCAGGGCGGAGGGGGCAGCTTTAACTTTACCAATGCCATTGAAGAGCATGGTGATTACATCGTCTGGATGTTAAAAACGATGCAGGATAAAGGGATGGCAGTCGTAGATATTCAAGCGGAAACTGAAGACGAGTATGCAGAACACTGTAAGATAGCAGATTTAAACACGCGACCTTTGCGAGATTGTATAACCTATTACAATGGCCATGGATTGGCTGAGCCTGGTAGCCTGGCTTACTATGGGGGAGGCCGATGGCATAAGTATCGCCTTGAGGCTCAGACTTCACTGGCGCCATTTGTGTTTGAATCATTTAATTCAAGTCGTTAGACGAGTTTACCAGGTCGCGCCTGTGTGTATCCCTGATTTGAATAGACCTGTACGCCATTGACAAAGACCGCGTCATAGCCGGTTGATCTGCGTATGTAGCGACGAGCCTCACCCGGGAAGTCATTCACAAACTCCTCCTGACCCACAGAAACCTGCTCCGGGTTAAATATGACAATATCGGCTGCCTTGTCTACGCTTAATGTCCCAGTATTGAGCAGGCCCCAATCTTTAGCTACTTCACCGGTCATTCGATGAACGGCACGTTCAAGTGTCATCTGCTGAGTTTCGCGAACATAGTGTTCGAGTAGATGGGTAGTATCACCGGTACCACAGAATTGAGTGATATGCGCACCTGCATCAGAGGCACCAAAATGGCACATGGGATGGTTAATCAGTTCAGCAACACTGGTTTTGTCCGCATTAATAACATTCTTGAGTTGAAATTCTGTATCCAGGTTGTCTGCCAGTGACAAGTCTAGAATAACTTCGCCGACTTCCTTGCCCTCGCTTTGGGCGATTTCTGCCAGGCTTCGACCGACGTATTGTTGATTTTCGTTACTAACTACCTTGCCGACGGTTAAAAAGGGTAAGGCACCTCCTATGCCGGCGGCGGTTTTCATTTCTGTCACTAGAATTTGTCTTTGTTCAGGGTCAGAGAAGCGAGCGGTCCGATCATGCCTGGGTAGATCCATGATCGCCTTCCAACTCGGCAGAGAGAATAATAACATGCTGGTTTCGGACAGCCTCATATTCAGATCGAAGCATCTCGGCATGACCTGCCCAAAAACCTGTGCGCCGCGTTTTTGTTCTGTCTCTAGCGCTTGGATAATTTCCTCTGCCTTGGGTGAGGTAGGAGAGCTTAAAACGGGTTGCAAGCTGCAGGGTACGCCGGCGGCAAGGCTGATTTCACCCAGCTCTCGGATGTTGTCCAGTTCCCGTTGAAGGTCAGGGAAGTAGGGTACGATCTGCCAGATTCCGCGACCACTTTTTGCCATGGCACGAGCCAAGGCGATTTTTTCGTCCAGGTCCGCATATTGGCTGGGGACGGGGTCGCCGTTTTCATCCATGTCTACGTAGGACGAGGATATGCCCAATGCTCCCGCGGCCATGGCTTCTTCGATGATCAGGCACATTTTTTCTATCTCATCCGGTGTGGCAGTGCGCTGTTGGCTGGCTTCACCCATGACATACAGGCGTACGGCTGAATGGCCAATTAAGGCGCCTACATTGATACCCAATTTGGGACGGATGTGGTCAAGGTACTCTGGAAATGAGTTCCAGGTAAATGGAACCGCTTCGTCGAAAGTGGCTTTTTTTATATCCTCTATGACACCAAACATACTGACGATTTTGTCTGCACCCGCTTTGTTCCGAATGGGTGCCAAGCTTAAAGAGCAATTACCGGTGACGACCGTTGTTATGCCATGCTCAAGTGAGGGTGTTGCAAAGCCATCCCAGCATAGCTGTGGATCAAAGTGAGTGTGAATGTCTATGAATCCTGGGCTGACGACCTGGCCCTTGGCGTTGTATTTCTGTTTAGCATTGCCGCTAATTTTACCTAGAGCAGCAATTTTTCCATCCTTGACAGCCAGGTCGCCAGTAAAGCCTGGGGTTCCTGTTCCGTCAATGAGCAAACCATTTTTAATAATGAGATCGTATT
>CAZGCW010000193.1:0-7377 GCA_964524295.1 uncultured Pseudomonadales bacterium
GAAAACGACCCGTTTCCAGGGTTCTGGCAGTTCGCAGATAGTACCAACGCGTTTGGAGCAACCGTTTGATGCGATATCCAGGTTAGTCGAGGCAGAGGGCGGCTGTGCAGTCTATGCAGAAGGCTATAGGCTTGATGGCATAGCGCAGGCTTTTATTATGGACGAGGCTGTTAAGCAGGCTGAAAAAGCCGATCGAGTTATCCTCGTCGTCGGCTTAACGCACGATTATGAGTCAGAGGGTTTCGATCGCCATCATCTTGGGTTGCCATTGGGTCAACAGGACCTGATTAGAGAGCTTGAACCCGTCCATCATAAGTTGGTCATGGTACTGCAAAATGGCGCGCCGATTGTACTGCCGGAGGTCAGCCAGGTTGCCGCGATACTGGAAGTGTATCTGGGGGGGCAGGCTGGCGCGTCGGCAATGGCCGATATCATCTTTGGGCGTAGTAATCCCAGTGGCAAGTTAGCAGAAAGCTTTCCTGTCCGGCAGGAGGACCTTGCCAGTCATGCCTGGTTCCCAGGCATCCCAAGGCAATCTCAATATCGCGAGGGTATTTGGGTTGGCTACCGGTATCTTGATAGTACCCATGCTCCCGTTGCTTACCCTTTTGGCCATGGTCTTTCTTATACACAATATGACTATGCTGGGGTGTCAATTACCGGTCTGGGTCCAGAGCCATTTGGCAGCAAAGATGAGTTGCAGGTGCGTGTTCTTGTAAAGAATACGGGGAAGTATGCGGGGGCTGAGGTGGTCCAACTTTATGTGGGTCAAGCCAATCCTTCAGTGCCGCGGCCGAAGAAAGAACTCAAGGCGTTCGCTAAAGTAAACCTGGGTATTGGAGAGGAGAAACGGGTTAGTTTTAATCTGACTTATCGTTCGTTTGCTTTCTGGCATAGTGAAGCCGCTGATTGGCGAGTCGAATCTGACCAGTTCACTGTTTATATCGGATCATCGGTTGAAGATATCCGTTGTGTTGAGACGCTTTCAATCCGGACTGCACATGAAATTGGTGAACGAGATCCGAATTTGCATGAGTATTATGAACCCAGCCATCGCAATTTTACGGATGAGGCTTTTGAGACCCTGCTGGGACATGCTGTTCCGCCAGCGCTTGCCATTAAACCGTTTCAGATGAATTCGACGCTAGCAGAAGTTCAGGGCACTTGGCTGGGTCGTCAACTGATCAAGCAGGTTCGCAAAATGGCCAACCAGATGCTCGGCGAAGCATCCGAATCTGATCGGGTTATGATTGAAGCGATTGTTTCTCAAATGCCGCTTCGTAATCTTGTTGCCAGTAGTCAGGGTAAACTCAGTGCCAGCCTGATGAACCGATTGATTCATGGAATGAATGGAGACTGGCTTAAATGCCTATTGGGATCAAAGGTGAGTAGCGAATAGGTAGGTGCTGTGATTGTTATGGGGTTAAATTTGCTTAGTTGGAGATCGCTGTGAAGTAGGTTAACCCATCGTGCTTCCGGTTAGATGGAGTAGTCCTGTGTGGGCCTTGCGGCGTTAGAGATAGTAAAAATTGGTAGCGTCTCTTGATTTCACAATCGTATGCTAAGGCAACATGATGGTTGAGCGTAATTTATGAAGAAGAATTTTGTGGTTGGATTTTTTGTCATAGCGGGCATCGGCCTGTGGGCTTATGTGCAACGGATCAATGACTTCCAGGTTACCGGTGCCATGAGATTTGAAGCTCTGCAGCAGGATGTTGAGGTTCGGCGAGATGCTTATGGTATGGCTTATCTGCTCGCACAGACTGATGATGACCTGTGGCGAGCGCAAGGTTTTGTTACCGCGCAGCACCGGTTGTTCCAAATGACCTCCTACCTTGCCATTGTCCGTTCTGAGATGAGTTCAATACTGGGTGAAAGCATGTTGCCATTAGATAAACGCATGATCGCTTTGGGATTGCGGGCCAATGCGCGCCGTCATGTTGCCCTGCTCAGTGACCAAGACCGTCACACGCTTGAATGCTATCTCGAAGGGGTCAATGCCTATATAGAGGATTACAGGCAAGAGCACCCGATTGAGTTATCGCTTGGGTTGTTTAAAAGTTCCCGGTGGGATCTGCTTGATTTAGTGTCTATTCAGCATTTTGGTGGCTTCATTCACTCTACCAATATGTCAGCAGAAATATTGACATCAGAACTCATCAGCAAACTGGGTATGGAGCGCGCGGAACAGATATTGCCATTGAGTCGAAATCCTGAAAGAACCGGCCAGCAATTCATCGGTGCTAGATTGAGTCATCGGTCGGGCAGTGTGCCTGAGCTTGAACTCACCTCTGCTTTGACCTCTCCTGGATCCGAATGGGTGCCAAGGCTGGGGTCTAATAACTGGGCAGTCAGTTCGGCTCGATCAACCACGGGTGCACCGATTGTGGTTAATGACCCTCACCTTGATGTTCGAAGTATGCCGGGTATGTTACATCCCATTGGCCTGCAGTCTCCGTCTATTCAGGCTGTGGGTTATGCCTTTCCTGGGGTGCCCGGGATAATAGGCGGGCGTACCCGACAGGTCGCATTTGGCGTAACCAATGCTTATGGCGATGTCCAGGATTTATATATTGAAACCGTCAATCCAGACAATCCTGGCGAATATAGAAATGGTGATGAGTGGCTGCGTTTTCAAAACGAGGAGCATACTTTCCGTATCAAAGATGCCGTATCAGACAGTGGCTATAGAGAGGTAACCGTTCAGTACAGGAAAACGCGTCGGGGTATTGTCGCATCGGACTTGGGCTTGTTCGAGGATAAGTTACCGGGTGCGACACTTAGCCTGCGTTGGGCGCTGGACGAGGGTAACCGCGGCGGTATCGGTGTGATTGATATCTTAAAGGCTAAGGATGCCTTTGAGTTTGATGAGGCCTTGGCTGGTTTCGATATCGTGATGTTCAATTTTGTGTTTGGGGATACGCAAGGGAATATTGGGCATCGAAGCACAGGCAGAATTCCAGTACGCAATGATCGCAATGGAGCGTTTGTCAGGGATGGAGCCTCCTCTGTTGATCACTGGGTTGGTTGGATTCCGAAGGCAGAAATGCCGGGCCAACTCAATCCGGAAAAAGGCTGGTTAGGCACCGCCAACCATGATACTCGCCCGGACGACTATCGTTATTATTACTCCAGCGGATTCGCACCTTCATTCCGCTATCAGCGCATTGCCGAGCTTCTGGAAAAAACCCCGACAACAAGCCCAGACGACCATCGCCGCTTTATGCTGGATGTTAAAAATCTTCAGGCAGAAGCTATTATGCCCCATATTCTAGCGGCACTTGGGCGAGACCGGCAGTTTGATCGCTGGGTTGAGATTCTTCAGTCCTGGGATTTTGAGGAACGAACGGAACTGGTCGCACCGTCTCTCTATCATGCGATTTACCATTATCTTGCTTATGTCATTGTCGAGGATGACCTGGGCGCTGATATTGCTAATAATTTCGCCAACAACTGGTATTTCTGGCAGGAAAGAATCCAACATTTATTATTAGAGGACTATGGTCGCTATTGGATTGATGATCAAAGAACCGAGGATAAAGTAGAAAGCCTGCATGAGGTTATTCTCAGGGCAGCCAGATTAGGTGAGAAAAAGCTACAGAAGATCACGGATACTGAACCCACCCTAGTCAAATGGGGTGATATCCACACAATCAGTTTTGTATCCCCGCTGCGTCGAAGTGGTCTTGGAAGCGAGTGGTTGGGCGGGGGTACTTACGTCAAAAGCGGTTCGGGAGAGACTTTGAATCGGGCCGGCTATTCTCGAACATCCAACATCGAGGATGGGTTCAATACCGGATTTTCCGCCAGTGCCAGGCTAGTGATGGATTTGGCGGATACTGACAAAATCAGGGCAGTAGTAGCTGGCGGTGTTGCAGCTCGACAGTTCAATCCGCACTATGGTGACCAGATTCCCGTTTGGGTTGAGGGTGAGTTGCTAAACTGGTGGTTAACGAAAGAGAAGATCTTGGAAAACGTCGACAATAAAGTGATCTTGACTTCCCGGCCTTGAGCAGAGATTCGGGATCATTCGAGCAGGTCAAGTTAAGGATTGTATTTAGTGAGATCTTCCCCGCCCCGAGTCTTCCTTTGGTTATTAAGGACTTTCACCGAGTAGCAATCCGAAACCAGGCTTTCTGGTCGGGATGCTGGGTTGATCGACTAATGGTGTTCTAGCGATCAGGTCGATCGCTTACCAGAGTGTTTTGCTGAGAATACCGACCTCATGCTCTATCACCTCCAGGGCGTCCAGTATTAGGTCTTCCCTGAATCGCTGACCAATTATTTGGACACCACAGGGACGCTCTTCAACCAGTCCGATAGGGACGTTCCCGGCTGGAAGCCCCATATAATTGACTCCATAACTGTAAATTGCAGAGGCGAATAAATCTTTGCTACCTTCGAAGGTCTCATCATAGTCATAATCATAAGTTGGCTGCATCAGGAAAGGCGTTAAGATGAGTGGGTACTGTTCGAGAAAGACATTCCATGGACGTATGATGCCGCTGCGATCAGCTACGCCCTGCATGTAGCCTTGATAATCGACCATGTCTGATATTTGGTATAAGTAGTCGAATATGTCCTTGATAGTCTGGCTACCGTGCTGCCTGACCAGCGGGTCTAAGCCTTCTTTGATTTCAAGCATAGCAACACTCAACCAGGCTGCAGCTGAGTCCATAATGCTCGGCGGTTCAATTTCTTCAACCTCATAGCCTGCCTGCTGGAGTGAGGCTGCCGCCTGGTCGAGACCTTTGAGAATGCCTTCATGAATAGGATAGCCATGTGATTCTTTAGTGAATGCGACTTTGATCGGGCTTGTTTTCTGAGGCCCTCTAAAGGGTACGGGTACCCACCACGGGTCCCTTGGATCGGCATGGGACATGACTTCGGTGGCCAGCCGCACATCCTTAACTTCGCGACAGATTGCACCCTGGACTGACATCAGTTGTGACAATAGTCCACGTTCGGCCGGGGCTGATGGATTGAAAGCGGGAACACGGCCTAAAGTAGGCCTGATGGTTGAACAGCCGCAGGCTGATGCAGGGAAGCGTAAGGAACCAGCAATGTCGTTACCGTGGTGAATTGGCCCGAAACCAGCGGCACAAGCCGACCCGGCGCCACCTGAAGAGCCACCAGGGGAGGCACGGTCTCCCCATGGGCTTTTGGTTAGTCCGTGCAGGGGATTATCTGTTGTCCCTCGCATGGAAAGTTCCGGGGTATTCGTTTTGCCAATGATGATGGCGCCTTCATTCAACAGGTTCTGTACGACCGGGGAGTTAGCCGGTGCTAAATTGTTAGCAAAGGCAGGGAGTCCGTTGGTTGTCGGTGTGCCTTCAAGGTCGACATTTACCTTGATCGTAACAGGAATCCCTTCAAGCATTCTGGCACTAGCACCCTTGGCAAGACGAGCATCGACCTCGTCAGCCTGCATCAGCGCCTGCTCGGTATAGTCGTAAACGACGGCATTCAGGTCAGTGTTTTCGGAATGTAATCGATGGGTAACCGATTGTACGACTTCCCGAGCAGAAAACGACTTGCTGCGAATGCCTTGAGCTAATTCGATTGCGCTGTATTGCCAAAAAGGGGTGCTCATGATACTGCCTCAAGTTATTGGATTACTGATGTGTTAAACCCATTCAAATGAAGCGGCTGAATAGAATTGAGTTCGGAAGTTACTTTCTTAGTCCATTGCATTCCTATCGTAGCAGTTTACCGGGCAGATCAGCTAGTTGCTGCCGTTTTCGTCGAGCTTGGTTTTGGAACTTAGAACCTGTCTCGACCTGGTTATTCGAACCAGCCAGCGCTAGTCGGCTTGTATGACTGCGCCGGAATTGATTAAAGCTTCTATAGCGTCAACTGAGAAACCTGCCTCCATTAATAGTTTGCGGGTGTCAGCCCCTGGAGCGCCAGTTGCCGCTGGCAATTGCGGCGGTGTTCTCGAGAATTTAGGTGCCGGTGCCGCCTGGTGAATACCGTCACGATGAACGAAAGACTGTCTTGCTACATTGTGTGGGTGTGTGCGTGCCTCTTCAAAATTCAGAATAGGTGCATAGCAAATATCAGTGCCTAGCATGATGGCATCCCATTCTTCCCGGGTCCGTTGTCTGAAGATCTTGGTTAGGCGATCCTGCAGGGTTGGCCAGTCATCACGAGAATGCTGTGAGGGCAGCTCGTTGTCCGCGCCGAGGCCCGACTTTTCCAGAAGAAGAGCATAGAATTGAGGTTCTATTGAGCCAACTGAAATGAATTTGCCGTCACGGGTCTCGTAAGTATTATAGAAATGAGCACCGCCATCGAGGAAGTTTTCTCCTCGGGTATTCGACCAGCTGCCGCTATTCATTAAGCCGAAAATCGCGTTCATCAATAAGGCAGAACCTTCGGTCATGGCCGCATCGATCACCTGGCCCTTACCACTTTGCGCTCGCTCATGTAAGGCAGCTACGATCCCGAATGCCAACAACATACCTCCACCACCGAAATCACCCACGAGATTGAGTGGGGGTACAGGGCCACCTTCTTTCCCGCCGATGGCGTGGAGTGCACCGGACAGGGCAATGTAGTTGATATCGTGCCCGGCAACGTTCGCCATGGGGCCGGTCTGTCCCCAACCGGTCATTCGGCCATAAATTAACTGATCGTTGCGATCATGGCAGATATCTGGGCTAATTCCGAGCCTTTCAGTCACGCCGGGTCTGAAACCTTCGATTAGAATGTCAGCGGTTTCGATTAATTTTAATACCGTCTCGACGCCTTCGGCTGACTTAAGGTCGACGGCGATACTGCGTCGACCTCGAGCAAGGATGTCTGCCGGGTTAGCGGGTTTCCCGGCAGCGCTCGACCTATCGATGCGGATGATCTCTGCACCCATATCCGCCAGCATCATGCCGCAGAAAGGACCGGGTCCAATACCTTGGAGTTCAATGACTTTAATACCGTTAAGTGGGCCCATAAATTACCTCTAAGGTGGTGTTATTAAGTTCTTTCTGTCGATAGGGCGAATACTTTTTCAAGTTCAATATAGCCCAGAACACAAGACCCTAGCAGAAAAAGACCCTGCTCACCATTTGTCCTCATCCCGTTCAGCTTTTGGTTCTGGCTGGGTGGTGGCTAGCAGCCTTACGCTATGAAGCTGAGTGAATAGTTTTGTGACTGGCTGTGGGCGAATTATGCGGTTAGACTTGCTTGCCTATTCCTGCCATGCAGAGATGTGTGCTAGCTTTCAACACTTCAGAGGTCTTTGAAGGTGGGTAGGATGGCATGGTGGTTTGACATAAAGCTATGGAAACGGGTCTTGCTGGGGTTGCTACTAGGGATCATTTTTGGTCTTGCAGTTGCCGAAATTCTTGGTGAAGAGCAAGGCACAGAATTACTCCTGCA
>CAZGCW010000194.1:0-7356 GCA_964524295.1 uncultured Pseudomonadales bacterium
CGAGCATGCCGTCTTGTGCCAGCAATGTATGATGCTGACCTGACCAGGCCATTTCCCGGTTTTTCAGCCGACACTCTGGAACAACTGAAGCTGAATTTCCAAGCCGAATCACAATCTCCGGGTAAACAGTCAAAACTAATGGATGCGGTGTGTGAACTGAAGCACAGCTTTCGGTTCTCTCAACAGCAGGGTATTGGCAAACTCGCACGCTCAATTATCAAGGGAGACCCTGAGTTCCCAGCTGATTCAGAGCAAGTCGAAGTCAACAGCTTGTCCACATCGACTGTCGAGCAGGTCATTACGCCACTGTCAGACTATGTGCGTCTGCTCCATCAGCAGATTCCCCTGCAGAGACTTTTCGATGAATTAAATTGCTTCAAGGTCCTGACACCCACCCGGGAAGGCCCCTGGGGTGTCATCAGTATTAACGGACATATCGAGAAAATGCTTGAGACCCTGAACCTGAAGCAACCGGGCCAGAGCCACTATCATGGCCGAGCCATTATGATCCTCACCAACGACTATGTCCTAGGCCTGTTTAACGGCGATATTGGTCTGTGTGTCGATCAAGGTAAACTAACCGACCTGATGCAACCGGCTTCAGACGATTCCAGAACACCTTCCATGGTGGCCTGCTTCCCGGACGGCTCAGGATTGAAAACCGTGCCACTGAACAGACTGCCAGAACACGAAACCTGCTTTACCATGACAGTGCATAAAAGCCAGGGGTCCGAATTTGAGCAAGTGGGCCTGGTTCTTGCGAAGGCTGAAAGTGATATCAGCGAGCACTTACAAACCAGAGAATTACTCTATACCGCAGTGACCCGATGCCGCAGCAAGGTGTCCATCTTTGCAGACCCGCCCACTTGGGAAAAAGCAGTCCAGCGGCAACTAGGCAGAAGTAGTGGCCTGGCTGAATTTCTTGCCCAGGCTGATCAGCAACCTGACCACAAAACCAGCAAGCTCGAAGCTAATTAACCTTACGGCTATCGGTTGGTTCATCCAGCCAGAGACCGGCCTGAACAGGCAGCACTAAATCTAGTCAAGTTCAAAAAAGGGATGCAGGTCGTCGCGTCAAATCATACCAAAGGCATCTACCTGGCCATCATGCAGGTAGTGGTGCAGGTCGAGGCCAGAGGCTGGCTTTTGTGCATTTTCCTCTGCCGTGTCAGACAGATCACTGTGAACATACAGAGACACACCATTTTCCTGGAAAAGGTAATACAGTTCACCATCGCCAAAAAGATCAATTTCACTGTCAGTGGGTGTGATCGCATCTAAATCCAGTCCATTGAGTAATACAGCATCCTCAGCATCGCCGTTGATCACCAGCACTTTATTCTCAGAGTCCTCTTCATACGCATTGAGGCTGTTATCGCCGACGATATCAACCAGGTCGGCAAGATTCAGCTCAAGGGTGTCTGCAGTGCCATTGTCGCTCATATCCAGGATTTCAAAGTTATTCAGGTTTTCAACGCCGCTAAGGTCCACATTCCCGGAGATCACTGCGGTGTCGACACCACGACCACCATCAATCAGAGTATCCATTGCGTCAAACATGATCTGATCATTGCCATCCCCGCCGAGTTGCACATCGGCACCAGACCCCGCATCGAGAACATCATCTCCGGCTCGGCCTGATAGTGTCTCACCCGCAGCAGTACCCTCAAGCGCATCGTCTTCTGACGTGCCATAGATACTGACACCACCATCATTCTCATACACATGCACCCGGGTATGCTGGTCAAAGTACAAGGAGACATCGCCTTCATGAACTTCTGAAAACAGGGTCGGCGTTGCATCAATCTCTGCATAGCGATCTTCGCCAGCTGCGAAATCGCCATACAGGTCAATCTCGTCTCCGATGTTACCCACCACCACCAGGGCGGTGGCATCATCTACCAGTTCATTTCCGCCATCGATAATTCGACTGATATCAGCTGCTTCCATCACCAGCGTCTGGTCACTGGCATCATCCATGCGCAGCACTTCGATGTTGTCAAAGGTGGTCCCATGCCAGCCACTACTGGCCAGGAAAACAAATGATTCTGTCACGTCGGGCAGGACAATCGAGTCGATTCCCTCGCCACCATCAATCCGCTTAACATCAATGGCGGATAGCTCGAAGGTGTCATCGCCTGCCTGGCCGTAAGCGGTATCACCGGATCTGATATTGACAATAACGTCATCGTCTTCACCGGCAATCACAAAAGTCTCTGTTGCCGCACTCATATCGATGGTATCCGCGCCGCTGGTGCCCTCTATGACGTCTGAGGTGGCAACTGCGACCAGCGAAATACTGGTCTGAGTCTGTACCATATCCAGCAATGCATAATCCGGATCACCATCAAGGAATAATCCACCGACTTCATCAAAGGAACCGAGAATACTGACCGCTGTGATCATCACCGTGCTGGCTGTAGCGCTGGTACCTGCCTGGTTAATATTGAGATAGCCACCGTTGATGCTAAGCACCCCGCCGCTGCTGCCGGTCGAAGTGATCTGCAGCTGATCATGATTAGATGAGCCGTAAAGTGCATAGTCCATATTGAGCTGACTACCCGATTCAAATACCACCTCCCCGGAGTCATCTGATGTTCTGATCCTCAGCACGCCATAATCCTCTGACGCATACCCATACATATAACCATCAGCTAGGTAGAGAACACCCTCATTGATAAAGCTGGCGTTAGTTGATGTTAAATCGATGGTTGAATAATCGCCCAAAGCATTTGCCGCGGCATACAGCTCTCCGGACTGACCATTGAGCAGGATATTACCCTCACCCAGGGCCAGCACCGAATCCTCGTTAAGCACCATGACGCCATTGTTTTCATGAGTCACTGCCCAAGTGTTTTCATACAACTTGAGGATCGATGCGCTCTCGAGTTCGAAATGACCTTGATTGATGATGATTCCCTGCAGTTCCATCTGGACTGCTACCTCGGTGTCGCCGGCATAAAATGCACCTTCGTTGGTGAAGGTAGCGGTATTAATGCCCTCACCGAATTCTATGATATTGATATTGGTGTTATTGGGGTGGAAATAAAAATCCCCCTCATTAACGAAATCATTATCAACCACCATTGTCAGCTGATCGCTATAATATCCTGCCCAGATTTCGGTTCCCGGCTCGTTATAGAGATGACCTCTGATGGTAATATCATCATCGAGATCCAGCTCCAGGTCTTCATACACGTCATCAAAATCGAAAGAGGTGTAAAGATCTCCCTCTATAACGCTCACACCAGAAATACTCATGTCGTTAAAATTCGCTAAAGTCACATCACTTGCGGTGGTCAGGTTATTGAAATAGACGTAACTATGGTTCACAAATAGTGCAGTTCCTGATCCTTCATTGATCAATTGCAAACTATCGGCACCGGATCCGTCCAACGTCACATCATAAGAGTCATCCATGGCGTCAACATCAATGACACCCGTCAGTGACAGGGTCAGATCCCCAGTCAACACTAAGGTTGGGCAGTCATAATAGTCCGAAGTTGCGCCGGCAAAAGTGGTCTCACTGTCCATGCGTATGATGCCACTGTTCTCACCATCACCGCCGGACAGGGTTGCCGTGTAGGTGTCTTCGTTCATAAACAACCCTATTTCACCGCCTCGCGTATCCAGAACATTGTCAGCCAGGTCAAAGCTGACATCATCGTCGGCGTCAGTACCTAATACTCCTTCATTGGTGAATACGATGCCAGCACCGACTGCAAGTGATACCTGGGCGCCACCATTGATTTCGGTGCGGTATTGATTATTCACATCTATACCAAGGGTTAAATTCCCGCTGAGGTACAATTCAGAATGATTGGTGATGCTGCCCTGGCCATCGAGCTCTAGGGTTTCACCACTGGCACCGGCATTGACCCAGCCACCCTGCAATACCGTCAGGTTCAAATCCAGCGTGCCCCCTTCAAGATCAGCACTGGCTTCATCGGCTATGGTGATGCTGCCATTGCCATTGCTATTAATCTGCCCTCCTTCATCGAGCTGCAATGAGCCATTGATGGTCAGCAGGCCGCCCAGGGTCAGAACTGAAGTATCATTACCAGCACCTTCGTTGCCGGCCCCTACGTACAGCTCGAGACTCGGTGCTACCGTAGAATCATCCGCAACAATGAGCTCGAATGACTCGGCCGCACTGTCACCATCGCCAAGCTGCAGGCTGCCAATGGTCTCGGTCTGGGTGCCGGTATCCTCAGGCGTCCACTTCTCTATGCTGAACGAATTGATTGTCTGGCTAGCCTGATCTAGGGTAATAGTGCCAATGATGCGCACATCATCCGTGCTAGCCACTTGGCTTAATTGGCTGGCCTGCGAGACCACTGCCTCCATCCCATCACTGACATCCAGGGTAATCGCACCGTCGTCTTGTGAAAACTCCAGATCATAGCCAGCTGCCAGGTTAGTTTGCACAGCATTAAAATTAGCGCCCTGTTGATAGCTCGAGCCAAGATCCAGGCTCATCACGGCAGCATTCGCAGTCGCGGCATCGTTATCCGGGTAAAAGTTGTGATTGGCGTCAAACAGCAGACTGAGTGTACCCAGGTGTACTGAACTACTTGATGGCTGAATGAGATCCGCCTGCAAACCACCAACCGTCATGGTATCCGTCGAATTGAGATTCACCTCAAGCTCAATAAGACTGGATTCTTCAAGAACCAAATCCCCGGTAATGACCAAACTGGCACCATTTAAACTGGATAACTCAGAAAAATCGGCATGCGAGCCAATCACCCGAATGATCCCGCCATTGGTCATCTGGTCTAGGGTGACCTGACCTGCTTCAACCTGAAATGTACCATAATTGGTCATCTCTGCCTGAATGTTGACATTAAAGTCATAGACCGGATCATCGCTATTGCCATAACCATCATCCTCAACCGTAACGTCATCTTCGATAAAAATAGAGCCCGTATTCGTCCAGGGCTCTACCGAAGTGAGGTTGGCGTTAAATTCAGGATAACCCCCGGTTTGTGAGGTTGAACTCGGCACACTGGTTTCAAGCCTGATCTCAATGATGCCCTGATTATCAAATACCGAACCGAATTGCAGACCTGTTTCCGTTGTAGAGTAACCGACCTCGATGGCCAGCAAGCCAGCACTGTTATCGAAGTCGCCATTGATCTCATTATCGGCACCACCGACGAAAATCCAGCCCTGATTAACCAGGTCGGTTTCGATCACATCCGAATCATACAAATCCAATTCCGTGCTGTGAGCGACGACAAGCACGGCGTTATTATCATAGGGGAAGAGGGTTACCGCTGCTCCAGCTAGACCTAACCCAACGAAATTAGAAGTCGAATAAGTGGTGTCAATAACAATCGTTCCAGTATCATTGTGACTCTGATCGCCATCGAAAAATCCCAGCCTACCATAGCCGAGAAAATCGCTGTTCTCACCCAGAATCAGGGTCCCGCCCTCCAGACCCAGGGCGCCATTATTCGGGTCAAAATCAACCTGACCCAGGCGCAGATCCACGGTCTGGTTCGGGTTGGTAAACAGCAAAGGTGCATCGAGGACAATCTGCCCGGAAGCTGTCAACACAAAAGAATCCAGGTATATCTCGTTGACACCGCCATAATAATAATAATAAAAATCGGAAGCAGTTGACCACAAGGTACCGGATTCAGTGTAAGTGCCATCCAGCAGCAGGCTAGCATGGTTGTAGTAATCAACTTCGAGTACAACCAGGCCGTCGTTATCCAGCGACCCGGCGCTGACAATACCACCACCGCCTATGGAAAGAGTACCCGAAGCAGATTGGCTGATCGCGCCCATTTCCAGCTGGCCAGTGGAAACAGACTGAACTTCAAGCACGGCAGTTCCAGTACCATACATATCAGTAGCACCAGAAACCGAAATCGATCCGGCATTTTCCAGCTCAAGGGTAAGCATGTAACCGCCATAGGTGGCATAATTTTCCGATGAAACTTCAAGCACCCCGGACTCGCCCTGGGTAAAATTGCCGGTATAAACAGGATGAGCCAGATAAACAGCCTCTTCGTAATTCGTCCCTACTCCTACGGTATAATAGTTACCATTTGAAGACGAACTGACATGAATGTCACCATTATTTTCAACGGCACCATCCAGGGTAAAATTATACCCTGTAGCATCAATGGTAGTTTCATTGATCAGGGTATCATCCCAACCCAGGTTATAGAAATTAAGACCGCTGGTATCACCATCGATCGTAATCGTGTCTGGTCCCGGACTCTCGCTCGCATCAATAAAGCCACCTCCCTCACTAAAATCGAGGGTGACGGTGCTGCCAAGATCTGAGGTCAGGTAGATCTCGTCAATATGAGCCATAAACTGGACCCGGTCTCCAGGTCCCGCATCGATCAGTTCTACATCCCCTAAACCTGGGTCATCCCCATGATTAGAGACGACCAGCTCGGCTTCACCAGCCACGAACTGATGGCCCTCGCCTTCGACAATAAGATCCGGGTCCCGGACGCTCAGCACGAAAGTATCGCCCCTTTCCTCATTCACACCGTCATCTGCCGATACCGTGATCAGATAGTCGCCGGCCATGCCCTCAACAAAGAGTCCCGACAAGATCATGGTACCCTGGGTATAACCATTGGTGTCCGTGGTGACATCGGGCGTAAAGGATAGATAAGTGTCAATTTCAGCAGGGATGGCATAGCCCAGAGTGAGGGCGTCACCGTCTACGTCATAAAACAAAAAAGTCTCTGAATAGGATTCTTCAATTACAACCGCTTCGTGAACTAGATCAGTCGTATCCAGATATGGGGGTGAATTCGCTGAATCATAACTACCGACTAAGGTTACCGTCACGGTCTGGTCAAAGCTGCTACCCTGACCATCGGATACCGTTATAATATAATCTTGGGTCAGTGCCTCTTCCTCTTCAAGATAATCCAGGTCGGCATCAACAACCGTGAGACTCCATTGGACCAAACCGCTGCCATCTACGCTGGCATCTTCTGTTACAGTAACATCAAAATCACCCAGGCTAGTGGCATTGGAGCCCACCGCCTGTACGCTGACGGTGTGTGTCTCCAGATCCACATCCTCAAAAGTAAACGAACCCGTACCAGTCAGATGGTCGGTCAATTCACCGGGATCATTATCGGCTAGCTCAGTGACAGTCGCGCTGACCTCGGTGGCATCCAACAGTAACGGCGCATCATTAGTACCGGTAATCGTAAACGCCAGTTCGGCGTCAGCGCTGAGCGAAGTTAACGCATCATCTGAGACGGTATAGGTAAACACATCGGTTGCCACCTCTCCCGCAGCCAATGCATCGGCTGCGGCCAGATTCGCCTGATATTCATAAGAACCATCGGCATACAACGTTAAGGTGCCATA
>CAZGCW010000195.1:0-2328 GCA_964524295.1 uncultured Pseudomonadales bacterium
CCGATAATCAATTCTTCCCGCACCTGCTAGGTCTTCGCAACGCCATGGAAATGATGTTAACAGGTGATGCCATATCCGGTGTCGAAGCAGCGGAACAAGGGTTTGCCAACCGAGCCTTCCCGGAAGAAGATCTGGAACAGAAAGTGATTGAGATTGCGCAGCGTGTCGCTAAGGTGCCGCCTGACCTGCAGCAAATGAACAAACGGGCTGTCCATCGACAACTGGAACTGATGGGCATGCGAGCCGCAATTCGTTCAGGTACTGAGATTCAGGCACTAGCATTTCATACCAAATCAACCCAGGCCCACTTTAAAGAACTGGCTGCCGGCCTGACCGACGCTCTCAGCTCGAGAGACACTAAGTTCGGAGACTACCGCACTAAAAAAGATTAATGGATAAAGAAAACCAGCGGCAATCATACAACCGAGTCGAAAGCACAGATTTCCAGTAACGGCAACTTGCCTTACGGCTTTATCAGCAAATCACCTGTGCTGCAGAGGTGCTGAAATTCAGGTCTTTTTGGCCTGCGCTCGAATAATCTCAGCACCTTTCGGGTCAACGCCCATACCGTGAATCTGATGGTTATTGGCATGCCCCAATTGTTGTAAAGACATTGCCGCTTGCAACGCTGGCCATAGCCCCTGACTGTCTTGCATCTGATTCACCGATTGTTTGGCAAGCTTCAAGCCCATACTGGGCCGCTGGGCAATATGCTCGGCCATATCAGTGGTAAAGCTGGTGAGTTCCGACCTGGGTACAACATGATTGACCATGCCCAGAGATTTAGCCTGTTCAGCCGTAATAGCTTCACCGGTGAACAGCATCTCTTTTGCCTTGCGAACGCCCACTTCCCATGGGTGAGCAAAATACTCAACCCCATTCACGCCAAAAGCAACTACAGGATCAGAAAAAGCAGCATCTTCACTGGCGATAATGAGATCGCAAATCCATGCCAGCATCAGGCCACCGGCAATGACCTTGCCTTGTACTTCTGCAACAGTGGGTTTAGGTATATTCCGCCACCGCCAACAGAATCCCAGGTAGATTTCTTCTTCCACCGCCATGGATCCTTCAGATCCCGGTAACGAGAAACCACCCCAGGTGCCCACGGGTTTAAAGTCAGACATCTTCGAACGGTCTCGTAGATCATGACCAGAAGAGAAGTGTGGCCCGTCCGCAGCCAGCACTATGACATTCACATCGTCATCCTGAGCGGCAATATCAAAAGCAGCATTCAACTCATATAACATCGCCTTATCCTGTGCATTTCGCGCCGCTTCCCTGGCTAGGACAATCCTGGCGACGCCATTGGTCACACCCTCATATCGAATAGTATTAAAAGTATCCGTCACTATCTGCTCCTCTTGCAATGCTACAATCCACGGGATTGAAAAATCATTCTTGCTTGTTTAAACACTTAGTATACACCGATTTCCGAGAGTGCCTTCAATCCTCAATAGCACCATAAATAATGTTCTTCAACTGGCCGCGGAAATTAAAGGTAGCTGAAGGCATTAGCTGGGTCATAAAAACAACAACTAAATCTTCACGTGGGTCAACCCAGAAAATAGTAGAGGCCGCGCCACCCCAGTAATAATCACCTGAAGCGACCTGCCCCGATTCCACTCTTCCCAGAGTCATTGCGAAGCCAAGCCCAAAACCAACCCCTTCATACGCAGTTTCGGAAAAACTACCCAGGGCCATCTGGGTTAAATCGCTTGCCCCAGGGAGATGATTCATGGTCATCAACTTTAATGTTCTGGAACCAATGACCCTGACTCCATCTAGCTGACCTCCTCCGCGAAGCATCTCACAGAATCTGTAATAGTCCCTGGTCGTACCGGTCAGCCCGCCACCACCCGACAAAAAATCAGGCGTGTCGTTGTAGGTGCTATGTTCAGGGTCATCAATCAATTTCAGTGTTTTATCCTTACGCCGCTGATAATTTGCCGCAAAGCGGTCTTGCTTTTCAGGTGCAACCTGAAAAGCGGTATCAGCCATATCAAGAGGATCAAAAATATTTTTCTGCAAATACTCATCTAAACGCAATCCCGACAATACCTCAACCAGATAACCACAGACATCGGTGGCAAGAGAATAAAGCCATTTTTCACCCGGTTGATATCGAAGTGGCACCGCTGCCAATTTCTGAACGAAGGAACTGAGGGTCTCCCCATCCGACCTTCGAACACCGACGCTTTGATACTCCTGGTCGACTGGATGGGACGAATTACCATAGGTGAGACCACTACTGTGACTCAACACATGCCGAAAGGTCATAGGCACTTTGGCAGCTTCGGTTTTCATAGAGGCGCCCTCACCAGAGAC
>CAZGCW010000195.1:2428-7346 GCA_964524295.1 uncultured Pseudomonadales bacterium
GCCATATAGTAAAAGCCCACATCCAGTGATACGGCTTCTCTCTCGGCATAAGACACAATCAAATAAGAATGTACACTCGAATTAACCGCAAAACACCCACCATAGACGAGTAATCCCATAACCAGTGTCAAGGTCGGGTCCATACCCATATAGAGCAACAGAGCGATCAGAGCGGGGAGAAAGGACAAACAAGCACCCCATTTAACTAAGGTATTCCTACCCGGAAATCGAGATTTTTTTTCGCCAGTAATGCGAGGCGCTAACGCCTGGATAACGCCGTAGAAAATCACCCAAGAAGCCATCAGGCTACTCACCTCAATAAAACTCCAATTGAGTTGGGTCTGCAGATAGACAGGCAGGGCTACCACAAACCAAATATCCCTGGAACAAAACAAAAAGAACCGTGCCATCGATAATCGATTAATAGTCCGATTCTTCGACAACAAACGGGAGAACTTGATTTTCAAACTTCCCTGGTAGCGGTCGAGTACCAGCCAACCTGACAACAAGGTGAATACCAGTAGAATAACCATGCACAAGATACTGGCCTTGAAGCCGATCGCTGCCAACAGTGTCCCGCCAAGGAAAAACCCGAATCCCTTCAAGGTGTTTTTTGAACCCGTCAACAATGATACCCAACGATATAACCGATTCTTCTCATCATCACCGAGGAGCCACTTGATGCTGCTTTTAGCACTCATCTTATTCAAGTCTTTGGCAATGCCTGAAATAGCCTGCGCGATCATGACATACACGGCGTTCATTACCGTTAAATCAACAAGTAATAAACTCAATGCGACAATCTGCAGCACCAAGCCAAATTGCATGGTCAAGGTAAGACCAATTCTTGCTCCCAACCAGCCTCCATACAAGTTGGTGACCATGCCAAAAAGTTCGTAAAGCAGAAACAGAGTCGCCAGTTCAAGAGGGCTGTAACCCTGCTGATGAAAAAACAACAAAATGAGCATGCGCAGGGCACCATCGGTGAGCGTAAAAGCCCAGTAACTCAAGGTAACTGTAAGATACTGGCTGGTCGCTGATTTTAAGGGCATCGTCATGGCCCTAATCAAATTGATTTAGCGACTTTGGTTGCCAGCTCAATCATGCGCTTGATATACCCCATTTCATTGTCATACCAGATAAGCACCTTGACCTGGGTGTTATCGATCACCATCGTCGATAAACCATCGACAATCCCTGATCTAGGGTCGTTGGTATAATCGACTGAAACCAGCGGCCGGTCTTCATAGCCAAGAATACCATTGAGCCGGCCTTCAGCAGCCGCTGACAAAGCCTCATTAACCTCCTCTCGGGTCACCGCTGAATTCAATTCAAAAACACAATCCGTAAGTGATGCGTTCGCCATAGGCACTCTTACGGCAATGCCATTGAGACGCCCTTTTAGTTCTGGGAAGATCTCGGTAATTGCCGTAGCCGAACCTGTGCTCGTCGGTATCAAAGACAAACTACTGGCCCTGGCGCGACGTAAATCCGGGTGATATTGATCAAGAATACGCTGCGTATTGGTAATGTCATGGATGGTCGTCATCGAACCATGGTTAATTCCAAACTGCTTATGAAGCACATCAATCACCGGTGCCAGGCAATTGGTAGTACAGGAGGCCGCCGTGACTATATTCTGGCGATGGTACTTATGGTCATTAATACCCATAACAATATTGAGAACCCGATCCTCCGGGTAACCTTTAACCGGTGCTGCCACAACCACCTTCTGAATACCCTGCTTAAAGTAATCTGACAAGGCCCGTTCAGTCTTGAATTGTCCCGTACATTCGAGGACCAGATCTACTTTGGCCTCAACCCAGGGCGTTTCCTGGATATCTGAACATTGCGAATAACTGATTCGTTCGCCGTCAATGGCAATCTGCTGAGTGGTCTCATCAGCACTGACACTGCGGTCCCAGGTACCATGAATTGAATCAAAGTTGAGTAAATGTGCGGCACTGGTCGCATCGCCTGCTTTTTCATTAATATGGACTACCCTGAAGTCGGTTGCTCCCCAGGATTCTCTCAAAGCCAAACGACCCATTCGACCAAAACCATTTATACCTACGTTTATCGTCATAAGTGCGGCTTATCCCATTAGTTAGTCTATGTCTCTTTGCGGCTATTGATCACAGTTCGAATTCTTCTGCTGACGCCAGTTTAATCGCTGATAGTTTATCTGTTTTACCCTGCCAAAAGGCAGCCAATACCGCTGACTTGGAAACTAACATAGCCTTAGAGCTGGTAACAGGCTTCCTCGCTCAAAACCGCGAATTGACCTCAGCGATTAACTATTCCACAATCCTGATCATAAAATCATTTACGCAGACAAGTGCATGCAGATACCTAAAGCCATCAGTGATTCACACCAAGTTGCTCTAGAGGAAATTGCCGGGCCGGGCACATGGCTGGACGGGCAGACTCGGAACCAGGTCCTCCTGGAAAGCCGACATGCCCGTGATTGCGCCCTATGTCAAACCAGAAACCAGGCTTTGTCACCCTATGGCATAGAGGGTCGTCACGACGTTGTTTCAGACCTTCCCGCGGACTACATTGAGGTCATTCACAGGATAAGCAACGATTCCGGTCGACTGACACAATCCTGGTTTAACCAGGTTACTCAACAGCTACCAGCTGAAGAATATATCGAAATACTCGGTATCGTAGCCAGTGGCATTATCATGGATACTTTTGCCTCAGGTACCGGGCAACCATTACTGCCAACACTGGATCACATAAAAGGCGCTCCTTCCAGGGTTTCTAATCCAAATGTAATAGATAAAGGCGCTTGGCTACCTATTTTGGATGTTGAAACTCAACCATCGGATACTGGTTTGCCCAGCACACCCAACATTGCCCGGGCAATGGGTTTAGTGCCCAGCGCAATTGATCTTTTTTTTAAAGTCATGCGAAAGCACTACCAATTGGCCAACCTGGCATTCGATTTGTCCAGAAGCCAGACCGAAATGCTGGCAGCCAGGGTTTCTTCGTTAAATCAATGCTTCTACTGAACCACCTCACATGCCATGCTGCTTCGTCGAAGTGGCACCCGGACACAGACTTCGTTCAACCTGGGCAAGTTAACCAATACCAGTGAACTCGCCATCGGTATAACAGGCGAAACTACCTTGCTGGCACTTGCAGAGGCAGTGGTAGCAAGCGCACCGTCCGCCATCGAATTAGCTCGTGGGCAAGCGATTAATGACCTGGGAGAAAAAATCACCGTCGAAGCTATCGCTGTCATAGCGGGCTTTAACGGGATTACTAAAATCGCCAACGGGACGGGTTTACCCCTCGACCCGGAAACCCATGACAACACGCATGAAATGCGCGCAGAAACGGCCATTGATGACTATTCGGAATCGAGCAAGTTCCAAAACTGGGGCTAAGCAGAAACAAACCAACCGATCATAGCAGGAGCGACCGGCAACAATAACCGGTCCGATTCAACGCCATC
Source organism: uncultured Pseudomonadales bacterium (assembly GCA_964524295.1). Lineage (GTDB taxonomy): Bacteria > Pseudomonadota > Gammaproteobacteria > Pseudomonadales > Azotimanducaceae > UBA9926. The sequence goes on from CAZGCW010000195.1 coordinate 5,892, forward strand.
TTAATTCGTTAAAGCCTGGTTAGCGTCGACTTAACTTATCAACCCAATAGTGCCTATCGCCATAACCTGCTTCAAACGACCCAGCCCAGGTCATTGAAGCGATGGGTGCAGTTCCTCCAGGTGCCAGCTCAATTCCCAAATCGGTAACGAAACTTGGCAATCAAGGTATCCACGATTGGGTCCTGGAATGTATCTGAAAACAATTCTGAAAAATCACCCCGATGCCGAAAGGGTAATTTGTTGCCCCGATTGTAGACCACAAACAGATCCGTTAAGGGCGCAATTTCCCATCGATAGCGGATCTGGGTAGTCAACAAACTGACCGTGAAGTCATGATCAGGTTGGGTTCGAGAGACTGCCACCAAATCCCCATCTTGTTCAGGTACCGCATAAAAACCATTTTCGGACATTTTCACACCAGCCCATTGCAAGGAAAACCGTAACTGGTGGCCGGGAGCAAGGAACCAGTTCAAGTCAACACTTGGCTGCCAGTCTATGCCGTCATAAGCACCGAAATAACGCTGACCCTGATGAACAATCCAGCCCTTACGCCGGGTATACTTTAGGTCAAAATCCATATAAAGGCTGTCTGTAAATCGCGCAGTCACACCGGCACTGGCCTTCTGGCTCCAACCGCCCAGGTTTTCCTGAAAGCGACCTAGACCGGTTGAGAAACTGAACATTTTACTGGCATCAGTCGCCCAAAGAAGATTCCAATACAGGCGTTTCTCAGCCCGATAAGTACCATTACCCCGGCTATCCAAGTCTTCAAAGTACTCAGGCAGATAGGCGAGAAGGGATCTAAATGTGTTACGGCCCGGCAATTCAATTTTCTGGCGCCAGTAGATTCCGCTGTCGATAACCTGACCCGCGCTTAAATTGGACTGGCGACGCACAACCATCGTACCGCGCGTTCCCTTATTGAGTTTTCCCGAGGCTGGCTTCGTATAACCCAACACATATTGAACACCACGATAATTGTTTCGACTAAGAAAACCTAAATCATTAATACGCACAGTCTGGTCAAAATAATCGAATTCCAGTTTATGTTGGAAAGTCGATGACGAAGCATAACGGATATCGAGCATACCACCCTGCCCAGATAGTCCAGCGACGTCACTACTAATCAACTGAACGTCCGTTGAGAGGTTACCGCTGGCAAGCGCATAGTGCATATCGAGGCCGTGAACCTGCGCATCATACTCAGGTCCACTTGCCAGGGTTCCCAGATAGCCAAGACCCACTCTGTTTCTCTCTGACTTCTCATAAAGAAACCGCACCACACTGAATTCTCTGCCATCCGCAATCACCTCGACCGGTTTGCCCAGTGCGTCCGTTCCCAACCAGGTGGCCTCATCTTCTGCCGCTGCCAGAATGCCGTACCTGAAGCCCTCAAGAGAACCGGTAAACTTCACCGCGCCTAACAAGTCTGTGGGGAGATCTCGTTCACCTCTG
>CAZGCW010000196.1:0-7287 GCA_964524295.1 uncultured Pseudomonadales bacterium
GGTTGAACATACGCGGTTATTCAACACCAGTTGCCTGGACTTCCTGGCCCATGACTGATGCTGGATAAAACCACCATAGACAGTGCCGGGCAGGCCTTGTTTCAATGTCTGCAGGACCGGACGACCCTGCCGCCATTAACGGATACTTACCCTGATATCGATATTAACGATGCCTACCAGATATCCCAGGTGTTGCTGGCCTTGCGCCTGAAAGCAGGAGAAACCGTCATCGGTAAGAAAATCGGTGCAACCAGTCGTGCAGTCCAGGACATGCTCGGCGTTTATCAGCCTGATTTTGGTTTCCTTACCGACGCCATGTGGGCCAGAGAAGGGCTGATCCCGACCGACCGCCTGATTGCCCCCAGAGCAGAGGCAGAAATAGGTTTTCGGCTGCACACGTCCTTACAGGGGCCGGGTGTCACCGCCCAGGATGTGCTGCAAGCAACCGAGTCTGTGATTGCCTGCTTTGAAATAGTTGATTCTCGTATCAGAGACTGGAAAATAAAAATTGAAGACACGGTAGCGGACAATGCCTCCTGCGGGGTATTTGTGCTTTCAGAAGAGGAAATCTCACCCTCAGGCTTAGATTTGAGCGCCCTGAAAGTCATCGTTGAGAAAAACGGGCAGTTCCTTAGTGAAGGTCTGGGCACGGCTGTCCAGGGGGCGCCTGAAAACGCCATCGCCTGGCTGGCCAATACCCTGGGTGAATTTGGAATTCCATTTAATGCCGGAGAAATCGTCTTATCCGGTTCCCTCGTGCCGTTAGAGCCGGCGGTGGCAGGGGATCATTTTCGTATGACGATTGACGGGTTGGGTCAGTGCGAAGCACGCTTCGTATAGCTCATAGTTTTTAGGTGATTTACGCCAAATAGAGGCTGTTTTACAAACGTAGAGAGGACATTGTGGCAAAAGTGGATTGTGCAATTATAGGATCGGGTAATATTGGTACAGATCTGATGATCAAGTTGATCAACACATCTGCTAACCTTAACCTGGCGATGCTGGTTGGTATTGAAGAAAGCTCAGAAGGGCTTGCTATGGCCCGGGAACGGGGTGTAATCAGCTGCAGCGGGGGTATTACAGAAGCCCGGGATCGACCTGAGTGGCATGATGTCCGCATTGTCTTTGATGCCACCTCGGCTGGCGCACATGCCCAACATCACCAAGCTTGCCAGTCAGATAACAAGCAACTCATCGACCTGACTCCGGCGGCTATTGGTCCTTACTGTGTGCCGGTGGTGAACCTGGAAGCGCATTTAGAACAAAGTAACGTCAATATGGTCACCTGCGGTGGTCAGGCAACCATCCCCATGGTCTACGCAGTACGCCGGGTTGCAGAGCGACTTCCCTACGCTGAAATCGTGGCTTCTGTGGCTTCAAAAAGCGCCGGACCAGGAACCCGGGCCAATATCGATGAATTTACTGAGACGACCTCACGCGGACTGGAGAAGGTGGGTGGCGCTGAATCAGGCAAAGCCATCATTGTGTTAAACCCGGCAGAACCTCCCATGATCATGCGCGATACGGTCTATACGCTGTCCATCGTTGCAGAGCCGGATGCGATTGCAGCATCGGTTGAAGAAATGGTTGAGGCCGTCCAACAATATGTCCCTGGATACAGACTGAAGCAGGACGTTCAATTTGAACGGTTTGGCAGTAATGACAAAATCCGCATTCCGGGCATGGGCGAGTACGAAGGGATCAAGTCGACGATATTCCTGGAGGTTGAAGGGGCAGGGCACTATCTGCCAAATTATGCTGGTAACCTGGACATTATGACCTCGGCGGCTCTGGCGACCGCTGAGCGGATGGCCGAGCTTAAATTTGGAGCGGCAGTATGACGGGTAAAATACTGGATCCGACCCAAGACCGACTTTATATACAGGATGTGACCTTGCGCGATGGTATGCATGCCATTCGCCACCGCTACGGTATCGACCATGTGGCGGCCATTGCCAGAGCCCTCGATGAAGCTGGCGTGGATGCCATCGAAATTGCCCATGGTGATGGCTTAAATGGCAGCAGTTTCAACTATGGTTTTGGTGCCCATACCGACTGGGAGTGGATAGAAGCGGTGGCTGATGCGGTCACGAACAGCATTATTACCACCTTGATCCTGCCCGGAATTGCCACAAAAGAGGCCCTCAAACGCGCTTATGATGCGGGTGTGCGGTCGGTACGCGTAGCGACACACTGTACCGAGGCGGATGTCGCACGCCAGCACATTGAAATCGCCCGGGAGCTGGGCATGGACACCATCGGTTTCCTGATGATGAGTCATATGATCGAAGCACCGGAGCTGGCCAAACAGGCCAAATTGATGGAGTCCTATGGTGCAGAGTGCGTCTATGTGACTGATTCTGCCGGCGCATTGGATATGGAAGGCTATCGTGATCGATTGCTCGCCTACGATGAAGTTTTATCTGAAAGTACCGAAAGAGGGGTGCATGCTCACCATAACCTGTCCCTGGGCGTCGCTAATTCCATGGTTGCCGTTCAGAGCGGTGCCAGACGGGTTGATGCATCACTGGCTGGCATGGGTGCGGGGGCAGGTAACGCGCCGCTGGAGATTTTCATTGCAGCCGCTGATCGTAAAGGCTGGCAACATGGATGCGACCTGTACAAGTTAATGGATGCGGCAGAAGAACTGGTCCGCCCGCTTCAGGACCGCCCGGTTCGGGTAGACAGAGAAACCCTATCATTGGGATATGCTGGGGTCTATTCGTCTTTTCTGCGTCACGCGGAAAAAGCCGCAGAGGACTATGGCATTGATGTACGTGAAATTTTAGTGGAGTTGGGTGACCGACGCATGGTCGGGGGACAGGAAGATATGATTGTCGATGTCGCCCTGGATTTGATTAAAGCCAGAGACGCTCAAAGCTAGCCAATCAAGCAGACGGACATCTATACACGTCAGAAGCTAAGCGCAGTTGACCAAGGAGGCATTGCTAACACATGGGAATACAGATTCAATCGCTCGGGTACGTTCTTATTGAAATGCAGGATCCGGCCATGTGGCTGGATGTCGGCGTTAACATCCTTGGCTTTCAGGGGCGCCAGGATGCGGATGGCACGGTTAAGTTGAAAATGGATGCGGCCCCATTTCGGTATCTGGTGCAAACCGGCGAAACAGACCGGTTTGTCTGCGCTGGCTGGCAGTGTTCGGCCAGTGAATTCGACGCCTTGCAGGTGGCTCTGGCAGAACAGAGCATCGATTTTCAACAGGGCAGCCAGGAGGCTTGTGCGGCGCGCCAGGTCAAGGCATTTATAACCGCTGTTGACCCGTCCGGAAACCGCTTTGAAGTCTTTCATGGCCGTGATGATGGCGGCGAATTTACCTCGGCATTAGGCTGCAGTTTTATTGCCGATGCGCTGGGCTTGGGTCATCTGGTACTGCCAGCAATAGAGCATACAGCCACCAGCGATTTTTATCAGGATATAATGGGTTTTGGTCTCAGCGATGATTTGACCCTGCCACCACCCATGGCAGAGATGCCGGAGATGAACATCCATTTTCTGCATGCAGGCAATCCGCGTCATCACAGCCTCGGTTTGTTTAACGGCCCAGCGCCCTCGGGCGTGGTTCACTTGATGGCGGAATACACAACCCTTGACCAGGTAGGTGCGTGTCTGGATCGCGTGAATCAGGCCGAATTACCCATCACAGCAACCCTGGGTCGGCACGCGAATGACCAGATGGTGTCTTTTTATTTTCTGGCGCCAGCAGGTATCCCCATTGAAATCGGTTTTGATGGTGCTCAGTTCGATTGGAATCAATTTGAACCGACCCAAAGCACCATCGGTGACCTTTGGGGCCATGAATACAACTTCCCAGGATAGACGAAAGAGCTCGAGATGGATAAACAAATCAGCATTGCCGATATAGCGGCGCACGTTCAAAGTGGCATGACTCTGGGTATCGGTGGTTGGGGTGCCCGGCGCAAACCCATGGCCTTTATTCGAGAATTGTTGAAAACTGACGTGAAAGACCTGACCGTGGTCAGCTATGGTGGCCCTGATGTCGGTATGCTGGCGGCTTCCGGCAAAATCAAGAAACTAATATTCGGGTTTGTCTCCATGGACCTGGTTCCATTGGAAGGGCACTTCAGGATGGCTCGACAGGCCGGTGAAATCGAAGTCATGGAAATAGACGAGGGTATGTTTCAGCTGGGTCTCAAGGCAGCCGCCGCTCGATTGCCGTTTCTGCCCACGCGTGTTGGCCTGGCCTCCGATGTCATGACCACCAACCCAGAGATAAAGACCATTCGTTCTCCCTATGAAGATGGTGAAGAATTTGTGGCCATGCCGGCCTTAAATCTGGATATGGCGGTCTGCCATGTCAATCAGGCAGATATGAAGGGAAATTCGCGCATCTCGGGTCCGGATCCGTTTTTTGATGAGTGGTTTTGCCGGGCGGCCAGTCAGGCCTACCTGACCTGTGAAGAGATGGTAGACACCCAGGCCTTTGATGATCCGATGATGGCCTTACAGATGCCGATTGAGCGAAATCTTATCCAGGGCGTTGCACTGGCTTCATTTGGCGCACACCCGACTTCGTGTGGTCCTGCTTATGGTATTGATGTGGCTCATCTGCAGAACTACAACGCAGCAGCCAAAGGGGCCTGGGCGGCCTATTTTTCCGAATACGTGGATCAGGTCGACCTGGCTTCTTACACTGCTGCCGTGGGTGGTGGTCAAGCCATTGAAGCGCTGCCACTACCCGTTTTCTAGGAGTTACTGATGAATTATTCCCTTGCCGAATTATGTATTTGTGCCGCTGCGGAAACCTTCCGCGGCGACGGTGAGCGCATGATCACCAGTATTGGCCTGGTCCCGAGATTGGCAGCCTCACTGGCAAAACTCTCTTTCGAGCCCGATTTGATGATGACGGAAGGTGAAGCTTACCTGGTCAGTGAGCCTGTGCCCGTCGGTCCCCGGGGAGACTATAAGCCAAAAATTGAGGGTCTGATGACCTACGAGAAAGTGTTTACCATTATCAGTCGTGGCCAGCGTCATGCCATGGTCACCCCCGTGCAACTGGACCAGTATGGTCAGATGAACATTTCTATTGTTGGTGAATACGAAAAACCCAAAACCGCCTTGTTGGGTGTGCGCGGCTACCCAGGTAATACCATCAGCAATGCAAACTCCATGTTTGTACCGAGCCACGACAGCCGTACTTTTGTCTCCGGTGAGGTCGATATGGTCGGTGGTATTGGTTATAACCCATCGCGCTGGCCCAACGGAGTTAAACCCGAATTTCTCGATCTAAGGCGGATTGTTTCCAATCTGGCGGTTATGGATTTTAACGGCCAGGACCATGCTATCCGGGTCATCAGCCTGCACCCGGGCGTCAGCTTCGATGAGGTTCAGGACAACACCGGGTTCAGTCTTGAACAGGCCCCGAACCTGTCCCAGACGCCAGCGCCAGAAACCAGCCAGCTGGCCATTTTAGACCGCTTGGATCCGCATGGCTTGCGTAAAACCATTTTCAGGGACAATCCACCGGGCGAACGTTAATCTCTGGGGCGAATCCATGATAGAAACTTTTCATAACCCCGTCGTCATTAACCAGCAACCATTAACCAGCAACCATTAACCAGCCGCCTATGACCCCACCAACGCAAACAATACCAACCCCATTGACGCAGATGCTGGGTTGCCGGCATCCGGTGATTCAGACGGCCATGGGCTGGGTGGCGACACCCGAGCTGGTGATTGCATCGACCCATGCGGGTGCGTTTGGGTTCCTTGCTGCTGCAGTCATGCAGGTACCAGAATGTGAAGCGGCCATAAACACCATCAAACGTGCGGGAGACCCGCCCTTTGGCGTGAACCTGCATTCCTTTCAAGTCGGGGCTGAACGCATTATTGATCTGTGCATCGATCACGAGGTCAAGGCGATTTCCTACGGGCGCGCGCCCTCAGCTGCGATCATCAGCAAGGTTAAGGCCAAGAATATACTCTGCGTACCGACTATTGGCGCGGCTAAACATGCCAGGAAAGCCGTGGATATGGGTGCCGATATTCTGGTCTGCCAAGGGAGCGAAGGCGGTGGACATACCGGTCACACACCGACCTGGTTGCTACTGGCGCAGGTGCTGGATCTTGATTTAGGGGTGCCCGTTGTAGCCTGTGGGGGGTTCAAGGATGGTCGTGGTTTGGCGGCTGCCTTGACATTCGGTGCGGACGGCATTGCCATGGGAACTCGTTTCCTACTCACGCAGGAAAGTCCCACACCGTCGAGCACCAAGCAGGCTTATTTGCAGGCCCAGGTCACGGAAATACCGGTTTCTACGCGGCTCGATGGGTTGCCTCAAAGAATGGTCATGAACGAACGACTCTCAGACCTGGAACGTTCAGGTACCCTAAGACTACTGTTATTGGCGCTGAGTAACGGTTGGCGCTTCAAAAAACAAATGGACAGCAGCTATAGTGAAGTCCTGAAAACCGCCTGGGATATGGCCAGGAACAGTGAACTGACTCTGGGGCAAACGCTGATGGCCGCCAATGCGCCGATGATTATCAAACAGGCTATGGTTGACGGCCATCCCGAGCAGGGTGTTCTGCCCAGCGGCCAGGTTGCTGGCCTGATCAACGATCTACCTTCCTGCGCTGTGTTAATGGAGACAATGGCACAAGACGCCCTCAATTCACTCGCCAGGGTCAATCAACAAAGCAAGGCCACCCACTCATCACCAGGAGCAGGTTATGCCGTTTTTCGGTCAGGAACTTTTTGAAAAAGCAGAACACCGTGGAGACCTTTCATCAGAAATTTACCTGGAATCGCTCAAGGAATGCCGGAGGCTTTCACGGCAGCAGGGAATCGACGCCTTTATGCAGCAGCATGGTTTGGACGTCTTCACTGCTCCCACCTCGGGACCCGCCTGGCTGACTGATTCTGTTAATGGGGATCCTGTCTCGATTGAAACCAGTTACACCCCTTCTGCCGTTGCGGGCTACCCCGGAATAAGCGTTCCCTTAGGATTCATTTCCGGGCTTCCTGTGGGACTCTCGTTTTATGGAGGTGCCTGGAGTGAAAGGATTTTGCTGAGATGTGCCTATGCATTCGAAAATGTGACCAAATCCCGGATTGCTCCCGAAATGTGATGATGTACAAACTAAACAATTCTGATTAAATAAGCTGTACAAAAAATTCTGATTCAGAAGAAGAAAAAAGACTAGTCAGGGATTTTCAGCATCATCAGTGAAATCGAGCTTCCACAAAATGTTTACGCTGTTCTGTCAAGTGTCCGTGTTTCATGGTTCATCTCTGTTAAGTTTCAT
>CAZGCW010000197.1:0-2104 GCA_964524295.1 uncultured Pseudomonadales bacterium
CACGACCCCTGCCTCCCGAAGACAGTGCTCTACCAGGCTGAGCTACACCCCGACTGATGGCTATTATACCTAACCTCTTTGCTGAGGTTAAAATTAATTCTGGCGATTGATCGAGAATTGAACCAGGTCGTTGATGGCTTGGCGATAGGGTGAAGGCTGGATTTGTTCGAGGTTATGCAGGGCGCTGTCCTTTGCCAGTTCTGCTTGTGCCCGTGTATAGCTAATGCCCCCGGTATCCCTAACTGCCTCGAGAATGGCCGCCATTTCAGTTGAATCTCCATTGGCGACGGCTGTTTTTATCAGCACTCGTTGACCATCGTTGCCGTTTCTCAGTGCGACGATCAATGGCAGGGTCACTTTACCTTCAGCAAGGTCATCACCGACATTTTTTCCCAGGTCGGATGTGGAGCCCTCGTAATCGAGCAGATCATCCATTAATTGAAAGGCGATGCCGAGATCGCTGCCGAGCTGGCATAGGGCTCGTTGTTTCTTGCTATCAGCGGCGGCGAGTACTGCGCCAGTATGAGCGGCTACTTCAAACAGCATGGCGGTTTTGCGATAGATCACTTCCCGATAGGCGGTTTCAGTGATCTCTGAATTTTTTAGGTTACTTAGCTGCTGGACTTCTCCCTCAGCTATGCCATTGGTGGCCTTTGATAATAGGGACATAATTTTCATGTCACCAATCTCCACCATCATCTCAAATGCCCTGGAATGTAGGAAGTCACCGACCAGTACACTGGCCGCGTTACCCCATTGGGCATTGGCTGTTTTCCTGCCGCGGCGAAGTTCAGAGGTATCGACCACATCGTCATGCAGGAGCATGGCGGTATGCAGGAATTCAATGATCACAGCGAGTTTGATATGGTCGTTGCCCTGATAATCACAGGCTTTGGCACTGAGCAGGACCAGGAGGGGGCGAAGTCTTTTACCGCCGGCATTGATCAAATAGGAAGCGATTTCCTCTACCAGCGGCACATGGGAAGTCAGGCTTTCCTTTATAAGCTTATTTACTGCAATGAATTCTGCTTCCACTGCTTGGTAAAATGGATAAGGCATTAAAATCCTGAGGCTGTGTAACCAGGGAAGGTAAAGCGATGATCCTAGGGTTCACAGCGTTGGTGTGTCAAGTCGTAAAGTATAATTCTATGTTGCTAAAAAGCCACGCTTCGCTTAGAATCACGCGTCCTGAAATTGAGCAATGGCGTCTGAAGCAAGTCTAGTGGCATTTTCTAATGCTGGCGCTGAAATTGAATAGTTTTTCCGGGTTGATTCCCTGTCAAGTTAATTATAACCGGGATTCAAGGCACATAAATACAAGGTTTATAAAAAGGTCTCAGTAGCATGTATGCGGTGATTAAGAGTGGTGGTAAACAACACAGAGTAGAACCTGGAGAGGTTCTTCGCCTAGAAAAGCTGGACGCCGAAACCGGTGCTATTGTCGATTTTGATCGAGTGATGATGATCGGTGAAGGGGAACAGGTTAAGATTGGTGAGCCTTATGTTGATGGTGGCAAGGTATCAGCAGAAATAATGAGTCATGGTCGTGGCGAAAAAGTCACCATAATCAAGATGAAACGCAGGAAGCACTACCGTCGCCAAGCGGGACATAGGCAGTCTTATACCGAAATTAAAATCACAGAAATTGTTGGGGGATAACACAGGTGGCGCATAAGAAAGCAGGTGGTAGTACTCGCAACGGTCGTGATTCGGAAAGCAAACGGCTGGGGGTTAAATTATATGGCGGTCAGCTCGTATTGCCTGGCAATATTATTGTTCGGCAGAGGGGGACTAAGTTCCACCCAGGTGTTAATGTTGGATGTGGTCGGGATCATACCCTTTTTGCAAAGGCGGAAGGTGTAGTTGAGTTTTTGACTAAAGGCCCTAACCAGAGAAAATATGTCAATGTGGTGACGCCAAGCTAAGATGAGAATTTGATAAAAAAGCCCTGTCACCGACAGGGCTTTTTTTTGTCAAGCTGGTTTGTTCGTCGGGTGAGGACATTTTCAGGAAATGAAATGAAATTCGTAGATGAGGCAACGATTAGAGTAGAAGCAGGCAAAGGGGGTAACGGCTGCTTGAGCTTTCGTCGCGAAAAATATAT
>CAZGCW010000197.1:2114-7282 GCA_964524295.1 uncultured Pseudomonadales bacterium
CCTCGCCGGGGCCGGTCGCCGGGCCGGGGCGTCACGGCGGCAGTGTTTTTCTGGTCGGTGATGGTGCCCTCAATACCCTGGTTGATTTTCGATTCCAGCCTCAATACCGTGCCATGAAGGGTGAGGCAGGTCGTAGCAGGGATCAGACAGGGGCCGGCGGAGAAGATCTTTATATTAAGGTTCCGCTGGGTAGCAGTGTCTTTGATGATGATACGGATGAGTACTTGGGAGACATTTCAGAAGCGGAGCAGATCCTGCGTGTAGCCCAGGGGGGTAAGCGAGGCCTGGGTAATGTTCGTTTTAAAAGCAGTACCAATAGAGCGCCAAGGAAAACCACTCAGGGTGATCCTGGCGAATGCTTTAACTTGAGGTTGGAGCTCAAATTGATAGCTGATGTTGGTTTGCTCGGGCTGCCCAATGCGGGTAAATCGACCTTAATCAGTTCAGTCTCTGAAGCCAGGCCCAAGATAGCCGACTACCCGTTCACAACATTGATCCCCAACCTGGGTGTTGTGCGTATCGATGATCAGCGAAGCTTTGTGATTGCCGATGTACCAGGTCTGATAGAAGGGGCCGCTGAAGGGGCCGGTCTAGGGGTGCAGTTTCTTAAGCACCTGTCGAGAACGCGGCTTTTGCTGCATCTATTGGATGTCCTGCCGATAGATGGTAGTGACCCTGTGAACAACTTTAAGGTGATAGAAGCGGAACTCGCAAAATACAGTCCAGCCATTGCCGCCAAGGAGCGATGGCTCGTTTTGAGCAAAATTGATCTGTTACCGGCGGAGCAGCAACGAGCGCTTCAACAGCAGTTGATGGCTGTTCTACCTGAAAATGCGCCATTGTTTGTGGTTTCCTCGGTAACCGGTAGCGGATTGAAAGATTTGATGAATTCGATTTCTGATTATTTTTCCGGCTTAACTGAGCAAGCTCTGGAAGAGGCAAAGACGCTGGAGACGGTTGCGGGGAAGGATGCCCACCGTTATTCATTGCAACTAAGACAACAACGAAAACTAAAAAGACAAGAGGGTAATAGCCAGCGCGACGAGGATGATGATGCCGTGGCAGTTCATTACGAATCATGAAAGAAACATCGGTTGATGCAGGTGATATTTGGGTCGTTAAAGTCGGCAGTGCGCTGTTAACTTATGATGGTCAGGGTCTAGATGAAAAACTGGTTAAAGACCTGGTTAACGATATTGCGGCTTTAAGATCCCAAGGAAAAAAAATTGTCCTGGTTTCTTCAGGTGCCGTTGCTCAGGGTATGCATCTGCTTGGCTTTCAAACCCGACCCCGAGTCATTCATTCACTGCAAGCTGCGGCAGCAGTAGGGCAGATGGAATTAATTCAGTCTTACCAATCCAATTTTACCGCACACGGCATACGAACAGCGCAGATTCTGTTAACACATGATGATCTGCGCTCAAGAAACCGTTATCTCAATGCGCGAATTACCCTGACGACTTTGATGGATTTAGGTGTGGTTCCTATCGTCAATGAGAATGACACTGTGGCCACAGATGAAATCCGCTTTGGTGATAACGATACCCTGGCTGCGCTGGTGACTAATCTTATAGAAGCAACCGCGCTGGTTATCTTGACCGATCAACCAGGCCTTTTTGACAGTAATCCCAGGGCTAATCCAAAGGCCAAGATGGTTAATGAAGCGCTGGCCAGTGATACTGGACTTGACGAAATGGCCGGAGATGGGGGCATGCTTGGACGGGGTGGGATGACCACGAAAGTTCAGGCTTCAAGAATTGCCGCGCGAAGCGGGGCACACACGCTTATCTGCGCTGGTCGACAATCGCAGATGTTGCAATCCATAGCAACCGGTGTTTTTGTCGGTACGTTATTGAAGGCGGACAAGCCTGTGTTGGCGGCTCGCAAGCAGTGGTTGGCGACCTTGTCGGTGGAAGGAACATTAATTCTCGATGATGGCGCGGTGTCTGTTTTGAAAAAGGACGGCCGTAGCCTGCTCGCCGTTGGCATCATCTCCGCGACAGGCAATTTTACCCGTGGAGAATTGGTTTCCTGTGCCAATCGCCAGGGCAAAGAAATTGCCAGGGGATTGACGAATTACAGTAGCGACGAGTTGACTCGTATATCAGGTGCGGCAAGCAAGGATATCGACTCAATTTTAGGTTATTTTGTGGATGAAGAGGTCATCCACCGGAATAATCTTATAGTCGTTTAAGCCTTTAGACACTCGGGCTTGTTGCTTAAGCCTTTAGACACTCGGGCTTGTTGCTTAAGCCTTTAGACACTCGGGCTTGTTGCTTAAGCCTTTAGACACTCCGGCTTGTTGCTTAAGCCTGAAGAGCCTTAATCCGTGAGTTGAGTCTGGATTTATGACGCGATGCTTTGTTCTTGTGGATAATACCGTGAGTCACTGCACGGTCAAGTATAGGGACCGCAGCCTTGTATGCTTCGCTGGCAGCGGTATAGTCGCCAGAGTCGATTGCCGCGATTGCTTTTTTAAGGGCGGTTCTCATTGATGAGCGCTGGCTAGCATTATGCTTTCGGCGTTTTTCTGACTGTTTGGCGCGTTTTTTTGATTGTGCTGTATTGGCCACTATGTGTTTCCTGAGTTGGACTGGAATTTCGAGCGCGGTACTATGACGATTTGCTCGGTTTTTGTCAATCAGTGTTTGATAGGATGTATATGATTTTCGAGAAAGTTCATGGATAGTCGAGGTCCTCAGAATGTCAGATTCAGGAAATGAGGCGGTAGATTCTCAGGCGCCTGATCCGCTTTTGAAGTCGAGTCTGGTTGTTTCGATTATGACCATGCTCTCTCGTGTGCTTGGTTTGATCCGGGATATCGTGATTGCTTACTTTTTTGGTTCAAGTGCCGCAGCTGATAGTTTTTTCCTGGCTTTTCGGATTCCCAATTTTTTCCGCCGTCTATTTGCCGAAGGAGCTTTTTCTCAGGCGTTTATCCCAGTGCTCTCTGAGTATAAGCAGGGTGGAGATCGTTCAGCTTTGCGGAGTCTGCTGGACCACACAGCAGGAACACTCGGTCTGGCTTTATTCATTTTTACCGGTTTGGGGATGCTCTGTGCAGCAGCGGTGATTACCGTCTTCGCCGCCGGCTATGTTTACCAAGGGGAAACCGAGAAAATTTATCTGGCGACCCAGATGTTGAGGATTACCTTCCCGTACCTGCTTTTGATTTCGTTAACGGCATTTGCGGGGGCTATTCTCAATACCTTTGGGCGGTTTGCCGTCCCTGCATTTACACCCGTGCTACTTAATTTATCGTTGATAGGCAGTGCTATCTGGCTCCGGCCTTATTTTGACTTTCCCGTTCTGGCGCTCGCCTGGGGTGTATTGATTGCCGGTTTTGTGCAGTTGGCGTTCCAACTCCCTTTTCTGGCCCGATTGGGGCTGCTACCCAGGCTGAAGGTTGATTTTAAGCATAGTGGGGTCAGGCGAATTCTACGTTTGATGGTGCCAGCGATGTTTGGCGTTTCTGTCGGCCAGATTAATCTGCTTTTAGATACCGTGCTTGCCACCTTTCTGATAACAGGAAGCCTGTCCTGGCTCTATTATTCAGATCGGCTGCTGGAACTACCGCTGGCCCTGTTTGGTATCACCATTGCCACCGTCATATTACCGGCGTTATCCCGGAAGTTTGTGGAGCAATCCAGTCAGGCTTTTTCAGAGACACTGGACTGGGCCGTTAAAACAGTTGTTCTCCTGGGCATTCCAGCCAGTGTGGCATTGATCTATTTATCCGATCTTTTAATTGCCACCCTGTTTTTTCATGGTGCCATGACCACTTTGGATATTGAAATGGCAAGCCTGAGCTTGAAGGCCTACGGCGCAGGTTTGACGGGTCACATGTTAGTGAAGGTGCTTGCTCCGGGTTATTTTGCGCGTCAGGACACTGCGACGCCCGTTAAGATTGGCTTGATTGCACTGTTTTTTAATATGCTGATGAATCTGATGTTAATTGCCTTCCTGGGCCACGTTGGCCTCGCCCTGGCGACCTCGTGTTCAGCTTTTCTAAATGCATTTTTGTTGTGGCGAGGATTGAGATTAAAAGGTATCTACCAAGGTGGTAAAGGTTGGGTATACTTTGTATTTAGATTGTTGCTCTCAGTTGCTGTTATGGCAATGTTCCTGGTTTGGGTTACACCGGATTTAGCGCATTGGTTGTCCTTGAGTAGTTTCGATAGAGTGATGGCGCTTCTGGTAATCTGTATTCTGGGCGCGCTGGTTTATTTTCTTAGTATGGCTGCATTGGGAATGCGGCTCAGGGATTTTCGTCGGTAATCAACATGAGAATTATAAGAGGAATTAGTAATCTCAGGCACGATGATCGCAATTGTGTGGTCACTATTGGAAATTTTGATGGGGTGCATTTAGGGCATCAGGCGATTCTGGCCGAGGTCAAAAAAGCGTCTGTGAGGCTGGGCTGCCCCTCGTTGCTGATTTGCTTTGAACCCCAACCAAAAGAATTTTTTGATGAGTACCAGGCGCCCGCGCGCCTGACCCGTTTCAGGGAGAAGGTTCACCTGCTCAAGCAGTGTGGCATTGACCGGTTATTGTGTCTGAAATTTAATGAAGTGACTCGAGGCATGAATGTTGACGGGTTCGTTTCTCAATTAGTAGATAATCTTTCGGTTAAAGCGCTTTATGTAGGCGATGATTTTCGGTTTGGTTCTGATCGCAGCGGTGACTTTTCCATGCTGCAGCGAGCGGGGCAAGAATTTGGCTTCGAAGTCAATAATTTCTATACATTCACCTTCGAGCGCGAGCGTGTGAGTAGTACCCGAATCAGGGCCTGTCTTGAAGCTGGAGCGTTCGGAGAGGCTGAGACGATGCTTGGCCATCCCTATAGTATTGCAGGCAGAGTCGCGCAGGGCCGTCAGGTTGGCAGGACCATTGGGGTGCCGACAGCCAATATCCAACTGCATCGATATAAGGCACCCCTCAGCGGTGTTTATGCTGTGGAGATTAAAGGCCTGGACGATGACTATTTTGGCGTCGCTAATGTGGGCGTTAGGCCCACCATCGATGGGGAAACTATCAAGCCTATCTTGGAAGTTCATATTTTTGATTTTGATGCGGATATCTATGGTCAGTATGTAGAGATACTATTTCGGAAGAAGCTGCGTGAAGAGAAAAAATATGATGGACTTGAAGCATTAAAGCAGGCCATT
>CAZGCW010000198.1:0-7278 GCA_964524295.1 uncultured Pseudomonadales bacterium
GTTGGCCTTTTCCTATGGGTGAGGTCAGATCGATGATACGAGCGGTTAGATCTTCGGTACTACCATTACCCCCCTGGAGCGTTAAGGGTTCGTCCGGAAACAGGGGAGTCAGATTTTCAAAAAGGATTTTGTTTTTAGATTCAGATGGATCAGTGAAGTTGATCTTGTCAACTTTGAGTAATGCAAAATAACGCTCACTGTCCTTTGGAGGACGAATCTTACCGGAAACCGTATCACCTGTTCTTAGGTTAAATCTTCTGATCTGACTCGGTGACACATAAATATCGTCGGGTCCTGCAAGATACGAGCTATCCGGGGATCGGAGAAATCCAAATCCATCCTGGAGGATTTCTAAGGTACCATCTCCGTAGATGTCTTCGCCGCTTTTTGCATGCTTGCGAAGTACACTAGCGATGATTTCTTGCTTTCTGGATCGTCCGAGATTATCCATGCCCATCTCATGGGCAATTTCGAGGAGCTCTGGTATGGGCTTCGCTTTGAGGTCAGTCAGGTTCATTAATTTTCACTTTAAGATTGGTTTGGTTGTAGTAACCGACAAAAGGCGTTAGGCCTTTTTAAGGAGTTTTTTTTTAAGGGAGTCGGTCGGTCCCGATTAGATCGGTGTGACAATATTGATTGCTACAATTGGAAAATGCGTCTTTGAGCGCTTTTTGTCAACTCTTTTTTGTTGTTAAGTTTAATGGAAACTAAGTTAATTTGATGTAACGTTATCATTTTAACTAGTCGATTTTTAGCAGTTATACCTCTTTATGGGTATTTCTAACCCGGTCATTGCCGGCTTGTTTTTATTATTTTCTAGCCGTTGGCCCTATTCGTGATGGGGTCGCGCTATTCTACTGGTTATTCAACACAATTTAAATATTGCTGTCCAGGAAGTCTGCCAGCTGAGATTTTGATAACGCCCCAACCTTGGTTGCTTCAACACTGCCGTTTTTAAACAACATCAACGTCGGTATTCCACGAATACCGTAATTGTGCGGTGTTTCACCGTTAGAATCGATATCCAGCTTACAGACTTTCATTCTGCCTTCATATTCAGCTGCAATATCTTCGAGTACCGGCGCAATCACCTTGCAGGGTCCACACCACTCTGCCCAGTAGTCGACGAGTACCGGTAAATCTGAACCGAGTACGTCTGTTTCAAATGAGTCGTCTGTAACATGAGCGATATTTGCCATTGATGATTAACTCCGGAGTATCCTAACTTGGTTAAGCAGTATCCTAATCGGTCTTATCAGATTACTCAAATACTAATATTTTATTTCAGTGCTTTTGCTGCCGTTTTTGCAAAATAGGTGAGTATTCCGTCTGCCCCTGCTCGCTTCATGGCGAGGAGTGACTCGAGGATCACCTGGTCAGTAAGCCAACCGTTTTCAATGGCTGCCATGTGCATGGCATATTCACCGCTGACCTGGTAGACCATGGTTGGAACGCCAAAATGCTGTTTTACTTTCTGAACGATATCCAGATAAGGCATGCCCGGTTTAACCATCACCATATCGGCGCCTTCATCAAGGTCGAGTGATACTTCAACGATGGCTTCGTTACTATTTGCCGGATCCATTTGATAGGTCGCTTTACTACTCTTGCCGAGATTAGTAGCCGAACCGACTGCATCTCGAAACGGTCCATAGTAAGCGGAAGCATATTTTGCAGAATAAGCCATGATTTTGGTATTGACGTAACCCCCTTCTTCAAGGGCGTTACGAATGCAGCCAATTCTGCCATCCATCATGTCTGAAGGAGCAATGATATCGACCCCGGCTTCAGCCTGGGACAGTGCTTGCTTAACCAGTATCTCTACCGTGATGTCGTTAACAACGTAACCCTGATCATCGATGACACCATCCTGGCCATGACTGGTATAAGGATCCAGTGCGACATCGGTCATGACGCCAATGTCAATATCAGCTGATTTTAAAGCACGTACCGCGGTCTGAATCAGGCCGTTAGGGTTGAAAGCCTCGCTACCATCATCGGTTTTTTTGCCGACGGGCACGACCGGAAATAGGGCAATCAGAGGTATGCCAAGTGAGGCTGCGGTTCTGGCTTCTTCGATCAGCAGGTCAACGGTAAGACGATTGACCCCGGGCATACTGTTAACGGCTTCACTGTTGTTTTCGCCTTCCATGATAAATAAAGGATAAATAAGATCATTCGCCGAGAGCTCAGTCTCTCGCGTGAGTCGTCTCGAAAAGGGATTGCTTCTCAATCGACGCGGCCGAGTCAAAGGATAATGTCTGCCCATGGGAATTCCTTTTTAAAATTCGATTATTGGTTTCGCTGCAAATCCCACTACGGATGTAGATCCTATAGGATCACCCCTCATTGCAACCGTTCCGAGAGTCGTAATAAGGTTGTCTCGAGACTTCTCGAACTCATCAGGCCAATTAGGATTGTATTTCTTAATTATGACGGGATTACTTTTTGGTTGCATCATTAACATCCGAAGTGCTAATCACTCTTGACGATGTCTTGGGCGAGTTGCCAAATATCACCAGTATCAAACAGTACGCCGAAGACAGCAGAGGAAATTCTCATTTCCTTGTTCTCCTCATCCAATTCTACTACCAGCTTGGTATACCTCGAAGAAAAGTCGCCAAAAACCTTACCTCTGGAAAATCGAGACCTATTCACCTGTTCAAAATGAAGCACTTCAAGGGTTGATTTTACTGTCCCCATCGAATTCGGCAGAGGCACCTGGTATTTCGGGAAGAAGACGAAGCTCGGTTTCGTTCCCTGCCATAACTTGAAGGGAAGCATGTGGTAAACAACGCTAACGCCCACAACAGCCAGAATCACATAGGCGATGAGTTCAACAATAAAGTCCATCTCAAACATAGGCGGCTATCAATTCAATGACATTCAGCTGTTATTGTCCACAATCTGATTCACATAGAAAGCCTAGCCACATCGGTATACCTTTTGCTTTTGAATATAGTGAAATTCCAAACATTTCGCGGCACGGTTCCTGGCCTGTGACGCCTCACTTAGACCCGCCGGTGTGTGGCATCCGACCAAAAGTGTCACAACTTCAAAGTGACCCGAGTGCTTCCGTGTTAGTGACCAACCGTGTTTGTGAAGCAGAAGGTTGGGTCGCCTTTGATGGTCAAATATCAATAAGCGACTTCGCATCAGAGCAGTGGTCTGCACTACTCGACGAAGTCGCGCCCAAGTATTGGGACATGTCCAACCCGGACTACGCAAATGAAATTCAAGGCTGGCATGCTGCGCCAGAAGCTTTCGTTTCCCTGTCGCTGACACCTCAGAGGATCCGTTCCGGCGCCTAACAAACTAGATAGGAATGGATAAACGGGGGGGTTCAGCCTAAAACCTACAAAAACCGGGCAACTCTCTAATTAGCGATCTCAGTTGTATCTCTTTCCAGAGAGTGTGACTCGTTGCGTCAAACCTCAGGGTCTCCAATGCTGGCTATGAACTTCACCCTGCCAGCGCATTCCTTACATTCTCCAATCTCTAGGGCAAAAACACGTTTGAGACGTTGTGCTCACGTCGTCGAGTTTATTTTTCCGAAGCTTTCAATAGGTGTATTTTCCAGAACTCTCCACACAGCGCAATAAAGTGCTCTGCGCAAGGGCTCAGGGTTTTACCCAGTCTGTGGTAAATACCCACCTGCCTTTCTATGCTCGCATAAGCTAAATTTTCTATTACGGCAAATTCCCGACACACTGGGTGATCACGTAATAATTTGCTGCTAATAAACGCCACGCCGAGCCCTTCGTTCACGAAATGAATTCGCATGTTCATACTGGAAATTTCCCACACCGATTTAAAGCGGTCTCGAATACGCTGGATGGCTGGACGCATCTCAAGATTATCTAGTGAGGAAGCGATGAGCGGTGTTTTTCTTAAGTGTTTTGTGTCGCCACGAATAATGCCGCTAAAATCCGGGTGGTTAGGGCTGACGACAAGGTGACGAGTTTCCCGGAAAAGAGGGATCGTGTGAAATGCATCCATTTGTTTTTGAAACGGCCCAATGGCTAATTCTACGCGGCCGGATAGAACATCATAAATTAGATTTCGACTTGGCAACTCCGAAATTTTCAGCTGTGTATTTGGCTGCATCTGACTGAACTGGCTAAGCAACTGGGGGGCATAAAATCGATTAATCGTGCTGTTAATTGCAAGGTTTAAGGTCTGGGGATCACCCTGTTTAATGCGAGTAATATCCTCCAGTACCTGTTGCTCTTCGCGCAGGACATCATTGGCATGCTCCATAAGGCGGCGTCCCGCTTTTGTTAAATCGAGTTTTTTACCGCGCTTAATCAAAGGAGTGTCTATTTTGGCTTCAAGGTTTGAAATCGACTGGCTGACCGCCGATTGGCTTATATGTAAGTGCTCCGCCGCGCGGTTAAAGCCGTTCGCTTCAACTACCGCCTGGAATATTCTTAACTCACCATTCTCTAGTCTCATCGTTCGTCCCCGTAAACTCTTGGGAAAATATAAGTATTACTTATAATTTAAGAAGTATTATTAAGTATATTTATCATAAATGTTTTCATAGACTGCTGTCACCTAAACCAATGAAGGGACAGGGAAATGGCCACTCAAGCGATATTTACACAAGATTTAGCCGGTATTGAAGTAGGAGAAACATCGATTTCAGAGGTTAACGGGCAGTCGGGCCAGTTGAGTTACCGTGGCCACCCGATTGCAGGGCTGGTAGAAAAACCCTTTTGGCAGGTGGTGTGGTTGCTGTTATTTGGTAGCTGGCCTGATCTCAAGCAGGAATCTGCCTTGCATGAATTTATGGTGCTGCACGGTAACCTGGATAAAAACGAGCAGGCTATGCTTGGTAAATTACCGGGGCACTTACATCCTATGTTAATGCTGCAAGGCATGGTGCCCTTACTCAATCTGGTACCCAGATGTCATATCGATGAGGTTTCGACCACCGCAGAAGCAGGGTTGATCATTGCCGCTAAGTTGCCATCGCTGGTCGCAGCATGGCGGCAATTGGAAACAAACGGCAAAGCGATTCACGTTAATAGTGACGCTAGCTTTCATGAAAATTTCTTGATGATGTTTAATGGCTGTGTGCCTTTGCCAGAGCAAGTACGGACTTTAGACGCCGCTCAAATTTTACAATTGGAGCACAGCTACAATGCTGGTACCTTCGCAGGTCGCGTATGTGCCAGTACTCATGCGCCCATCCAGTCTTCCATCTCCGCCTCCATTGGCACGTTGTTTGGGGTGTTACACGGAGGGGCGGATCAGGCCGCGTTGGAAATGGCGGAAAAAATTTCTGCGCCTGAAAATGCCGAAGCTTATGTGCGGGAATGTTTGGAAAAAAATAAAAAAATAATGGGCATGGGGCACCGCGAGTATCGAGTGCTTGACCCCCGCGCTAAGCTCTTAAAACCGATGGCAAAGTCACTCTGCGACCGTGGTGATGCTGAACGTTTGTTTAACACCTTGGTGGCGGTTGAAGATGCCTGCCAACAATCTTTTCAGCGCAGTGGCAAAGAAATTTGGGCCAATGTTGAATTCTATAAAGGGGCTCTTTTTTATCAGCTGGGTATACCGCCGAAATATTTCACAACCTTATTTTCTATGGCCAGAATATATGGTTATATCGCGCATTTTTTGGAGTTTAGCGAAACGAGTAAATTGATTCGTCCTCGTGCGCGTTATATTGGAAATAAAATTCAAAGTGCCTAAAGCATTTTTATATCAGATGACGGTGACCTGTGGGCGTTTGTGATTTAGGTGATGATCTTTATAGCATTTCCGTGAGTGGCAGGACCCCGACCTTGAAGGGAGGTACATCGCCACTACAAATTCTTTGGTAGACGTCCTGAATTGATTTAAGGTCTTTTGACTTAAATCCAGTTTTTCTCCAGGGCGGCTCCCAGAGTATTGACATGCAAATCCGCCAAGGGAATCGAGAGACGAAAGATGAAGCGCGACATAGACGTGGGCGCCTCTTCGGAGAGGCTCAATCGTCAGCCTGGGGTTGCGGATCGATATCGGCAGAGGCTTTATAGAATGTTACGATTTCCTCATAAGTATCGGTACCCACATTGATGGCACGATGCACTCTAGGCTCCGGCTCGTCCCAACCCGCCATGCCAGGGTGCACATCAATCAATAAGCGCTCTTCGCCATCAGCGTAATCTATAGCTATTTTCGTACCTCTAACCACGACAGTGAAACTGCGGCATGTATCTGTATGCCAGAACATGGACTCACCGGGTTCCAGAGTCATTCGCCTTATGAGTTGTTCGTCCGTATCTGTGATGACTTCTTGCTGCATATTGATAATCCCATGGCACCCAATTCGATGTTCCAATCTCGGGGGATAGTAAGAATTAACCACGTTTTCCTATCTGCTTCCAGGTATCTTTTCCCAAGAGTGCGCCTCGTTGCGTCAAACCTCAGGGTCTTTAATGCTGGCTGTGATCTTTACCCTGCCAGCGCATTCCTTACATTCTCCAATCTCTAGGGCAAAAACACGTTTGAGACGTTGTGTCCACATTATTGAATAGGCTTTGTCCTTGCCGGATCGTGAGACCTGCTCCGATTCATCTCCTGGCTCTGCTGGAATCTCAAGAAAGCGAAGCGCCGGTCGCATCCAGGGCCGATCCATGATTACTTCTGGATATACTGTTGTATCAAGCGGAATTAATAAAATCGTGCTGGATTGATTTAGTGAGTAGCTTTTAGTAGCGTCAGAGGGATATCAAAGTAGTATGGCCCTAGGTTGAATGTTTTAGGAAGCTGTGTGGTAGCAGTAGTACTGGCTTTTATAGGCTAGCCTAAAAGAGATGAGATGAGATTTCTGCGGTGGCTAGTTGAAAACAAGCAATCTTCAGGCGGAAGGTTTTAGCCTGGGATAGACGACAGGAGAAACGAAATGAAATTTGGAATTTTTTACGAACATCAGTTGCCTAAGCCCTGGGTTGAAGGGGTGGAGCAGAAGCTTTTTCAGGATGCATTGGAACAGGTTGAACTGGCCGATCGCATTGGGATTGACTATGCCTGGGAGGTGGAGCACCACTTTCTAGAGGAGTATTCGCATTCTTCAGCGCCAGAGATATTCCTGGCAGCCGCTTCGCAGAGAACCAAGAGAATTCGCCTCGGCCATGGCATTCGCCAGGTGATCAGCGCTTACAATCACCCTGCCCGAACCGCAGAATGTATTGCAACTCTGGATTTGGTATCCAATGGCAGGGTTGAATTTGGAACCGGGGAGTCCTCTGCCATACTCGAGTTAGGTGGGTTCGGAATTTCTGT